>JBDTWO010000114.1:0-15090 GCA_040006635.1 Chloroflexota bacterium
ATCCCTTCCGCTGGATCGTTGACCCGATCGATGGGACCAAGTCTTTTATCAAAGGTGTCCCTTTTTATTCGGTGTTGATCGGGTTGGAGATCGAAGGCGTCTCGCGTGTGGGTGCAGTCTGCTTCCCGGCATTGGATGAACTCCTTTACGGGGCGGATGGTCTCGGCTCGTGGAATAATGGCAAGCGTGTACATGTCTCGAAGGTGTCCAAGCTCAAAGAAGCCGTGTTCTGTTACACGAGTTGGTCGGGCTTCCGTTCCAAAGAACGGCTAGATGTGTTCGAGAATTTACATAAGGAATGTTTCTTTGGTCGTGGCTGGAGCGATGCCTATGGATATGCCATGGTTGCCACTGGACGCGCTGAAGTGTATCTTGACCCCGAAATTCAAATCTGGGATGTAGCGCCCTTCCCGCCGATCTTCCGTGAAGCGGGTGGCTTCTTCGGTTCATGGGAAGGCGAAGAAGGTCATACTCACAGGGAAGGATTGGCGGTTAACGCCGCACTCAAGTCGAAGGTCCTGAAATTGACGCGCAGTCAAAAAACAAAGTCCCCATAACGGGGACTTTGTTTTTACTTGAGTGAACTTTCCAGTGCGTTGATCAAATCCTGTTTTTGTTGCGCATTCAGCCTTGAGCTTGGATGGAAGATCCAATATTGGATGGGCGGCATCTCGCCTTCCTGAACCGCTTGAACCATCTCATCTAATTCGCCGTAATAAGTGTTCCAATCCGAAAAATTGAAGGCATCACGACCCTCGATCACATCATAGGCGATCAGCCAGGAACCGGGGGCAATGTTGGCATACCACGTCCAATTGGTTTCGTTGCTATGGCATTGAAAACAATGCTGCTTGACCAGTGCGCGCGCCTCAGGGCTCGACCAATTCGGCTCTGAAACGACGGCTGGATTCGTGTTGGTGTGTCCGAACGGGATGAGTTGGATCAGCAAAAATATCCCAACCGCTCCGGCTACCAGAATCCAAAAAAACTTCTTGATTAATTTCATAAAACTCTCCTTATTATTTGGGTAAAAACTACACAACGATTCTACATCCCAGTTATAAAGATGTCAGGTAATTTATGTCACCAGTTTGTTATGTTGTCAGCATCCAAAAACCGGGGGCTGAGAATGAGAGGCAGTATAATGGGCTGAATATGAAAATTCCCGAAACGAAACCAATTCATTCGAAAGAGCCTGATGACCGGCTGCCGTATCGTCTGCGGGAACATTTTATGTCCACGCCTGAATTGGCTTTGTTTCGAACCCTGCAAGAGATGGTCGGGCGGCGCTATGTGATCTGCCCGAAGGTGGGCTTGAACGATATTTTTTATATCGTGCGCCCGAATGAGAACGTCCATTTTTTCAACAAGATCTTTCGCAAGCATGTAGATTTTTTATTGTGTGATCCCACCACATTCAACCCGGCGCTGGGTGTCGAGTTGGTCAAGCCGGTTGTCAAAAGCGAGACGCGCGAAGCCGATCAATTTATGCAGGATCTATTCCTTAGCGCGGGCATTCCGCTCGTGCATATCCCTTCGAGCGAACGTTATGTGCAGCATGACGTGGCGGAATTGTTTCAACTGGCAGTGCTGAAAGTAAAGGACTCCGCTCCGCTGCGCGCTTCGGGGAAATCTGATTCGGTTCCAATGTGCCCCGTCTGCGGCCGGATGATGGTCCTGCGCATCCACCGCGAGGGACCGAAGGCTGGAATGAAGTATTACGGTTGTATCGATAGCCCCAAATGCAATGGCGTCGTGGCATTAGGTTGATGTTTATTAAAACGCTCCGTTCAGGCTAATCCTGAACGGAGCGTTTTTGTTTAAGTGATCTCATCATTGATCATAAAGTTGTTTGATTTGGAAAGGTAGCCGGTGCCGGATGTAGCATCTGTTCTTCGTTTTTGATGAGATTCCGCAAGGTCAATACTTTATAGATCCCAGCCACGACCCCAATGGAAAGATAACCAAACACGATCGCCAGCGCTCCCATCGCCAAAATGGATGCCCCGAAATCTATCGAGTTTTGCGAGAAGCCTGCCCCCAAGTCATTCCAGTTGAGCGAAAAAGCAAATACCTCAAACGCTATAAGGACTGCCAGCATGACAGGGGACCAGACAAATGTCTTTAGTGCTTTTTGGCTAGGCTTGTTGCGACTCCATAGCCCTAGACCAACTGCTAATAGTGTATACGGAATACCCCATATGAATATTCCGAAGGCGTAAAGCATTGGGATATATAAAAGCGTATTCATGATTGGGTTGGTATCGAACGCTGTGTTTTTCGAAGAACTCACAACCAGCGCAACGATTGCACTCATGCCCCAAAGCAAATAGGGGGTTAGTAGTGAAAGCCGTAAAAAAGTTTGGGGTTTCATTAGAAATGCCTCTGTAATTCTGACGCGTACTTTACGCCGACAGTCTCGCGGTTACTATTCAGCCAATCCTTGAAGGCGGTTTTGGCGCGAGCCGGTTCTTTCGAGACGAGTAAGTTGCCCATCAAGCCATCCACTTCTTCGGGAGTCAAGATCACATCTCCCACAAAGAGACTCAAGAATTGGGCGGCGAACAACGCCAACCGCGGTGGGACAGAGATCAATGGTCGCTGTACGCCGACCCGTTCACCGATCAGCTTTACAAATTCTTTGAAGGTGTAGCTGTCGGGACCAACTGCATCAATGATGTAATTCTCCTGGCTGTAAACACCTTCCACGGCGAGGTCAGCCAAATCCTCTACGAACACCGGCTGGATGCCGTACGACCCATCGCCGGGGATAAAGAAGACTGGAAAGCGTCGCATGAGATACGCGATGTTATTGATCAAAATATCTTCCGTGCCAACCAAAACGGTCGGGCGCAGGATCGCATAAGCCATTCCTGATTCAATCACTGCTTTCTCGTTTGCCGCCTTGCCCCAATAATAGGGGAGGTGCGATTCTGCTGACGGATTGGCGATGCTGATATGCACTATCCGTTTGACGCCCGCGGCTTTGGCAGCGTTGACGAGCTTGCGCGTGTTTTCCACAGCACGTGGTTGGGTGTTGTCACCTTTATCGAAGCGCACCCAATAGGTGTTGACCAACACATCCACGCCTTGTAAACTCTTTGTCATACTGGCTTCATCAAAATCCAATGGATAGGCTTTGACTTGTTTATTGAACGGGTCGGGGCGATTGGGATGCCCCGTGAGGGTGATGACTTCCTCGCCGCGGGCGATAAGTCGCTCGGCGATGTACTTGCCTGAATAACTGAATGCGCCCGTAACTGCGATTTTCATTTTGTTCTCCTTGATTCTGGAGTCCATCGGCTTGCTGATGGACAAACGCGGAGCAAGCTGACCGACTCCAGAGTTTTATTTCAACACACCTAAAATCTTCGTAACATTCGAAAGCCCTAATTTATCCAACTTGATGACGGCTTTCGACAGACTGTCGATCGCATCGAAAAATTCTTGTAATGCCTGCACGCGTTCGTAGATGAATTTCCATTCGTCGTTATCCACCCAACTCTCGTCCATCTTTGTCAGCGTTTCTTTCACGGAACGGACAGCGCGATCAAACTCGCTGTTCTGTCTTTCCTTCAAAATGGAACGAATGGTAGCGTAGAAATCAGCTTCAGCTTCGTAGTAATCCTTGCGATCACCGAGTTTGGTGGAGCGATGGACCAATCCCATGCGGGCGAGGGCGCGGATCTCGGTGCTGATCGCACCTTTGGTGAGTCCGGTTTCGGTGACGATCTCGTCGAGGGAGAGTGGTGTGGGGGAGAGATAGAGTACCGCGAAGATGGCGCCCATCCCTTTGGGGAAGCCCCAGAAACGGCTGATCTGGCTGAGTCCCTCGGTAAAGTCTTGTTTGATCTTAGTGAGTGATTGTGGCATGGCTGTCTCGTTATGTATGTTTAGTAATTACTAAACGAAATATACGACAAATGCAGAGACATGTCAAGGGTGAAAATAAGTGACAGTCACTTTGAAAGTGACTGTCACTTGGTAAAGCGAAAGATCATATTTTATTGTGGTGCTTGTAGGGCATCACAGATTTCAGTGTTGCTCAAGCCTGTAGGTAAAGACTGATATCTATCAATATAGAATTTGATATTCTTTTGATCGTTCCCAGCTTGAAACGCTATAGAGCTACCCGCCCCGGTCGCGGACCGACAATCTCTTCCTTTGGAATATCCAAAATAACTTGCATGATTTTCACAACCCATGTGCCGCATTCGTTTGTATCGGTTGTGTCATTGATTTGGACTGTGATATTGAAGTCTGTTTCCATGGCGATGAAGTCAGCGTGACCGTCGGCGTAGAAACAATCTTCTCCAAAGGCAAAGGCTTTCGCTTGCGCTGAAGGCTGAAGTTGTTGAATTGCTTGAAGAAATTTACTTGAAAGATCAGGTAAGTCTCTATACGCCCATTGATAGCCACCACAGCGCTCAGAAGCAGGTGTGATGGTTGCTTCGTTTTCGTTTGGTGGTTGGTCAATGTGCGGTGTTTGAAGTGTTTGAACGATCTTTGGGATTGGACGAGCAGGTGATTTAGGAAGAATCTCAGGGGTTATTTCTGTTGCTGCCGATAACGATGTTACGGGACTAAGTGGACCGGCGTCAGTGGCGGGGAGGCTGGTTAAACAGGCGCACAGGATCAGGGTCCAGAAAAGAAGCGGGATAAAAATCTTTATGTTGAATCTCATGATCGTTTAATCCTTAAATCCAAATTCAAGATATTGTATATCGCTATAGTGGATATTCGTCACTATGATAATGGATGCACGCAAGTTATAACGAAGACGTGATTAATCTTTTGAATGTTCCGAATGGTCAGCGGGCGCGGTTGGTTTCGATCGGCGAGCGTTTGCAATCCAAGTTGCGGCAGTATGGTTTGCACAACGGTGATTTTGTGCGTGTGTTGCGAGTTGCGCCGTTGGGCGGTCCGTTATTGGTGGGAGTGAACGGGCGCGAGATCGCGTTGGGGCGCGTGGTGGCTGAAAAAATTATGGTAGAGGTTGAATGAAGATTGCGTTGATCGGTCAGCCGAATTGCGGCAAGAGCACCTTGTTCAATCAGGTGGCAGGTTACAAAGCCGAGACCGGAAATTTCAGCGGCACGACTGTGACGTTTACTGAAAGCTGTGTGCGGGTGGCAGGGCAGGTGATTGAACTTGTCGATTTGCCGGGCGCATACACACTCGAAAGTGGCAGCCCCGCGGAGACGCAGGCTGCGCGATATTTGGATTCAAAAGATGTGGACGTTATCATCAACGTGGCGGATGCAACACAGCTTGCTGCGGCTCTTGAACTAAGCCTGGAGTTGCTCTCGTTAAATAAACCTTTGATCCTCGCCCTGAACATGATGGATGAAGCAACGCGTTTGGGATTGAAGATCGATGGCGAAGGTTTGGCGTGCGAGTTGGGTATTCCAGTTTTGCCGTTGGTGGCGAGTAAGGGACGCGGGGTGAAGGGATTGTTTTTGAAGAGTCTGGAGGTGGGGAAGAATTCAGAAAGCAGAAGACAGAAGGCGGAAGGCAGAATGCGGAATGTGGAAGTGCGACACGTGTATGCCCGTGAATTAGCTGAAAAATATGTGACGCGCGGCGAACGGAAAGTCACTTTACGCGATAGGTTAGATGATGTGTTGCTGCATCCGGTGTGGGGGTATGCGATTTTATTGTTCGTTTTGTTTTTGTTCTTTCAAGCTGTGTATGGAATTGGCAAAGTCACCGAACCGCCTTTGTTGAAGTTGTTCGATATGTTGACCAAAGGCGCATTATCTCCATTTGGCAACGCGACATTGATCTCTGAAATTATTTTGGGAGTGATGCAGGGGATCGCAGCAGGTGTGGCGATCGTACTGCCTTATTTATTGCCGTTCCTGTTCGGACTGGGAATTCTCGAAGATATCGGCTATCTGCCGCGGATTGCGTTTCTCATGGACACATTCATGCATCGCATTGGCTTGCATGGCAAAGCCATTGTGCCGTTCATTCTTGGTTATGGCTGTAACGTCCCGGCGGTCATGTCCACGCGGACGTTGGAAGAACCCCGCGATCGTTATCTTGCGGCGGCATTGGCCACACTTGTCCCATGTGCGGCGCGGTTGGCAGTGGTGTTTGGATTGGTGGCATATTATCTTGGTCCGCTGGCAGCGTTTGGATTATATCTATTCAACCTGTTGATTATCGCCATCACAGGACGTATCTTATCGAACATGATGCCGGAAGATACGCCCGGTTTGATCCTGGAGATGCCGCCATATCGTGTGCCGACTTTCAAGAACGTGCTGAACAAAGCCTGGTTTCGGATGCGTGAATTTGTTGTCGAAGCGTGGCCCATTTTGATTGCTGGCAGTGCCGTCCTTGCCATTCTCAATTACTTTGACCTGGCTTATTTCATTAATTGGCTGGTACGTCCGTTTACCTGGGTGATGGGTTTGCCGCCTACGGTGGGCGTCCCACTGATCTTTGGAGTCTTGCGCAAGGAGTTATCGCTCATCATGTTGAGTCAGGCATTGGGGACAGCAAATTTTGGATCAGCACTCACGTCAACGCAAATGGTGGTGTATGCCACATTTGTGATGTTCTATTTGCCCTGTCTCGCAACGCTGGCTGTTTTGAGACGTGAATTGGGAACACGTGCGATGGGTGTCATTGCCGGGCTGACGGTAATCGTTGCGCTGTTCGCGGCGTTGGTTGTAAGAGGGGTAATGGCGATTGTGTAGGGCTATGTTCATCCAGCAGTTAAACTGCTGGATGAACATAGTAACTTATTTCAAGATATCTGCCGCTGCTGTTGCCATGAGCGCAGCGCCGGTTATCAAAGCTTGTTCATCAAAGTCAAATTTGGGGTGGTGGTGATTGTAGTTGAGATGCTTTTCAGCGTTGGCTGAACCAATAAAGAAGTAGCAGCCGTCTGCTTTTTCGAGCATGTAGCCCATATCTTCGGCGCCCATGGTGAGGTAGGAATTTGTATCGATTTCGGTTTGGGGGAAGAGCGTTTGGGCAGAGTTCAAAACACTTTCAGCCACTGCATCATTGTTGATAACCGGCGCAGTGACTTGTTTGATGGTAATCTCCACTTCGCAGTTCATGGATGCGGCAATGCCGCGTACGATCTCATCGAAGCGTTGAAGAACAAGCTTGCGGATTTCAGGCTCGAAGGTGCGGATTGTGCCATTCAGTTCGGCAGTTTGGGGAATGATGTTAAAGGCTGTGCCAGAGTGAATCGAAGTGACACTCACCACAGCAGGCTTCAACGGTGCAACATTGCGAGATACAATCGTTTGCAAAGCAGTGACGATTTGCGCCGCAGCAACGATTGGGTCAACGGTCGTTTCAGGTGCGGCGCCATGCCCGCCTTTGCCGGTGAGCTTGACGATGAACAATTCTGCACCTGCCATGACGGGACCTTTGGCAACATGGATCCATCCAACGGGTTTATCGTTCCAGACATGCAATGAGAGAGTCTTTTCCACTTTTGGTCCTTCAAGCACGCCATCGCGCATCATCATCAATGCGCCGCCGACCTCTTCGCCGTTCGTCCCTTCTTCAGAGGGTTGGAAGCAGAGTTTGACGTTGCCAGCTAACTCTTCACGATGTGCATGCAGCATCTTGGCAACGGTCAGCCCGATGGCGGTGTGACCGTCGTGTCCGCAGGCGTGCATGACACCGGGATTTGTGGATGCGTATTCCGCGCCGGTCTCTTCGGTGATGGGGAGCGCGTCCATATCAAAGCGGATGAGGATCGTTGGGCCCGGTTTTGCGCCTTCGATCAAGCCGACAACGCCAGTCTTGCCAACGCCTTTGGTGACTTCGATGCCGAGGGTTTCAAGTTCCTTGGCAACGATCCCACCCGTGCGAACTTCGGTGAAGCCGAGTTCGGGATGCATATGAAAATCACGGCGCATGGACTGGGTGTATGGGAAAAGTTCCTGGGCTTGCTTGAGGAAGTTGGGCATGGAGTATCTCCGTTATCAGGTTTGAATGTTAGAAGGTTTGTTTCGAACTTGTTAACTTGTAAACTTTCTAACCGTATTTCACAACGCGGAACTTTTCTTCGTAGCGTGGATTCTCTTCCGTGCTGTCTTCTGCGCGGCGGGACTTGAATCGTTCAATGAGCTTCTCAGCGTCCTGCACTTGGGTGGTGTGCTTGAGAATGGCTTCGAGCTTTGTATCCCACATGTCGGTGACATCGAGAGTTGTATTCGGTTGCATGGTGAGCGAGCACCAGACTTCTTTGGGCATGTGGGGTTGAAAGCCCTCGGCAAGTAATTCAGGGAAGTAGACGATATTGCCCGCGGCAGGGAAAACTGCATCGAGTACAACTTGTCCCGCGGCGCGGTGATCAGGGTGGTTAATGCCGTAGATGGCAAATAAAGTTTGTGGGTCGCAGGTGAGGAGGATATCGGGTTTGTATCTGCGGATCTCACGCACGACTTCGCGGCGCAGATTCAAATCAGCGACGAGGTAGCCATCGGGGTGATCCATGATGTGCACAGACTCTGCCCCGATGACTTTTGCCGCGGCATATTGTTCTTCGTGGCGGATCGCGCACAGCTTTTCAGGGGTCATTTCGGGATGCGTGGTGGGGTTGAAGCCCTTGTCGCCGCAGGTGAGCAGGAGGTACGTGATGTGATGTCCTGCGCGTGCCCAGCGGGCAAGGGTCGCACCGCAGAAGAATTCTGGGTCATCGGGATGGGCGAGGATGACAAGGATGTTTTGAGGAGATGTCCAATTATCGGGTTGTTCGGTCATGTGTTTTCCACCAGCCATTTCTCTAAAGTAAGGATGAAGGTGCTTTTTGTTTCTTTTGCAGCAGATAGATTGAGTGTCTTGCTTATCTTACCGTTCGTGATCAAAACACGATTGGTGTCATATGAGATTTCGTAGCTCAAAGTGATTTCGAGCGTCTCAGGTGTATAATGCGCTATTTTTTCGCGTCCGCCAACCACGGTCTGTGTTTTTTTGAAGCCCAATGGTAATAACTTTTGGTCCAACAGGGTTTGGTATTCACGATGGATTCTTTTGGCTCTGCCGGATGTAATGATGTTCTTGAAGAACCAAATCCCGTACACGAGCAGTAGGATTGATGAAACGATTAAAACGTATTGCATGTTTGGGTTTGGTGGTGCAGTGAAATTGTCAGATGAGGGATGATTGTTAGATTACGAATCAGATTTAGGCTAAGAAAGAGGCGCAGCGTCCAGTTTACAAAATACGGAGTACCGCCCGCTGCGTATACTCCGTATCTGTGATGTTAATTTCGACGATTGTCTTTGCGCGGGTTTTGGTTTTCCTTGCGCGGGGCGGGGCTGGTATTTTCTTTGCGAGAAACCGGAAGAGGGTTCTCTTTGAGCGGGCTGGATTTGCCGCAAGTGCAGCCGCCGCTGTCGTGACGGTCACAGGGAGCTGCAGATTTGCGGCGCAGGGCTTCGAGTTCATCCCAGGGCTGGATATCTTCGCGGTCGAAGGTTTCGGTGAAGCGTTTTTCTTCGGTCTCGATGAACACCATGACTTTGTTGCTCATGGGCAGAACATCAATGACCTTGCCTTCGCCCTTGGGTGTGATGACGCGCTTGTTGCGTTTGGGAAGGGTCTTGCGGGCTTCGACATATTGCTCATACTCATAGATGAGACAGCAGCGCAGGCGTCCGCACATGCCGGTGATCTCGTTGGGGGTCAGCGAGATGCCCTGGTCTTTCGCCATCTTGATGGAGATGGGGGAGAAGTCGGTTAGGAATTTGGAACAGCAGCGGGTTTCGATGCCGCACGCGCCCATCCCACCGAGGATCTTGGCCACGTCACGTGGACCGATCTGCCGCATTTCGATGTGCGTGTTGGGGTAAACGTTCTGCATGTCGCGTTTGAGCGATTTCAGATCGACCTTGTCTTCGCTCTCCGTGCTGAACAGGAAGGCGAGCCGTGAGCCGTCATAGTTGTATTCCGCCGTGACGATCTTGACGCCTTCGAGATGCAGTTCTGAAGCGCGGGCGCGACAGTTGATCATGGCTTCGGTCTGTTTGGACTGCCAGGACTGGAGCAGAAGCAGGTCACGAGGCGTAGCGCGCCTCTCCACGGACCTCCAGCCGCCTTCGGGCTTCGGAGGCGTTTCCTTCACGACTTGGATGACTTCGCCGAGGTGTTTGCCGCGGGATGTATCTACAATGACGTGCTCGCCGACACCCACATCTGGGACAGCGGAAGTTTCAAAATGATAGATCTTGCCTACTTTGGTGAAGCGTACACCGATAATGTTTGGGTTCATAGGGACGAATTATACCGTAGTGTGCAAGGATGAAGGATGAATGCAAAAGGCTAAAACAGAAGGCAAGTGGGTGAATCGATAAAGCCGCTTATTGGTATGCAGGGCGGTGGGTTACTGTGCAGGACCCAGGAGTTCGGCTGCGATGAAGTAGATGACGAAGAGCGCGGGCAGAATGGGCAGCCAGACGAGCAGAGCACGTTCCTGCTTGCGGACGATCGCGATCAAAGCTGTGATTCCGCCTGCCAGCCCGCACAGGAAGCCGAGCCAAGCCCCTCCCGGCAGTACGCTCCACGCAAAGATCAGCACCACGCTGGCTGCTGCCAACCCGACTGATAACCAGCCGAGTTTTGTGTGAGGAATCCCAAGCAGGTGACTTGAAGTGTTTTTCATTGTATGTCTCCAGAATTATCTTAGCACGCTGTTTAGCTACGGATTATACTGATTTTCACGGAAGTTTTTAAAATTCGTGTCAAGCGGTGTAAGCCGTGGCAAGAATCTCTTATCCTGTGATCAAGTGGTCGGGCAAATGATCGGTGCGGTTGAGATAGCAGACCGCGACTTCCTCTTTGTAAACGGAGATGCGGCTGATCGAGCAGTTTGAAAGCATGAACCACGAGTTGAGTCCGTTGGAGGCTTGACGCCAGGGCAGGCTCAGGATGGCACACATCAAATGCATGAAGAATCCGCCGTGGCTGACGAAGATGACGCGCTGTTCGGGCTGTCCGTCCTTATCCCCGTGGCGCGCGAGCAATTCCCCCCAAACACGTTGCGCACGCAGTTGACACTCCTCCTCGGTCTCTTGTGGACGTTCCCGCCACCAGCCCGCGCCATCCAAACTGGCAGGGAGCGTGAACTCTGGAATATGCGCTTCAAACCATGACCGGGGCTTGCCCGGCAAACCCTGGAGCTTCATCTCCCCGTCACGCCCAAAGATGCCGCCCGATTCATGGATCTCTTCCCACGCCGTAAATGGGACATTTAATTTGCGTGCGGTATAGGATGCCGTGTGCGCGGCGCGTTCCATCAAGCTGGCGTAGATATGAGTAACGCCAAAGCCGTAACGGTTGTGCAGGTCCCAGCCCTGATGCTCGGTGATGGGTTGGTGCTTTTCAAGATACTCTGAAACGAGTTGTGCCTGTTGAACACCGATCTCGGTCAGCATAGGGTCAGGGCTTTCCTTGTAATTCGGGTCGCCCCAGCCAGCATTGTTGACAGATTGTCCATGACGAATGAAGTAGAGTTGCATACGTTTCCCTTGTGTGTGATTTTGATGGTTGATTATAACTTTGGGCTTGCACTTGTAGAGCTTTGGTTTTATGCTTGCGTTTCTCGGAGCCGATCGTTGAATACTCAAATATAAATGGAGGCTGGATATGGAATCTGCTGCGATTGAAAGACTTCCGATCACACGGCTGGAGACAAAACTCAAGGATAGGAATATATCCTGGGCTGTTTTCGTGATATTGCTCTGCGTTTTCCTGTTTGCCATCGAAATATCGTACAGCCTGCGCCCGGATGTAAATAAACTCGTCGGTGTTGCAATCTATGACGTGATCATTGAAGGCTATGCTCTTACAGCGTGGGCGGTCATCCGCAGTTCGTTGACGCAATCTCTGAGAGCCATTCGACCATTGATCGAGAACTATACAGAGCCCATCCCCGGGCTGCAGCGGGAATGGCAATTTACGTTCGGCGTTGGTGTGTCGTTGACATTGATGGTGGCGCTCACGAATCCAGTGGTCAATGCATCGCTCAATGAACCAACCACCTGGTTGTATATCCTCAGCCAGTTGATCGAAAATTCTCTGCTGGGTTGGATCGTCTTTGCCTTGCTGGCAAGCGCCAACCAGATCACGCATTTCATCTCGCAGGCGACCATCATCAACATTTTTGATCCATCCCCATATCGCCCGGTTGCGCAGTGGTGCCTGACGGTGGCAGTTTCCATTATGGGTGCGATAACCATTGCGATCCTATTTTTGGGACAGGACCTGATGACCGGCGTAAACCTCGTGACGTATATCATCGCAGGTGTTCTGGGGATCTTTGTCTTTTTTGCCGGGATGTGGAGCACGCATCAGCATATGCTTAAGAACAAGGAACGCGAGCTTAACCGTATCAATACTGAATTGCTGTCACTGCATCGTGAGATTATGATGAAGGTCAATAACCGCGAATTCGACTCGTCTCGTTTGTTGTTGGATGCCAGTACTGGGTTAACCGTTCATAAACATGTGGTGGAAAAAGCCGATGAGTGGCCCTATACGATCGGCAGTATCGGTGGACTAGCCACTTCCGTGTTTGTGCCGGTGCTCATTAACATTTTGGGTAAGATCTTTTAGTATGCTTATGGAAAAAGACCTGACAAAAACTTTTGTCAGGTCTTTTTTTCTACGTTTGCTGATTCTTATTTCTGGTTCTTCGGCGGGTTGAGTGGTAACTGTAAATAGAACGTACTGCCGGTGAAGTTGACCTCATCATGCCCGGCGCTTTCGACCCACACTTTGCCGCCATGTGCGCGTGCTACACCGCGCACGATTGCCAGTCCCACGCCGGGTCCGCCGCCTTTGAAGGAGGTTTTTCCCGAGGAGTGCAATTCCACACTGCCCACTTGATAGAACTTCTCGAAGACCAGTTCTTGATGCTCCACATCTAATCCAACACCTGTATCTCGGACGGCAATCTCAACGCCGGGCATATTGTTAACCATCACGATCGGGCGTGTGGTGATTGTCACTTTGCCGCCATCGGGTGTGTACTTGATGGCGTTGATGATGAGCTGATAGAGCGCCTTCTGGATCAAGCCTGGGTCGCCCATGATGCTGGGCTCGCCTTCGGCATGCTGAATGGTAATGTTGATCTGGCGTTCGGCGGTTGCTTTCCTAAATCCCAATACGAGATCGTTGATCACATTTTTATAAGGCACAGGCACCGCTGCCACCTTCAGGTTGTCGCCGTCGATGCGTGTCACATCCAGCATCAGGTTAACCACTTCGTGGATGCGGTCGGTGCCTTTGAGGATACCCTCGATCACATCTGCCATGGCAGAGTTGGCTTTAACCTCTGCGAACGACCTCAAGACATTGACGAAGCCCTTGAGAACGGTCAGCGGCGTGCGGAGCTCATGTGCGGCGATCTGGATGAACTCCAGTTTGTTGCGGTCCAGCTGGGTAAGGATCTGATTGGTCTTCTGCAGGTCCGCGATCATCATTTGATCGTTGGCGCGCATCCGGTCCAGGGTGGTGCGGATGATATCGATCGCCATGCGTGGACTGCGGCTGAGGATGGTCTCGAAATCCTTTTTCTCCATCTCGAGCACGGTGCATTCAGTGGTAGTGCGGACAGTCGCGGCACGCGGCGCGTTTTGAATTAACGCCATCTCGCCGACCAATGCGCCTCTACCCAGTTTGCGCAAGATCCGTTCTTCATCAGCGCTGATCATTTTTTGGGATATGACCACATTGCCATCGGCGACAATATAGAAGACTTCCTCATATGCGCCTTCATGACACAGAACATGCTCCGGCGGATAGGTATTGATCGCCGTCAGGTCTGCCATTTCCTGCAGTTCGCTATCATCCAAGCCCTTGAATGCCAGCCGCAAGAGGGAAATTTTATCGTATGTAAGAGTGTCGCTCATCATCAGGGTCAGTATAACCATGATGATGAGCGACAATTACAACAACTGAATTACAATTAATTTGTTCGAAGTTTGTAAGGGAATTAATCTTTAAATCAATTTTGTTATTTGACGAGTATCGTCACCGTAAAAAGGATCGAAGGGCTGGCACACGGCGGATTGGATTGAAGGCAGATCGGGTCACCAGCTGCAGATAAAGTTGCCGTTCCGGGAGTCAGCGCATCGTAAATGCCCTGAGCGCCTTTGATCACCATCACACCCATCTTGAGATGTAATACGCTTTCGTTATCCACTGTCACAGTCCAGTTATATACATCCGTCCCAAGATTGAGCAGGAATGAATCCCCAACTTTCAGATGGAAAGTTTTTCCTCTATCTTCCAGTGTGATGCCAGTTTCAGGAATGGGATTGCCGCCCGGCACAAGGGTCTCAGTTACTATGGTGGGTAGCGAGTTTAATGCAACCGATGTGGAAACCTCAGGTCCGCTTTGGACCACCTCAGGAGTTGGTGCGCTGATTTCAGTGGCTGGCGGATTTACAGGTTCCTGCGGCGAGGATGTCTCAGGGGAAGTCCCTGCTGAGCAGGCTTGGGTCAGGAATAGGATCGATACGACTAAAACGCCAAATAACTTTTTCATTGGAACACTCCTTCTTTTCTTGGATTGTAGCATGGACGAATCCGTGGATAGAAAAGTTCCGCTAAAATGTAAATGCTGAAATGCTATACTTGAAATAATCCATTTACGGACATACAGGAGTGTTGTTATGGAACTTAATCTAGGTGTGAAATCCATTATATGTTTTGTGTTTTCAGTCCTGCTTCTGGTTCTCATCACACTGTTTGACGCTTTGCTTTCAGGATTATCTACAGTAACAGAACGGGTAATTAGTTTATTGCTTTTGGTTTTGCCGGGGATTGTAGGCGTTGCTTATGGAATATTAAGCATCATACGCAAAGAGTTGAGAACCTGGGTGGCAATCCTGGGTATTTTCCTTAATGCACTGTTTGCATTATTTCACTTGTTCGTGATCTCATTCGCGGGTTAAGTGAGTTTTGTTTTTAAAAGCTTGAGAATTTCTTCTGGATTTTTTGAAATATCCACCGCGACAACATTGCCTGTCAATGTGATCTCATCTGCCATGCGGCCTGTCCCGCGCATCACAAAAGTAGGACGGTTTTCCAGCAGGCTATATTCCACAT
>JBDTWO010000115.1:0-15063 GCA_040006635.1 Chloroflexota bacterium
GGAGTTTCGGTGGGCGGGATGGGTGTTGATGTTTGGGTTGGCAGGGCGGTAGCTGTGGCAGGACTTAGGAAGGAAAGGTACTGCGAGCCAGATGCAAAGAACACGATCCCTACAACCGCTAACAAAAGACAAGCGCCGATGGCGCAGCCGATGACCCAGCCGGTATATCCTCCAGATTTGGAAACGGCTTTCGGAGCAGGAGCAGGCTCAAATGGACGTGAAGCGGGAGTCGATATCCTTTCGGGTGCGCGGCGAACCGTATCCTTATCTTGCAAAGCGCGCTTCCAGGCGGCGAGAAATTCAGCAGTGGTGGCATAGCGGTCATCTGGTTCTTTGGCGAGCGCCTTGAGGATGACCTGTTCGATGGACTCTGGAATATCAGGTTTGAGAATCGATGGCAAAGGTAATGGATCGCTGACATGTTTTAGGATCACGGCCAGCGGAGTGTCAGCCGTAAACGGAACACGCCCCGTCACCAATTCATAAAGGATGATGCCCAGCGAGTAAATATCGGAACGCTGATCAACGTTTTGCGCCTTCGCCTGTTCGGGGCTGATGTAAGCGGGCGTGCCCATGATGGCGTCGGTTTGGGTTAGGCGCGGGGAGGCGCTTTCCAAAAGTTTGGCGATGCCGAAATCGGTGAGGAATAAATTACCCTGTTCATCGACCAGGGCATTGGCGGGTTTGAGATCGCGATGGATCACGCCGTGACTGTGAGCGTAGCCCAATGCGCCAGCCAATTGCGTGAAGAGATTGTCGATCTCATCCAAGGAAAGCGGACCCGCCTGCATTTTCTCCTTGAGTGTGCCCGCTTCGAGATAACGCATCACAAAGTAAGTAGTGCCGTCGCTTTCACCATAATCAAACACCGGCAAGATATGCGGATGCTCAAGTCTGGCAATGGTGCGGGCTTCCTGTTGAAAGCGCGCGACGAATTCCTTGCTCTCCGCGAGTTGGCGCGGCAGGACTTTGATCGCCACATTCCGATCCATGGACGGCTGATACGCCTTGTAGACAGTTGCCATGCCGCCCTGACCAACTTGATTGATAATGCGATACGCGCCCAACATCTGACCAGGTTGAAGATTATCCATGCCACGCTCCTTGATCTTGAAAACAACTACTAAAACTAATTTTACATGCGCAGAGCTTGAAATCAAATTGCATTCATCGAACAGAAATTATAAACCAGTGAGCATTATATAAACCAGAGAATCTGAAAAAATAAAAGGCGGATGTAGATCCGCCTCTCTTCGACCTTTGATTATGATCCTGATCTAGCCGCCAGTGCCGCGCCGACGATTCCGGCTTCATTCAGGAATTGCGCCGGGACGATGGGCGTCTCGATCTTGAGCAGGGGGATGTATTTCTCAGTCTCTTTGCTGATGCCGCCACCGATGATGAAAAGATCGGGCCAGAATAATTTATTCATCATGACGAGATATTTATTCAAGCGCTTGGCATATTTCTTCCAGGAAAGCTCCTCGCGTTGACGGACAGCGTCTGAGGCGCGATGTTCGGCGTCCTTGCCGTTCATGTCCAAATGACCGAATTCTGTGTTCGGTAATAGGTTGCCATGATAAAAGATCGCCGAGCCAATACCGGTTCCCAATGTCAGCAGGATGACCGTGCCGGGCTGTCCCTTGCCTGCGCCGAACTTCATTTCAGCAAGTCCCGCGGCATCTGCATCATTCGTCATGGTACAGTCACAGCCTGTGGTTTTGGTGAACAACTCATCCACATTGGTGCCGACCCATTTGCTCGAAACATTTGCAGCCATCAAAGCGACGCCGCTTTTGATCGGGGCCGGGAAACCGATGCCGATGGGTCCCTTCCAGTCGAAGGATTTGGCGATCTCAGCCACCACATCCGCCACAGGTTGAGGTTCAGCTTTCTTGGGAGTCTTGATGCGGACGCGTTCCGCCAGCAATTTGCCGGTCTTTGTATCCACCGGCGCGCCTTTGATGCCCGATCCGCCTACGTCAATGCCCAGAACATGCATGAGAAGCCTCCTGAAGTTTTTTTGAATTTAACCACAGATATAGCACATCTACAATACGAATACTTTTCTGTTAAACAAAAAGGGCGGACTTAACGTCCGCCCACACTTTCAATACGTTCGCTCTACCATTCCACCCAATCGCCCTTCGGGTGAGTCCAAACTCCGGTCACGACCTCGGCGGTGAACATGTGGTCGAAGCCTTCGAGAAATTCGGGGTCTTCGTAATAGCCCATCATTTCATCACCGCGCATCCATATATCCACACCAATGTATTCCAACGCTTCAGGTGAATTGGGAGCCGCCATACGGAAGTACGCTTGATGTGAAAGGTTGCCGGCTTTGCGCGCCTTGCTGATCGTTTTGGCGATGGAGACATTATGAAGTTTGCGCCCCTCGTCCATATTTTTTACAAAGCCGCGTGCAGTGGTCACAATGCGATCATTCATACCAAACGGCGCGGGAATGTGATAACTCGTGAAGCCAGCCGCTGCGCCCCACACTACCGGGTCACGTTCGCTGAAGATCATGGCGCCGCCCTCTTGCACCTGCTTGTCAGCGAAGAAGGTATTAAGACCCTCCAGGTTCGTCCACAGATCCATGATCAGGAACTCGCCAGCGCCCTTTGCCTTTTCGTGTCCATGTTCCATCGGAACATAAACATTATGACTGACATCGCCCAGAGATTTGGCAGCGGCGACACCAGCCGGGTTGCCAGCCGTCTGGTTGTGGACCTTACGCGCTTCTTCCAAAGTGGCGGGTGAGAGAGTCCCTCGAATTGCAAGCAGGTATAAAGATAAATCACTCATGGTTTTCTCCTTTTGATTTGGTCAGAGTTGGTCTTTTCAATTAATAAGACGGTGGGACTCTGTCCAATTCATCGGTCAAACCGTAAGTGGCAAGCCCAGTTTTTCGAATAAACGATCATCGAAACTCAAATAATCGTTGATCTCAGTAATCTCCCCGTTTTCAATTGTCAGGATATGCAAAGCTGAGGCACGATAGACGCCTGACTCATCCAACCTATAAAGCGCAAACGCTGGCGACCCATTGAGTTGCGCAGGCATCAACTTCAGGCGCATCTTTTCTGGGTCCTTGAACAGGTAGCCATCTAGGAACATTTTCACATCTGCGACTCCGCCAAACCAAACCGGGATGGGCGGCATGGTCAACGCGACATCTTCACGGAGCACCGCGATTAATGCCGCCGAGTCGGCTGCCTCCCATGCGGCAACGTAGCGCTTCAATAGAGCTGATAATTGCTCATTCAGGTGCAAAGAAACGGGCTTGCGTTCGACAGGTTTCTTCATCGTTTCACGCGCGCGTTGCAGGGCGCTATTGACCGCAGCCGCAGACATATCCAATATTTCTGCAGCTTCGTTCGAACTCCAGCCGAGCACATCACATAAGAGTAGAGCAGCGCGTTGCCGCCCTGGGAGTTTCTGCAATGCCGCCATGAAGGCGAGTGTGATGCTCTCAAGGACTTCGTAGCGCGCTTCGGGATAAATACCCGGTTGTGGATCGATCATGGCATCTGGGAAGGGCTCGATCCAAATGACTTCCGGTGTTGGTTGAGGCAATGGTTCACCGGGATTTCCGCGTGCATATAGTTCACGCGGCAAACCGCGCACACGACGACTGTCCAGTGCATCGAGACAGGCATTGGTGGCGATCTTGTAGAGCCAAGCGCGCAGGGAGGAACGCCCTTCAAATGTATCGAGCCGCTTCCAAACGCGCACATAGGTCTCTTGCAGCAGATCCTCGGCATCTTCAAAGGAACCGAGAATACGATAACAATGTACTAATAATTCATGGCGATATGGCTCGATCAAGCGCTCGAAGGCTTCTTCATCCCCGGCCCTAGCTAATAAAAGATACTTGCTCTGTTCTTCAAGATGGTTGTTTTTCATTGAGTCACCTGTAAATACCAATACCGATAAGACATGGAGAGCATAGATCATCTTACTGCCTACAAGTAGGTGTGTAAATAAAAATGGGCGGATATGATCCGCCCAAAGAGCTACACTGATTTGCGCAGGATTTTCCGCGCGACGGCTGTGTTTCTATGCTTAATATGGATCTTTTCCATGATCGTTCTATAGTGTTCTTCAAAATGGATGACCGTGTTTTGAAGGCTATGTACCTGCGCGAATTCAAAGCTGGCTTTGCCCATCGCTGTCCATTTTTCATGCTCATTCATTAACTGTTTCATTGTGCTGGCAATATCTTCTATATTAGAGGGTTTGAATAAATAGCCATTGACTCCAGGCTTCACCAATTCAGGCAAAGCGCGCGCATCCGCTGCCAGGATGGGTTTGCCGCATGCCATGGCTTCCAGCGTTGCAATGCTTTGGAGTTCTTCAGGGCTGGGCATGACGAATAGATCAGCGCTGTTGTACAGAGACGGCAGATCTTCTGAAGGCACATAGCCGATGAAGACCACGCGTCCGTCGAGACCGAGAGTCTGCATTTGCCTTCGAAGCACTTGCTCATAGAGCCCATATCCGGCAATCGCCAATTGGAAATCAACCTGCGGTAAATGCGACACGGCTTCTAATAATGTATCTAATCTTTTTTCACCATCGAGTCGCCCTACATACAGTAAGAGAGTCTGATCAGGGGCGAGGTTGTATTTTCGGCGAATGCCGACGCGGTCAACTTTGGGGTCGGGAAAGAAGCGGTTTGTATCCACCCCATTTGAGATCGCGTGAACAGGGACGTAGATCCTTTGTCCGCGCAAAATGCGGGCGGCAGTCTTCGAAGGCGTGGTTGCCATATCGAGTTTATTGAAGACCGTCAGCATCATCTTCCATAATGGGATCGCAAGGATGCGTTGCACGGCTGGAAATTTTCTAACAAAGGGCAGCAGGTTTTCAGGCAGGAAATGATTGGTCCCGATGACAGAGATTTGTAGGCGATTCGCCTCGTTGACAGCGGCGTTACATAGGAAGTAATGATCCTGAATGTGTACGACATCTGGTTGAAATTCACGCAAGAGCTGTCTGATACGCGGCGCGGGGAACGGCGTGATATAGATCTTCGGGTGCAAGATGGAGAGGTGCGCGGCGGAAACCTTTTCAATCTGCACACCGTTGAGCAGGGTGCTGTACGATTTCATGTTCTCGGAGGGTGTTATGACCAGGACCTGGTGACCGCGTTGTGCCATGGCTTCAGCAAAGTGGATCGTGAAACTTGCCTGGCCGTTTCCATATTCATAGGTTTGTGAGACGATGACGATTTTCATTTTATGATTCGCTTTCCATTTTTTGTCGAAGCCGGGATAGATATAGAATGACGATTGCTACAAAGATCACTGCCCCGCCCAGTGAAACCCAGCGTAAATTTGTTTCAATGCGTTGGATCAAATAACCAAAGTAATAGCCTGCCAATACGAGGCTGCCTGTCCATAGGCACTCGGCCGCAAACAGCGTGCCGAACCAGCGTTTGAAAGGGACGCGTGCCAGCCCGGCGGCAATGAGCGTGGGGATCACAAAGCCCAAGGTTAATTTAGCCACGAACAATAACTTATGGATATGTTCATGCACATCCTTTTCCAGGCGCACAATGAAACTTTCTTTGATCCCGAGCCAGCCGGCATAGCGTACCAACCATTCTGTTTTTCCGAGATAACCAATTGAGTACCATAAAGTATCGGCAATCAAATTGCCGATACTGGCAGAGACGAACACCAAAATCGGATTCAATAAACCAGTTGAAGCCGCAACGGCACCAGCCAGTGTGGTGATTGGACCTTCCACTGCCACCAAGAGCGCCAGAAGAATATATGCCCAACCCGCTATGGGTTGAACAAGGTCCGAGAAAGTATATGCGTGAATAAGTTCTTGATACATGGTTAAATGAGTCTACTTGAGAATTGGCTCAGTCTACATACGATTAATATTGATAAAGTAGCGTTTCTTGCCTGGGAAAACTTTAGGATTTGAACATTCCTAAGAGAATACCATACCATTGTAGAATGAATCTCGGATTAACATCTACCCTGAAATAATGTTCATAAAGGTGCGAGACATTGATTTCGCAGGAATGTGGATGTGTTTCCATAAAGCTTATAACTCAATTTTGTCATAAAATGATGAAGATTATGTGTGTTTGAGTGAAGACGTGCTATGTGGCTTTCAGATCCTTTCCATATGATTTGACCGCGTTTTGTCGAAAATGTTTCAATAGACCTCTTGCAAAGGTCTTCTTGCCACGGATTTCACGAATTTCCACTGATTTTTTAAAAATAAACCTGTGAGAATCTGTGAAATCAGTGGCTAAAAGCACAACATGGGTCTGGACACGGCTGATGCAAGATGTCAAATATGCCTGTTGGACGACATCTGCCGCTTGTAGATATGACGACCTGCCCTTCAATTTTGCATGGGCAGCTCAGAATTCCGTGAAATTGTGGTACACTCTTGCCGCTCCGATTGGAGTAAATTTTTGGGACATTGTTTTGATCACTCTGAATGAATGCCCGCTGAACGTATAGCCGGGCTTTTTTGTTGGGCGGACGCGTCTGTGAAGACAAGTCTTGATTGGCAAGAAGGAAGTTAAACGGAGTCATCGAAACATCCCGTATTAGTTCGTCATTGCGAGGAGGGCGTAGCCCGACGAAGCAACCCCCATCACCATGTTGGAGATTACTTCGCTCCCTAGGGTCGTTCGCAATGACAGAAACAAAAGGATTAAGATGACAACTGATTTCACTTCTTTAAACCTGCGTGAGGAAATCATGCAGGCGATCACTGAGCTTGGCTATTCCGAGCCAACGCCCATTCAATCAGGGATGATTCCCCTCATGCTGACGGGTGTTGATGTAATTGGTCAAGCCCAAACCGGCACCGGCAAGACCGCTGCCTTTGCCCTCCCCATTTTGCACAATTATCAATATCAAAAACAACCGCAGGCATTAGTGCTCGCGCCCACGCGCGAACTGGCTTTGCAGGTGGCTGATTCCATCACGGTATATGGCAAGCATCTTGGCGTGCGCGTGCTGGCGGTCTATGGCGGACAGGCATATGGTCCGCAGATCAGCAACATCAAGCGCGGTGTGGACATTGTTGTTGGTACACCGGGTCGTTTGAACGATCTGCTCGAACGCAAAATTTTGGATCTAAGCCACATCAGGACCGTGGTGCTCGATGAAGCAGATGAAATGTTGAATATGGGCTTTATCGAAGAGGTCGAAAAGATTTTGGCGACGACGCCCGCCGAACGGCAGACTGCGCTCTTCAGCGCGACCATGCCTTCGCGGATCCGTGCCCTTGCAAACCGCTTCATGCGGGACCCTCAATCTGTCGCCATCAAGCGCAGCACACTCACCACCCCAGCCATTGAACAACGCTATTACCTCGTCCATGAAAACGAGAAGACCAATGCGCTGACACGTATCTTTGAGATCGAACCGATCCACAGCGCGTTGATCTTTGCCCGCACCCGCGCAGAGACAGCCGCCCTTGCTAATGAATTGGTCGTGCGCGGTATTCCAGCGGAAGCGATTCACGGTGACCTCGATCAAAACGCGCGCGAGCGGGTACTGGGTCGTTTTAGAGCCAATCAAATTAAGGTGTTGGTCGCCACCGATGTCGCTGCCCGCGGACTTGATATCGACGACATCTCGCATGTCTTCAACTTTCACCTGCCGGATGATGCTGAAGTGTATATCCATCGCATTGGGCGCACGGGTCGTGCAGGCAAGACCGGCATCGCCATTACATTACTTTCACCACGCGAGAAACGTCGTATGCGTGAAGTGGAAGCACTTACCAAACAAGTTGCCACAAAGATGGATCTGCCCACACCGGCTGATATCGTCAAACATCGCGAGACACAGGTCGTTGAAAATTTGAAGATCTGGCTTGGGCGTGGACGTTATAAACGCGAACTCGAAATGGTACAGGAATTGATCGACGCTGGACATGATGTTGTGAACATTGCTGCCGCCGCCATTAAGATCGCGCGCGCGGATGAGAAGCAACGTCCCATTGCGGAAGTGTCTGAAGTCAAAGCTGACTTTCGAAGTTCAGAGAGACAGTTCAAGCCAAAGGTAGCGGGGAGCAGGCAGGAAAAGTTCGGGCGACGCGATATCTCTGAGAGGAGTGACAGGCCCGCGCGTAGTTCGAGCGGCGGTGCAAAACGTCGCGGTGATTCGTCACATGAAGAGGGCATGGTCCGCATGAAGTTGAATAAAGGCAAGTTGAACGGCGTCCGCCCAAGTGACGTGGTTGGAACGATCGCGTTCCATGCGAACATCCCAGGCTATACCATCGGCAAGATTCGCATTGATGAGAAGTTCACGTTCGTGGACATCCCCGAAGATGCGGTGGAGCAGGTGCTGAAACAGAACGGCAACTACCGGATCGGGAAAGATAAGATCACGTTGACGAAAGCAGAATAGAAAGCAAAACTCCGAGTTCTTTAAGAACTCGGAGTTTTTATTTTGCGAAATCCCTTATGGCGATGTTAGCTGGAAACCATATTTGCCCGTACCCGGGCTGGTGGTGTTGCTACCAACAATGATCGTATAGTTTCCACCCTGCTCGAGCGTGAGCGTCCCTGGGTCGCCGCATGCCAGACAAGTGTTGAAGAGTTCCTTCCCTGATTCATCCTCAAGACGCCAGTAGATCACATCGGATGTATCTGGCAGCTCTGTGATTTTTAAAGTCACCGTCTGACCGGCGATGGCGGTGAAGGTATAAATATCACTGGAGCCGGGGGTGTCGATAAAGCCCGCGCCTGGTCCGGGGTTATCTCTTGAGACGGTGTCGCCGATGTTGATCGTAAACTCATCCGGCGCAGGGACAGCCCAGACCTTGATCGCATACGTCCCAGTGCCGTGACTGTTCTTGCTGCCGACGGTGATGGTGTATTTCCCGCCGCGGTCCAGCGTGAGCAACCCAGGGTCGCCGCATGCCAGGCAGGTATCGAAGATCACATTGCCAGAATCATCCTCTGCGCGCCAGTTGATGATATCGCTGGTGGTGGGCATTTGCGTTACCTGAAAGAACACAGCCTGCCCAGATTCGGCGGTGAACGTGTACACATCGAATGAGCCGGGGTTCTCGATATAGCCTGAGCCTGGACCGGGTTTATCCCTTGAAATATTCTGCCCTAATTCGATGGAGAATTCATCGGGCGCAGGCACGTTCCACAATTTGATGCGGTATGCGCCATAGCCTGCACCACTTGGGTCATCGTTGCCGACCGTGAGTGTATACTTCCCGCCTCGGTCAAGCGTGATCAAGCCCGGGTCGCTGCATTGCAGGCAAGTGTTGAAAACATCCGAGCCTAGGTCATCTTTCAAGGTGATCGTCACAAGGTCGCTGGATGCAGGGAGTTCGATGATGTGGACGTAGATCTTTTGACCGGGATCCGCGTTGAACGTATACACGTCCTTCGAACCCGGCGCTTCGATCAACCCGGCGCCTGCTTCGGGTTCTCCATTTTTTATCTCATCCCCGATCTTGACCTCGAACCGCTGCTCGACGGCACTGCCGCTGGGTGTCGAAGTCGTGCTGCCATCAGAGGCAGGTACATCCGTAGCGGACGCATCTGTCGCGGCCGGGTTTTGATTGGCTGGAAAGAAGTTTTTCCAATTGAGACCAGCATAGGCTATCCCTGCTATGGAAAATAAAAGGCATGCGCCGATAAGGCAACCGAAGATCCAGCGCGTATTGTTGCCAGATTTGACGGCGGTCATCGTAGCAGAGACAGGCTGACCCTGAGTCAGAGGGGTTGACGAAGCGGAGGGGAGCACGGTCGGCGCGTTGAATCTGGGAAAGTCAGTGTCCTTAACATTCAAGGCGCGTTTCCATGCCGCTTCGAATTCTGCCACAGTATCGAAGCGGTCATCCGGATTTTTGGCAAGGGCTTTGAGAATGACCTGTTCAATGGCTTCGGGAATATCGGGCTTGATGGAAGAGGGCAGCGGCAGCGGATTGCTGACGTGTTTGAGGATGACCGCCAGCGGCGTGTCCGCTGTGTAAGGGACCTGACCCGTGACCATCTCATAGAGGATGATGCCGAGTGAATAAATATCGGAGCGTTGATCCACTTTTTGCGCCTGTGCCTGCTCAGGGCTTATATAAGCGGGCGTGCCCATGATGGCATCGGTCTGGGTGAGACGGGGCGAGGCGCTTTCCAATATTTTGGCGATACCGAAATCGGTGAGGAATAGATTGCCGCGTGAATCAATAAGGGCGTTGGCGGGTTTGAGATCGCGGTGGATGACACCCTGACTATGAGCGTAACTCAAGGCATCGGCAAGTTGAGAGAAGAGCCGGTCAATTTCAGGGAGTGGCAGCGGACGGTTCGCTTCCATTTTTTCCTTGAGCGTGCCCGCCTCCAGATAGCGCATGACGAAGTAAGAAATGCCTTCGCTTTCGCCGTAATCGAAGACCGGCAAAATATGCGCGTGTTCCAACCTGGCGATAATGCGCGCCTCCTGCTGGAAGCGTTCCGTAAATTCCTTACTCGTTGCCAATTGCCCGGGCAGGACTTTGACCGCCACGTTCCGATCCATGGAGGGTTGGTACGCTTTATAGACCGTTGCCATGCCGCCCTGTCCGATCTGGCTGATAATGCGATACGGTCCGAGCATTTGCCCAGGTTGAAGTTGATCCATGCCACGCTCCAGTAGTGATGAGAAGAATAAATCCGATGGGGAGATTCTACATCGAATTGGAGAGAATTCAGATTGCAGTTGTATTTTGGGTAATTAATTTAACAAAGGCAGTTACAACATCTGGATCAAAGTGTTTGCCCGCGCCCTCTTGAATGTGCGTCAGCGCTTTTTCACGAGACCAGGCTCGGCGGTAGGGACGGTCACTGATAACCGCATCCCAAACGTCGACGATGGCAAAGATGCGCGCGGATAATGGGATCTCAGTCCCTTTCAAACCTTGTGGATACCCCGTGCCATCCCACTTTTCATGGTGACAATAAGGTATATCCAATGCAGACCGCAAATATTGAATAGAGCGAAGCATTTCGTGTGCGTATACCGGATGCTGCCGCATGATGACCCATTCAGCCTCAGTCAATGGACCTTCTTTAAGCAGGATTTGATCTGGAACACCCATCTTGCCAATGTCATGGAGTAACGCTCCCCAACGAATATATATTAATTCCTCATTGCTGAGACCGAAAGCTTGTGCCAATTTCCCGGTTAATTCAGCGACTCGTTGCGTGTGGCCCTCGGTCTCTTTGTCGCGTAAGTCAAGCGCATGTGACCAGCCCTCAATGGTAGCGTCATAGGCATTTGTAAGTTCATCGTTTGTGTGCTTTAAATCCTCGAAGAGGGTGGTGCTTTCAATGGCGATGGCGGCTTGACCTGCAAGCGTTTCAAGAAAGTCGAGCCATTCATCGTCAGGATCGAGAAGCGAACGATGAAAAATCTCCAATACACCTTTAGCTTTCCCTTGAGATATGAGTGGGGCTGCATAGTAGCTGACGAATCCCTCTTTTGCCAGCGAAGGAGCATTGATCAGAGTCTGAGGATCACTTCTTAGGTCATGCACATGAACAATCTGACGTTGTTGTGCGGCACGTCCGGCCATGCCATCGCCGATTCGCAGGCTGGTGTAGCGCAGCGTTGATGTTTGAAAGCCTCGGCTGGCACCGAATTCAAGTTGTCCTTTGGCTTCATCCAATAACAGGATCACCGCGGCATCTACCAGCAGTTGTCCTGTGATTTGCTCAAGGAGAACCTCCAATGTTTTCTGTATATCATGATTGGATGCGATGGCAATGTCTATGGCTCGCAGAGCCTGGAGATGCTCCAATCTTCGATAGGCATCCTTATACAGTCTTGTATTGCTGATAGCCAGCGCGGCCTGGTCAGCCAAACCATGCAATAACAGGAGTTCGTCCTCGGTGAAATTGCGGCTTTCTTCAACCGTAATGGCAGTCAAACTGCCAATAATCTTATGTTCATATTCCATGGTGACGAAAGCCATGGAGCGTAAATTTAATTGCTTGAATTGCTTAAGGTTGGGCAATCTGGGAAAGGATTGTATGTCTGGTAGCCCAAAGATCGTTCCGAAATCTTTTATTGTCTGATCGTACAAAGCTCTCGGAAAGGGCGACATACTTTGAATGAGGTCGGGAGGTATCCCCTTTGCAGCTGTCGAATAGAAAGCCTTTTGCCTTTGATCGTACAGCGCAACAAGAGCTACAGGCGTATTTAGGGCGCGAGTCACTTCTTCGCAGATGACATTTTGCAGGGCGTTCAGATCGAGCTGTGCGTTCAGGCGTTCAGCCACGCGCAATAAAGATTCAGCGCGCGCTGTTTCAAGGCGGCTTCGTCTCTCCTTATCAACGAGTTCGGTTCTACGATCCTGTTCAAGCGCGTTACGATGATGTGTGATCACCAGTAATAGAATGGAGGTTGCAAAGATAAAGGTAAAGGGACCGACCAACATATCATCCAGTGTGACCTGCGGAGTTAATAAAGGGAAGAGCACTATCGTGACCAGAGTGGTCACAATAAATATGACTAATTCGCTCAGACTCAGGTACAAACTGCCCAGCCACAACGGCAGGATCATGAAATCGAAGATGCCCCCCAGAACACTTTGCGGGGTGCTCCATCCGATGAAATAAACACCCGCCGAAGCAACGAACACAGCTAGCCGCGCCGCCAATTGGACTCTTTCCGTACGGCTGATGCCATAAATGACCCCCAGAAAGATCACAATAATAATGGTTTGACGATAGCCTGTGTAATTCTTCCATTCGATAAACGCGATCGTGTTTAGCTCTGAAACTATTGAAAGCAGGATGATGCCAATTAAAAGGCCCGAGAGCAGGGATGCCTGTCGGCGTTGATCCGGTTCCGTGATTTTTGGCGAGGGCGCGATGAAGAAGCGCCAGAGTTTATCGATCACGGACTCGGGATTCGGATTCCTTCCAGAAGTTTCCGAGAAAGTTTCTTTCATAGGGATAATCTTACTCTTAAATGCACCCCGAGGGTGAGATTCTACATCTGATTGCGGTTAATTCAAATCCCCTATTTGAGGTGGTTCAATTCCATAGCAAAGTGGTTTTGATGAATATCGTTGTTATGTGGGAATATAGTACAGCACTTTGCAATGTTAGCCGGAGTCCATTGTTTAGATCTTGGCAAAAGACTATTAAGAATTTGCTTTATGGTTTCTAAATTGGGTTAGTAAGATATTTAGCGACCTTTAATCCAAATTCCGTGAGTCGGCTTTCTAGTTGGTGAATTCCCTTATCTGACATTGTGCCTTTTGTCCCCGGTGTTCCGTGTATCGCCTTGTCATATAGATCTTTCCATGTTCGTTCGATTTGATCTGAGTCCCAATCTGGCAATAACTTCATAAGAATCTCTTCTATACTGGTAGTGAGTCCTCCACCATTACCAACAATATTTCCTCTTTGCTTATCAGCATCTAGTGGAGCGAACAGAATCTTTAGCAGGATAATATGTCGAGATTGCCAGTTATATATTAGAGTGGTTATTTCTTCTGTCTCGTCATATTTTGGTTTCTTTGATAGAACGGTATTGAGAAAAACAGCTCGTAAAGCATCCAGTTTTTCTTGTTGTCTTGTTTCAGATGCTTTACTAAAAACATCCTCGGTCAAATCTCGAAATTCGTCACTCTTAATGAAATCCGAATTTACTTTTTCTTGAACCTGGTTTAGGTTCTCTGCTAAATTGAGAAGGAATTTATTCAATCTTTCATTTTTTCTTTTGTCCAAGAAAAATATTGCAGTACCAGACAATATTCCTCCTGCTACTGGTACAGCCTGAAGTGCAATTGAAATCAGTTCTATTGTTGTTTCGGCAGGTGTTGATTCCAAAGAGTTTTCTGATTCAGTCATTGTTTTCTCCTTCTACCCCTGCATCTTTTCCCACTCGCCCAACTTCACATCCATCTCTTTTTGCACCTGATCGTATTCCTGCGCCAGTTTTATAACGATGCCCGCATCCCTCGGCGGATGCGCCAATTTTGCGCTGATCTCGTCTAGCTGTGCTTCCAATACGGCGATCTGTTTTTCGAGTTCCAGTTTCCTGGCGGCTTTCTTTTTATCTTCCTTCGTGTTCGTCGTAGACTTTGCTTTCGGCGTTTCTTTCTTTTTAGTTTCAGCCTCTTCGCGCTCAGTTTGTGCGGCGGCACGACGAGCTAGATCCTTTTCGCGTTCTTCCTTCAATTGAGAATAGATGCCCTTGAAGATGACGAGATGCGATTCGTCGGTGTCGATCTCCCAGATTTGAGTGGCGATGGCATCCACGAGATAACGGTCATGGGTGACGAGTAAGATCGTGCCTTCGTAATCATCGAGCACAGCTTCGAGAATTTCCTGTGAGGGGATGTCCAAATGGTTGGTGGGTTCATCCAGTAAAAGTAAATTCGTGTTTTGCAGGGCGAGCTTGGCTAATGCCAAACGTCCGCGTTCACCGCCGGAGAGCATGGATACTTTTTTGAAAGCATCGTCACCGGAGAATAAATATTTACCAAGATACTCACGCGCCTTTTGGGGCAGCCAGCCAGTGGACTCTGTGATCTCTTCGATCACGCTTTTTTTCGGGTCAAGGCTTTCGTGCGCCTGCGCGAAATATCCAATGTGCAGACTCTCTCCCAGAGTCACCGAACCAGCTAACGGGGGGATCTGATCGAGGATCGTTTTGAGAAAGGTCGATTTGCCCGCGCCGTTCGGTCCAATTAATGCGGCACAGTCGCCGCGGCGTAAGTCAATGTTGGGTGCCGAGAATAAAAATTTATCCGAGAAGCCCACTTTGAGATTTTCAGTGCGGATGACCATGTCGCCCGAACGCGCGGCTTGCGCGAGACGCAAATGTAAATTGGGCAGCTGACGCACCGGCGATTGCAAAGCATTGATGCGCCGCCCGGCTTCATCCACGCCCAGGATGGACATGGTGACCGAAACTTCACCCGCGGTCTCGATCCATTTTTGTTTGAGCGCAGCTTCCATGCCGATCTGTTCAATGGCTTGGATCAGGCGCGAGATGCGTTTGAGTTTGCCTTTGGCTTGCAATACATTTTGCCCCGCCACATTTTTGCGGATGTATTCCA
>JBDTWO010000116.1:0-15013 GCA_040006635.1 Chloroflexota bacterium
CCTTTGATAAAAGACTTGGTCCCATCGATCGGGTCAACGATCCAGCGGAAGGGATTCCCCTCACCGGCTTTTTCGCCATACTCCTCCCCCACGATCGCATGCGTCGGAAAGTTCTTCTCGATCTCACCACGGATAAATTCCTCCGTGGCTTTATCCGCCGCAGTGACGGGCGTCTCATCCGCTTTTAGATCGTGTTGAATGCCTTTATTGTAATGACTGAGCGTGATGCGCCCAGCACGGTAGGCAAGTTGTTTGGCAAAGTTGAGGTAGGGTTGTAGGTTCATGGTTGAGTGGCGCAATTATACCCAGTTTGGGCATCACATAATTCACCTAATCAACGATTTAACTTTTTTCAGGTCTTCCTAATAACTTGGATAATGCCATTCGAGAATTGTCATCGACCAAGGCTAAAATTTCGTCAGCTTCCTCAAGAATAGTCACACCACGTGGCATCACGATCTCCCCATGGCGGATGATGCCAGAGATGACACAGTTATTCGGGAGCAACAAATCTTTTAACGCCAGACCAACTGCCGGTGCGCCCTGAGCGATCTTTTCTTCCACGATCGAAAACTTTCCACGGCGGATTTTCAACATCGTCATCATATCCCCCAATGACATTTCCTCCGCAGTTAGCTTTGCGAGGATCTCGGCTTGGTTGAGGGACACATCCACGCCCATCTCAGGTGTAAAGAGCCAGGCGTTCTTGGAATTATTGATCCGGGCGATCACACGCGGGACATTGAATTCAAATTTCCCTAAAGATGTCACGACCAAATTAGTTTCATCCAAACCTGTTACAGCCGCAAGCACCTGTGCCTTCTGGATGCCGGCTTTTTCCAACACTGTGGGAGAACTTCCATCACCATTGATTATGCAATCCTTTGGAATCTCTAAAGCAAGTTTTTCCAAAACAGCCGGGCGTTCCTCAACCACACGCACCGCGTGACCAGCTTCGATCAATAACTTTGCAAGCTGTGAACCGGTATTCCCACCGCCGACAACAATAACAAACATACTTAACTCCTCTCGATCCCCAACAATTCCTCCAGTCGAATCATCGCTGAAGGAATCACTGCCAGATAAACAACATCACCGTCCTTGAATTCAGTGCCCGATACAGGGATAAAAGTTTGATCGTCGCGTGTAATCGCTGTAACCGCAACCTCACCAGGAATATTCAGTTGCGAGACGCGGTATCCGATCAAACGCGCAGGAACCTCGACACTGACCATAGTCGTGCCGCCATCCCGGAAGATATGCAACACATCCAAGTCCGAATGTGTGACGACTTCCACGATTCTTTCCGCACCCCAGGCTGTACTTGAGATCGTGGTCAGTCCCAGCCGCTGATAGATTTCTGAGCGTACCGGGTCATATAACCGCGCCACCACCCTCGGCACACGAAAGATGTTGCGGGCAATGCGTGCCGCCACAATATTGGCATTATCCGAGGCGCTCGCAGATACAAACCCTTCGGCAGTTTCAATGCCAGCTTCGATCAAAACATTTCGATCAAAGCCAAGCCCATGCACGATTTTGCCTTTGAAGTCTGTGCCCAGTCTCGAAAGTGCATTGTCATCATGGTCTATCACAGTGACTTCATGCCCGTGGCTGGCTAGTAACCGGCTGACTTGTGAACCGACCCGACCACATCCCATAATAATGATTTTCATTAAACGACCTCTTGAAGCGTCAATGCGGAAGTTTTATCTAGACGATATTTCTTTATACCGCGATTGATCCATTTGCGCATCCATTCCACAGAATACAAGAGCAAAGCATTGAAGGCAAGGGCGACCCACATCCAGACTGGCAAAGAAACGTGGTCAAAAATACGGGCGAAGAAATCCACATGAATGACGACAACAATTCCAACCAATTCGATGAAAATACCCAACCACAAATACTTATTGCTCAACCAACCTAGCGCTGAACTGCGCATCCGTTCTGAACGACATGCTAGGACATTACCAACTTGCGATATCACCACACCTGCATAGTAGACTGTAGACGCCAGAAGTATAGCATCGCCAAATGGCAATGAGAATTGCAAACCTGCTGGAATTTTCAATGCACCGAGAAACGGCAATCCAATTTCATCCACATGTCCTGTTAGAATGAACACAGATAGGAAGCCTGCAAAACACAATGCCGCTTCGATAAGTCCGAGCCAGCCAAACGCGCGCCACAACAGTCCGCTATCGATCAATGGCTGGTTGCGCGGGCGCGGTGGACGATTCATCACGTCCGGTTCAGGCTTTTCCATGCCAAGCGCCAGAGCCGGTAGCATGTCTGTACCGAGATCGATGGCTAATATCTGGCGCACACTCAACGCCAACGGTATCAGCGGGAAACTTGCCGTAACGATAAACGGCATTAACTCAGCCACATTACTCGAGAAGATATAGGTGATAAATTTTCGAATATTATCGAACACACCCCGTCCCTCTTCGATCGCGGCAATGATCGCGCCAAAATCATCCTGCGTCAGAATGATATCAGCTGATTCTTTGGCAACGTCCGTGCCAACGATGCCCATCGAGATGCCCACATCCGCTTTGCGGAGGGCCGGCGCATCATTCACACCGTCGCCGGTCACAGCCACCACGTCTCCGCGATGTTGGAAAGCGGAGACAAGTCGCATTTTGTGTTCGGGAGCCATGCGGGCGAATAAAACTTCTTTACTCAATAAGTCCTGCAAAGCGACATCCGATAACTCATCCAATTCTGCGCCGGTGAGGATCACTGGATTCGGCGTAGTCAACATCCCAACGCGCCGCGCTATCGACTCGGCTGTTAAACCATAATCACCGGTGATCATGACAATCCGAACGCTCGCCTTTCGGCAAATTTCAATTGCTTTTTCAACTTCTGGTCTGGGTGGGTCCATCATTGCCATTAAACCCATAAATGTTAGATCACGTTCGATGATCTCAGAAGTATAAGCACCCGAACGCGGAGGCAACTCACGCCGCGCAAGCGCCAACACTCGCAACGCGCCACGCGCGTACCCATCGTTAACTCCTAAGATTTCAGCCTTAAGTTCATTCGTCAACGGCACAGATTCGCCATTCATGAAAATACTCGTACATAATTGCAGCACTTCACGCGGGGCACCTTTGACAAAAGCCAGTTCACAATGCGTATCGCGGTGGATCGTGGTCATGCGTTTGCGCCGCGCATCGAACGGCAGTTCATGGATACGCGGAATGATTCGATTGAGCGCATCTTCGGTAAAGCCTGCTTTCATGGCAGCTACTTTCAAAGCCGCTTCAGTTTGATCACCGAGACTAGTCCAGGTTGGGTGTTCCAAAGAAGGCGCATTGACGCGTGCGTTATTGCAACTCGCAGCAACCTCCAGCAAACTCAGCAAGTCCTTTTCCCAACTCTGCCCTTTCGGTTCAGGCATGAAATTTCCCTTTGGCTCATACCCAACTCCGGTGACCTTAATCCGTCTGCGCGCTACCCAGATATCGCGCACGGTCATTTGATTCTGGGTCAACGTTCCGCTCTTATCGGTGCAGATGACGGATACCAACCCGAGCTTTTCCACCGTGGACAACTTCTTCGCCAACACGCCTCTTTGTGCGAGACGTTGAACTGCCACTGCTAAAGAGAGCGTGAGTGTCGCGATCAACCCTTCCGGGATCACCGCAACAACAATTCCCAATGCAAGTAAGGTCACTTTTCGGAGAGGAAACTCAAGGGAAAAGTAACCCACTGCGACTACGATCGCGCCGATCAATAAAGCCACCCAGGCTGTGATTTTGCTGAGGGTATTCAATTCCTTTTGAAATGGGGATGGTTCTTCGACGATGGTCTGCGTAAGGTGGGCAATGCGTCCGAACTGGGTCATCATTCCGGTGGAGTAAACAACCGCTCGTCCAGTTCCCGAAGCGACAGAGGTTCCAGCAAATATGAGGTTGGGACGATCCAGTTCGCTAAATCCGCTTTGAAGCGAGGCATCAGCTGTCTTGCGGGCAGGAAGCGCTTCGCCAGTTAAGGTTGCATTATTCGTTCGTAAACCATACTCTTCGATCACGCGCGCGTCGGCAGGGATGTTATCCCCTTCCGCTAAAACCAGCACATCGCCTGGAACAACATTACTGGAAGGAATATAACTTTCGACTCCATCGCGCACAACGTGCGCAAACGACGGGAGAATCTCACGGAGCTTTTCTATAGCTTGCCCGGCGCGATGTTCCCGCCAAAAGGAAAGCGCTGTATTGACAACGATAATGCTCCAAATAATTCCCGCCAAAACCACATCGCCCTGTATTAATGCGATCAAACCCACGATCAACAAAACCAGCGCAGGTGGATGAATAAATTCATGGAGCAGCTTTTCCCATAGCGGAGTCTTCTTTTGTTTGGAAAGAATATTTTGTCCGTAAAGGGAAATGCGAGTCTCGGTTTCGGAAGTTGCGAGTCCATTTGCGGAAGTCTCTAGCGCCGCATACACTTCTGGAATACGCAAGCTGTAGATCGGAGTGGTTGTCATTTTTTGAAACGGGAACGTCCCGCAGGTTTCCTTGTAATGTCTTATTGATCGTTCAAACCTGCGGGACGATGTTCGTTATTCTTCTTCGCCAGGAGCAGTCTCTTTGGGAGCGCCACCAACTTTCGGGGCGGGATGATCGAGATATTGTTCAAGCAGTGAAGGCGCTTCGGGATGATCCACATGCAGGGCATGGTCATAGTCACCGGCAACAGCGGGCACTTCATAGCGCATGGGGCGGCGAACGCCGAATAATTCAAAGAAACGGGCAATGCCAATCAATAAATCATAGCGATATTCCTGCATCCTGAGAGATTGCCATTCAACAATGGAAGCCATTGCGCCCTGAACGCGCGCCTTGTCACGCACAATCCGATGGATTTGTTTGGGTTCCCGGAAACCTAATGGGGAGAGCAACATCATATGAGCAGCAAGCGCTAGAATTGTGAAAGAGACTAAAACTGCCCAACCGCCCTCGCTCCATTTTCCAACGAGTTGACCGATAAACACTACGAACGCAAGCGCGGCCGCAAATGAGGCTGCAAATGCACCCCAGGCACGCGCGCGGCCTGTAAAGGATTCAAGTATATTTTTGCGAACAGCAAGTCCCATGATCATAATCGGCATGAACACCCCAACACCATAGAATGGGACTGCTACAGATGTCTGCCCACGCACAAAGAACATGATCAATACTGCAAGTCCAAAGGTGATTGTTACAGAACGTGTAAACGTCCCGCGCGGATCGCGATACACAATGGCTTCCGGGATTTCGCCAATTGCAACATCGCGCCATTCAGTGGCTTGCGCATCTTGAAAAGCGGTCATGGAGGCTGCTGCCAGCATCAGCACAGCCAATATTTGGTACGCCCAGAACAAGATGACACCGCCGGGAATTTGGGAAAATCCGATAAAAGCCAGATTGCCAATTAGAGTACGACCGAGCGTCCCATCGAAAACGTTAAACCGTAACGAAAAGTAAGTCAGAAAAAGAGTGGTCAACCCACCGTAAAACAGAAAGGATGTCTGCACAAAGCGGCCAACCCCAGATTTACCGCTATAGAATTCCCACAGTTTTTTCCAGCGCGGCATATGTTGCTTGCCCCACTTCACCAAGGCCACATCTTCATTGATAAAGAATTGAACACCGTTGGAAACCGCCTCCAAACCCGTGAGTGCAACCATGCCTTTCATAGAAGCGGTCAACATGTGCAGGAACGCCTGCCCCAATGAAACTGTTCCGGTTACAATGCCAGCTGTTTCAGGGGCAACACCTTTCATGTGCGCGATCACCAAACCAATTGCCATTGTGAGGGTCAAAAACAGGAAAACGCCCAACATGGTGAACACTACGCGTGAAGACTCTCCCCGCCCGCGGATTGTGAGATACCACGTCACTGCCGCAAGAGCCGCGCCAATCGCAAAGTGCCAGATCCAGTGGGCATCATACGCATTGATGATGGATAGGAGCTGATCGCCGCCGGAAAGCGCCGAGACCACAATGGTCAGCACATAATCCTGAATCAACGTGACAGCCACGATCAGACTCAACGTAGGCTTGAGATAGCGCATCGAGGCGGTGTATGAACCGCCGCCTTCGTTGAATGGTCCAAGTGAGTACATGTAAAGAACGCCAAAGACAAAGTTGGCAAAGGCTATGACCGTGACCGCTATATATCCGTATTTTTGCAAACCATAGGGATGCAACGCGCTCATCATTTCGCCAGTGGCATAGTAATACGATGTGAAATAATCCACACCGAACAAGGCAATCGCTGCCAGAACGCCAATCTGACCTGCGCCGTGAATGTGAGCGTCTTCTTGACTCTCTTTCGGCGCAACACGCAGAGAAATTACAATAACGATAATTAATAGAGCAATGGAAAAAAACATATTGATAACCTGTTATGCGCCTTGAAATGCTTGTTCGAGCAGACCAAGCAAATAAAGCAAATGATTGCGAGTAGCTGGATTGAAGCGCGTGTCCTGACCGACCTTCACTTCCTCCTGCCGTACAGCACGCACTACAAAGGCTGGGACGAACATGATACGTCCCGCGGGAATCACTTCAAACTTTGTGATGTCAACGCGAAGTTCCTGGTCGTCAAAGTATGGCAGGCTCAGGCTTAATCCCCGGTTGAGATTTCCAGACGAAGCGCGTTCCTTGATGCGGGCAATGATTTCTTTGGCTTGATAGATCGCCAGCGCGCGTCCCTGATTGACAAGTTGACCGAGCATCCCATAGCGTTTCTTGATGTATTCTTCATCGACAGAAATATAAGGAGCCAGTGCAACCGCAAGGAACAACACTTCCATGAACCTCTGCATGGATTTAACGTGCGCTTCCGCCTCTTCCACAGACTTGGCAAGCAGATCGCCGTTCTCGTTGAAAGCCACCCATTGCGGCAGGAAAAATTTTCGGGCAAAGGGGACAAATGGCACTAACAGATCCCCCCGCCCCTCTTCTGTTTTGCCTTCTTCAGCAATCGCATCGCTCGCGGACGTGATAGCTGATTCAGGTTCGAGCGCATCAGCCTCAGGGACAGAGGGAATCGTCTCTTCTTCATCCGCAAGTTTGTATGCAACCGTGCGTCCAGCAGGAAGCATATTATTCACCATGTGCAGAACGGCGGCATGCCGCAACAACCCTGCCGCTACGGATACTGCACGGTCTGGAGATTGTTCCAACTGTGTGAGAGAATGGCGCAGGTCTTTATGCAATTCCACTTTGCGCAGGCGGTTGATAAAACTTCCGGATGAATACGTGCGCTGGCTCTGCGGGATAGTAACGAGTACAGGCTGATCTACATGTTCCAGAGTGCAGACCACTCGATCAGGCAGCGAGAAACGGACTTGCACAGCGCCATCTATCACGGCTTCTGCGATCTGCTTCCCTTGTGCTTCTAAAAAGCGTTGGATGATGGCAGGTTGCGCGGAAAGCAGCGCCTGCTGGCGTTCATATTCTTCAAACAAGCGATCCGATAAAAATTTCGAATTTGTTTCTGACATTGTTTACCTTATGAAAATTGAATTTATTAGAAGATCGAATTCCAGACGTATAGGGAACCAATCTCAAATATAGCGGACAGACAAAGCATCACATTTTTTGCCAGGTTATCTGGCGAATTATTGATCTGGGTCTGCAAATAGAAGAAGCCAGCCAAAATGGCAAGGACAACAAACCAGAAAATAGTCAGTGAAAGCCGGCGATGACGCGGGGCAGGACTCAAGGGGTAGTATCCAGACAAAGTCCAGATGGGAACGTGCAGCGCATCCAAAAGATCGATCAGCGGTTTGCGCAGGAATCCCACGGACTGCTTAGCATGACACAGGATCACATCTCCATTCTCAAGAACGGATTTCACAGCACGGCACCAGTTACTTCCATCTTCAATATGTATTTCAACCGCAACCCGCGGATCACGGATTAAAGCTGCCAGTGTGATCAACCTTCTTTGAATACGTAACTCTTCCGAAATGTCTGTGCATATACTGAGCAATAGGACTGCCAGTTTCACAGGCGCTGCCATTTCCCAAACCTGACGTGCAATTTGGACTTCGTCCATATCCACATTGGGAACCAGCACAACCAAACGTTTCACAGGCAGGATCTTCGAATCATGCAAAACAAAGATACCAGCGTTGGAATCGATCTGGATTTCATCGTTCCGGGTCAAAGCTATCGATCCTTGAGATTCAAAGAGGGTAATTTCCTGTCGCAATGATGTTTTTGATGAAAGAGTGGTCATTTTTATTTACCTCTGCATATTTATGGTAGCAGATGCAAATAAAACGGCAACAAAAATTTCGACCAATCGCATAAAGAACAAATAAAAATGCCCCATTACTGGGGCAAGTCAGGAGCAATGTCACGACACGAATATGACAGAACTTATCTTCTATGCAAAGTTATTTGAAGTTTCACAGGGACCAATTATTCATCAGCCAGAAAGCGATAGCCAATCCCTGGTTCAGTAAGGATATATTGCGGGCGTTCGGGATCTTCTTCCAATTTTTTACGCAACTGACGCATGTACACACGCAAGTATTCGATATGGTCAGCTTCAGCTTCACCCCAGACATTGGTAAGAATGGAATGATGGGTTAACACGCGACCTGTATTCGCCGCGAGATAAACCAGCAGTTTATATTCTGTGCCAGTCAACTTGACTTCATTTCCGGCACGCGTGATGATATGCCGCGCCAGGTCAATGACCAATGTTCCGGCTTTGACTATGGTCTCTTTACGACCTTGTGATTGGGCTGAATGTCGTAACGCCACCCGTACACGTGCCAATAGTTCCTCAATGCCAAATGGTTTGGTCAGGTAATCATCCGCGCCTTTGTCGAGAGCGGTAACTTTATCGCGTTCGCTATCGCGCACGGAGAGAACAATAATTGGAATTTGAGTCCATTCGCGGAGGCGGGCGCAAACTTCAAAGCCATCCATATCAGGTAAGCCAAGATCGAGAATGACAAGGTCAGGCGGATTCGCCGCGGCCAGTGTCAAACCTTCTTCGCCGCGATTGGCAACCGTGACTTGAAATTTCTTTTCAGTCAAAATCGTGCGCATGGCGCGCAGGATCTGCGGTTCGTCATCGATGACCAGGATGTGGGGGGCAGTCGAGCTCATATCGTCTCTGAATCAACTGGCAGCGTATGAGGAGGCGTTCCATCCAACGTGAGGGGTATGGTGAAGTTGAAGGCAAATCCATACGGCAAATTCTCAGCCCAGATGCGTCCGCCATGCGCAGCAATAATTCCTTTGCAGATCGAAAGACCGAGACCGGTGCCGGTCACACGATCGGCATCGGTGACACGATAAAACTTGTCAAAGATGCGATCCAAGTGTTCCTGTGGAACAGGCGGGCCTTGATTGCTCACCGTTACTAAAAGCATGCCTTCATCCTGCTTGTTTGCTGAAATACGAATCATTGTATTGGGCGGAGCATACTTGAGGCTATTGCTGATGAGGTTATCAAAAACCTGTTCCATTTGCACATAGTCCACAGGCACCAGCGGCAAATCTTCAGGCACATCTACGATCAATTGATGTCCTTCGGTTGCTTTGCGCATCCGTGAAATCACACCGCCAATAATTTCAACAATCAAGTTCCATTGCCGTTGTGGCTTGAGTGCACCCGATTCAATGCGCGACATATCCAAAAGATTCCCAACTAGGCGGTTGAGATGATCGGTTTCATCATCTACCGTAGCAAGCAGGTCTTCACGCGCGGATGACTTCCATTGGACATTGCCGCTTCGCAGACTTGTAATGGAGGCTTTGATCGTTGCCAACGGTGAACGCAATTCATGTGAAACAGAAGATAACAAAGCAGATTTCAAATGGTCGCTTTCCTCAAGAACTTTGGCACGGGTTTCAGTTTGAGTAAGCCATGCTCGTTCCAGCGCCATGGCACCCTGGCTGGCGAATGTATGCAGCAATCTTTCCTCGGCTGGCTCAAGTGTTGCATCTGCACGCCACAAACGGATCTCTCCCAACATGCCTCGTGCAGTCTGTAACGGAATTGTCCATTCTGGGTTCCGCGTGATAGCCATAGCCTCAACAGGCAGAATTAATTGCCACTCCTGCGATTTTGCTGGAGTTACCGTTACTTGCACCTGCTCGGCTGTAAAAGTTTGCAGAGCTTCCGTCGCAACAATGCGGACAATCGCCTGATCATCTTGTACCCCTGCAAGCGCTGCACTCAATTCATACAATTTGGTTGCTTCGCGTTCGCGGGTAGTCGCCGCGGCGAGGCCGGCTTGTGCGCGTGCCACCAACTGACTGATCACCACAGCTACAACCAAAAAGACGATCAAGACAATCAAGTCGCTGGATTGATGAACTGCCAATGTGTAATAAGGCTTGATAAAAAAATAATTGAAGCCGAGGAATGCCGATAATGCAGATAAGATACCGGGTCCCAATCCCCAGAAGGCCGTATTGATGCCCACTGGCAGCAAGAATAGCAAAGCGATCAAAGGGGTGTCTAAATAATCACGAAGCACATAAAGCATGCCTGTGGTGATGGCAAAGGTAAGGAAGCCTAGTAAATATCCAAGGATAAATCGAGAAGAAGCTGATGAGCGATACATAATGTTTTAGAGCAAGCTTTCCAGCAGGCTTTTCTCTTCCTCTTCCGTCCCAACTTCCTCATCCAACCATGCGGTGCGGAGACGGGTAAGGATGACCTTGAATTGCGGTCCCGGCTCAAGTCCGCGTTGTTGCAGGGTGTAGCCAGTCGTAAATGGCTTCACGTTGCGCCAGATCGTGAGGTAGTCTTGAAAGCCGGTTTCCATCTTCATAAGATATAAAGCATACACTGCCAACGTCGGGAACTCATCAAGATAGAACGTCCACTGGCTGGGCTTCCAAGCTTTGGATGCAGGTATATTCCCATTCAAAAAGGCAGCGCTGGTAACCGCTTTGGTTAACAAGGTAGGAAACGCAAGCCGCCCTGAAATTGCTTCAATCTCAACGGCTGAAAGATTCACCAAATATAAGACCCAACCAAGCGCTTGTCTGAAAGACAAAATATCAGGGGTCGAAAATCTACCAAAGCCTTCTTCCGGTTCATTCGTCAACACACTCAACCATTTCGGATTGGCGGTTTGCAAAGTAGGCTGAATGGTATTCAGCAGGTCTAATTGGCTCAAGCGTTCCAACATTGCAGCAGAATGTTCTTCTTCAAACATCAAGTCGAATTCATGGCGGATACGTTCCCCGCTCAACCCCGCCAGGACATTACGTGCTTCAGCATTGATCAAGCTTAATGTTTCGGGCGCGATCTCAAATCCATAGCGCTCCGCATAACGGACAGCGCGAAAGATACGCGTTGGGTCATCTACAAATGAATTCGGATGCAAAACCCGGATCAACTTCTCATCCAAATCCTTGTTCCCGTTCAACGGGTCAAACAACTCGCCGAAATGTTCACCATCCAACCGCAGCGCCATCGCGTTGAGCGTGAAATCGCGGCGCTGCAGGTCTTCGTCAATGCTGGCGCGTTTGACCGTTGGCAATGCGCCGGGTTGGGCATACGTCTCTGAACGGGCAGACGCAAAGTCAAAAGAAAGTTGCGTATTCGGGGTCTGGACGGATGGCAAATTCAACCGCTCGAACGGTGATTCATTCAGCGCCCAGGTAGCCGTCATAAATTTCGAATGGATCAAGATCTTGCCGCCAAATTTTCTTACAAGATATTCTGCAAACTCGGCACTGCGCCCCTCCACCACCAGATCGAAATCACTGACCGTCCGCCCCAACAAAACATCCCGCACCACCCCGCCCACCAGATACAGCGGCATCCTCAGCATCGCAGACTGATATGCCAGCAAATGCAACAACTCGAGCCGCGAACCACCCAGTGATTTCTCAAGCAAATCAGTAACGTTTCGTCCCATACTGATATTGTAGCAGAGAAAATCACGCCCCGAAGAGCAGCGGGACTATAGTATAATGTCCGCCATGATGTTGAACCCGTTGCCGCGACCCGTACTGCATAAACCTGCCTGGTCTGGATAAGGTTCGATTTACTACGTCAACGAACGGCTCCCAGACTTGGAGAGCCGTTTTTTATTTGTAGCGTTTTCTCCTCCCCGCCCAGAATATATTGGATGATTCCTGAGCGAGAGAACCTCGCCCCTACGGAAACGAAATGGACATCAAACAACTCACCGCAGAAATGGATCGCTTCGTCCGTTCGAAAGGCTGGTACGAAGCAGATAGCAAACGCCCGCAGACGCCACGTAACCTGTCCATTTCACTGGCGTTGGAAGCCGCTGAAATTCTCGAACACTTCCAATGGCGTGATGAAATAAAAGACAAAGAAGAACTGGCAAGCGAAATGGCTGATGTGGCGCTCTATTTACTGGAGTTGGCGTCGGTCACAGGCATTAATCTGGAAGAAGCGCTGCTGAAGAAATTGGAAGTTAACAAAACAAAGGAATGGGATCAAGAATAAATATGTAGGGGCGGGTTCTCCCCGCCCAATTATTGAAATTGTTGAAACGGGGCGAGACGCTACGCAGCCTCGCCCCTACGGAAAAATGAAATGAACATATCTGTATTCGGTGGTTCACAACCCAAAGAAGGCGATGCGGCTTATACCGAGGCGCAAGAACTCGGCAAGCTGTTAGCTCAACGCGGACATACCGTCCTCACCGGCGGCTACATCGGCACGATGGAAGCTGTCTCACGCGGCGCGTCTGAAGCGGGCGGACATGTCATCGGCGTGACGTGTGAAGATATTGAGAGATGGCGCAAGGTTGGAGCAAACCGTTGGGTGAAAGAGGAATGGCGCAGGAAAACGTTGATCGAACGGTTGCAGGCTTTAGTCGAAGGTTGTGATGCGGCGCTCGCCCTCCCCGGCGGTCCCGGCACGTTGACCGAAGTCTCCCTAATGTGGAACTTGATGATCGTGGAGTCTCTGCGCCGGAGGCCGCTCATCCTGATCGGAGATGGCTGGCAGTCCGTCTTTGATCAGGTCTTCACGCAATTGGATACATATACTTCCGCGCAGCAACGCGAGCTGTTATCCTTTGCGAAAGATATTCATACTGCTATAAATAAGTTAGAAGGTTGGAAAGTTTAAAGGTTGCAAGTTGCTTAACTTTTAAACCCGCCAACATGCAAACCTGAAACCGAAGAGGACAAAATGGCTGAAGAAAAATTAACATCCCGAGCAGAAGACTTTTCAGAATGGTATAACCAACTCGTCCTGAAAGCTGACCTGGCAGATTACTCACCCGTGCGTGGCTGTATGGTTGTAAAACCTTATGGCTGGGCGTTATGGGAAAATATCACCGGGTGGCTGGATAAGGAATTCAAAGCGACCGGTCACGTCAATGCGGCATTCCCAACCTTGATCCCCATGTCGTTCTTTGAAAAGGAAAAGGAACACGTGGAAGGGTTCTCACCTCAACTGGCAGTCGTCACACACGGCGGCGGCGAAAAACTCGAGGAACCCTATGTAGTGCGCCCCACTTCGGAGACCATCATCGGGCATATGTATGCCAAATGGGTCAAGTCGTGGCGCGACCTGCCCATCTTGATCGTGCAATGGGGTTCAGTGTTACGCTGGGAAATTCGCACAAAGCTTTTTCTGCGTACTGCTGAATTCTACTGGCATGAGGGTCACACCGCGCACTCAAGCGCACAAGAAGCCGAAGAGGAAATGTATCGCATCCTCGATATCTATGAACGGTTCTCATTTGAAGAATGCGCCATACCTGTCTTCAAAGGACCCAAAAGTGAATCGGAACGTTTCCCCGGCGCACAGATGACCACTTCGATCGAAGCGATGATGCAGGATAAGCGTGCCTTGCAAGCCGGAACATCGCATTACTTCGGAACCAATTTTGCCAAGGCGTTTGAAATTCAATTCCTTGATAAAAACAATTCTCTGCAATTTTGTGAAACGACCTCCTGGGCGATCTCCAGCCGCATGATCGGCGCCATCATTATGGTCCACGGCGATGATCAGGGATTGGTATTACCTCCCCGCCTCGCGCCTATTCAAGCCGTCATTGTGCCCATCTTCAAAAAAGAGGAAGAAAAAACGAAAGTGATGGAAGTGGCTGACAGAATTTTCATGGAATTAAAAGCCGCTGGCATCCGCGTCAAAATGGATGACCGTGACAACGTCAGCTCAGGATTCAAATTCAATGATTGGGAGATGCGCGGCGTGCCTGTTCGGGTGGAGATCGGTCCTAAAGATGTGGAAAAGAATTCGGTTGCATTAGCGCGCCGCGATCGACCCGGCAAGGAAGGCAAATCCTTCGTCCCACAAACGGATCTCGCCGCAACTGTCAGCGAATTGCTCGCCGATATACAGACTTCACTCCTCAAGCGCGCTACTGAATTCCGTGATGCCAACATCCACGAACCCAAGGATTACGAAGACCTCAAGAAGATCGTAGCCGATGGTTGGGCATTCGCCTACTGGTGCGAATCGCGCGAATGTGAAACCAAGGTCAAGGAAGATACCAAAGCCACGACCCGAAATATTCCTTCCAACCAGCCCGAACACGAAGGCACATGTGTGGTCTGCGGTAAGCCCTCTAAACGCAAAGTTTATTTCGCAAGAACATACTAATTACGAATCACGTATTACGCATTACGAGATATCTCGTAATGCGTAATACGTAAAAAACATGCCCGCCATCGATCTCGCCCGCCTCAAAAAACAGACTGCGCACCTGGCTGACCTATTCAATCAGCCTGTTGCCTTTCTACGTGAACACCGCGAGGTTTTGGATCACTACGTCAACCGCACATTGCGTAGCCAGGGCGTGGCGCCCTCCTCTGTGCTGCCCACCTACCGAACCCCGGTTGTTGTTCTGCGGCAGATCGAAACAGAACTCGGTCCAGTTGCTGAAAAGCAACCGATACTCGCATTAGAGTTAGCGGATGCACTCTGGGATGAAGGCTGGCTCGAAACCAGATTGCTCGCCGCCTTCCTACTCGGACGTATCCCGCCGCAAGAGGAACGTCTGCTCGCCCGCCTC
>JBDTWO010000117.1:0-14965 GCA_040006635.1 Chloroflexota bacterium
CCGTGAAGGTGGTTTGACCGTCGGTGCCGGTGTCGTCACCAAAATTATCGAATAAATAGAAAGTTGGTAAGATAGCATGGCTTCCAAAAAGAAGGATGTTCGACCGGTCATTACGCTTCAATGTAATGACTGCAAAGAGCGTAATTACACCACCGAGAAGAATCGGCGTAACGACCCAAATCGTCTCGAGTTCAGTAAGTTCTGTCCGCGTTGCAGGAAACATACCGCGCATCGCGAAACCAAGTAGTTTTGCAGGGATGAGGTTTATTCAACCTCATCCCTTAAAGGCCAGTAGCTCAATTGGTAGAGCATTCGTCTCCAACACGAACGGTTGTGGGTTCAAGTCCTACCTGGCCTGTATGTACGTAACGCCGCTGATGTAGGGCGGCGTTTTAGCCGTAAGAAATTGAAGGAGTTTATCTTGGCTGAGAAAGCAAAAAGCAAGAAAGCGAATCCGATCACTGCGTTTTTCCGCGAAACCGCCGGTGAATTACGCAAGGTATCATGGCCAACCTGGCCTGAGGCACGCCAATTAACCCTCTTGGTGCTTTTGGTAATGCTTGTAATTGGTGTGATTCTTGGTTTGACCGATGCAGGCGCTCATGGTCTTATAAACCTGTTATTGGGATTAAAGTAAAACGAATTTGAGGTCCTAATGTCTTTGCAGGAACCGCAAGAGCAGTTTGAACGTACACCAGAAGAGCCAATGGATGAGATTCAAGAATCATCCATTGAGACTCCGCTATTGGATTCGGATACGCAGGAACCAGTTAAAGCGGCCGAACCTACAGCCGTTCCTACTCGCGAAAAACTGCCTCAGTCTTCGGATACCTCATTGCACACTGAAGGCGTGGATGGACCTGCCTGGTATGTGATCCATTGTTATTCGGGTTACGAAAATAAAGTCCGTCATAACCTTGAGCAGCGCATTGAGACCATGGGCATGCGCGACCGGATCTTCGATGTGGTCATCCCAACCCAGGAAGAGATCGAAGTCAAGGACGGCAAACGCCGCACTGTGGAACGCCATATCTTCCCGGGTTATGTGTTGGTCAATTTATTACTCTCGGAAGAGTCGTGGTATGTAGTGCGGAATACTCCAGGTGTGACAGGTTTCGTTGGTATGGGCAATACTCCCACACCCTTACGCCCTGAAGAAGTTTCGCAGATCATCAAGCGCATGGAAGCTGATGCGCCCACTGTGAAAGTCACGTACAAAGTTGGCGAGCGTGTCCGTATCGTGGATGGTCCGTTCAATGATTTCCGTGGACTGGTTTCTGAGATCGATATGGAGCGGACAAAGGTCCGTGTGATGGTTTCGTTCTTTGGACGTGAAACGCCCGTGGAGTTGGATTTCTTGCAAGTTGAGAAGGCTTAACTTCAAGATAGAAAAAATTAATTAGGCAGTAACAGGCTCGGGCTTGGAAAGAAGCGAAGCAAAGTCCGAAGTTTGATACGGTGGGAGGGCGTCCCCCTAAAATCGCCCGCTAAAACCACTAAGGAGTAAAAATGGCAAAGAAGTTTAAGGCAATTGTTCGTCTCCAGCTTGAAGCTGGAAAAGCGAATCCAGCACCCCCAGTGGGTCCTGCGTTGGCGGGTCATGGTATCAACATCATGGCTTTTTGTAAGGAGTACAACGCACGTACATCGAGCAAACCGGGCGAAGTGCTTCCGGCTGAGATCACGGTGTACACCGATGGCTCTTTTACATTCGTGTTGAAGACCTCGCCTGCGGCAGTATTAATTCGTAAGGCTGCCAAGGTTGAAAAAGGCTCTGGTGTACCGAACAAAGATAAGGTCGGTAAGATCACCAAGGCTCAGGTGAAGGAAATCGCGGAAACGAAAATGAAAGACCTAAACGCGATCAGTATGGAAGGCGCCATCAAACAAATTGAAGGCACAGCCCGTTCGATGGGCATTAATATCGTTGATTAAATTTGTGGGAGGGTTGCCTTGAGCAGCCCGTTATTACCACGGAGGATAAAATGGCTAAACACGGAAAAAAATATAAGGCCGCTCTGGCTAAGGTGGATTTGAACAAGGAATATTCTTCGCGCGAAGCAGTTGCACTTGCGAAGGAAACAAGTATCACCAAATTCGATTCCACGATTGAAGTTCATATGCGTACTGCGCTCGATCCGCGTCAGGCGGACCAGCAGGTGCGTGATGTTGTCGTTTTGCCGCATGGTTTAGGTAAAACTGTGCGCGTGTTGGTATTTGCGCAAGGTGAAGGTGCTGCGGCGGCCCGTGGAGCTGGCGCCGATCTTGTCGCTGACGATGACGAGACCTTGAAGAAGATCGAAGGCGGCATGTTAGACTTCGATGTGGCGATCGCAACACCGGACGCCATGGGTAAGGTCGGTCGTTTAGGTCGTGTACTTGGTCCGCGTGGACTCATGCCGAACCCGAAGGCTGGTACGGTTGTGAGTGCTGATGATCTGCCGCGCGCGATCAAGGAAGCCAAGGCTGGTCGTGTCGAGTTCCGTTTGGACAAGACCGCTAATATCCATGTTTCGGTTGGCAAGGCTTCTTTCAGCGCCACACAGTTGTATGAAAATTTTGCTGCATTGATGGATGCTGTCCATAAGGCACGTCCCTCTGGCGCAAAAGGTGACTATATCAAGCGCATTACCATTGCCACAACGATGGGTCCTGGAATTAAAGTGCATACCAGCGACACACTCAAACTTGAGGTAACCGAGTAAAATCACTCGTGATAAACCTGTAGTAAGCCACTTCGCCGATGAAGGCGGGTGTCTCTTGCAAGAGAGACTTAATACCCTGCTTAGGTGAAGACGAAAAGCAATTACCCCTCCTTATTGGGTTTGCTAAAAGTCTTTGCCTGTAAAGTGGCAAAGACTTTTTATTTGAAAGGAGGTGAGTACCCTTTGGCAGTTACAAAAGAACGTAAAGCAGAAACGCTGGCAACCTATGCTGAGTGGTTAAAGAAAAGCCAGGCTGTGATTCTTGTGGAATATACCGGCGCGAAGATGAAAGATCTGGATGGCATTCGTGCAAAAATCCGTGAAACGGGCGGTGAGTTCCATGTTTTGAAGAATACACTGGCACGCCGTGCATTTGCGGATATGGGCGTGACTCTTCCCAAGGATTACCTTGTAAAGAGTACAGCTGTGTCTTTGGCTTTTTCAGACCCAGCTTCAACCGCAAAAGCATTGACTGAAGCCACAAAAGGCAAGGATTACATCAAAGTTAAAGGCGGATTCATGAGTGGACAGGCGCTAAACGCCGTTCAGGTCAAGTCTTTGGCTGAGATGCCGCCGTTGCCAGTCATGCGCGCTCAGTTGTTGGGCACGTTGCAAGCTCCGGCTAGCAAGCTGGTCCGCACGATTGCTGAGCCCGCACGTGGCTTGGCCGCAGTTATCAAGGCTTTTGCTGATAAAGCCCCCGCTGCAGCATAATGTTGTGAGACATGGTCTCGCTGATAATAAAATCTATCTCTATAAGAAATCTAGGAGTATTAAGCAATGTCTGAAAAGCTCGATAAAATCGTGGAAGAACTTTCCACACTCTCAGTCCTCGATGCGGCTGAATTGGTCAAGAAATTGGAAGAGAAGTGGGGCGTTTCCGCCGCCGCTCCTGTAGCTATGGCTGTTGCCGGTGGCGCAGTTGCTGCTGCTGAACCTGTCGAAGAGAAGACCGAGTTCGATGTGGTCATCAAGGATCCTGGCGCCAAGAAGATCGATGTTATCAAGGTTATCCGTCAGTTGACCAGCCTCGGCCTTGGCGAAGCCAAGACCATGGCTGAAACCGCTGGTTCCAAGGTTCTCGTTGGTGTCGGCAAGGATGCCGCCAACGAAGCCAAGAAGAAACTCGAAGAAGCCGGCGCAAACGTCGTTCTCGAATAATTTCTCTGATACACAAAATATAAAAAGACGGCTCATCAAGAGCCGTCTTTTTATATTTAATCAAGTTTGTTTATGCAGCGAGCGAGCGGTCCATTTTGCGGATGACCATGACCACCTTGCCTTTAATCTCCAATTGTTCGCTTTTCTTCACAATAATGGCTTTCATGGTTGGGTTTGCAGGTTGGAGGCGATAACGATCTTTCTCTTTGTAGTAATACTTCAATGTGTACGAATCATCTACTCGGACCGCTACCATTTCACCGTTCCTGGCTTCAATTGCTGGCTTCATGACCACGATGTCGCCATCGTTGATCATGGCGTCGATCATGGAATCTCCCTTTACCTCTAGAGCATACAGATCATTGCCTTTTTCCTTAGAGGGGAGCATGCTCCGGGCAATATCCACAGCATCATATTCTTTATCGTTCATGTAGTTGATGCCGGGCTCGGGAACGAGCATAAATGGGCCCGCTGCAATTGGTCCAAGAATGGGAACACGCAGAAGGTCGGTTGTGGCTTGGATGATCTCGTTAACCTTATCGGTCAAGCGGACACCGCGCGAAACACGGTCGTCGCGTTCGAGATAGCCCATCTTCTTGAGTTGATCAAGGTAATAATTGACAACCGATGTGGATGAGATTTTGACTTTTTCACCGATCTCGCGGATCGAAGGGGGACGACCAAACTTGGTCTGGTAATCCATAAGGAATTCCAAAACCTTGATATGCTTTTCAGTGATCCCTTTGCTTTTGCGTACCATCATCATTTATGCCTCCTGCCCGAAGTCTTGGGCATGTCTGAGCATTCTTCGCTCATTTGTGCTATAAATGATAACCGAACGCTTGTTCTGTGTCAAGACTTGCTGGGCGCGAGTTGGTTACTAAATCCAGGTGCGGCGGCGCATCCAAATGAACATGCTAATCGGTAATAGGATGGTAATGGCAAGCATGATGTAAAAAGCAATATTTGAAGTCCAGCTTTGCAATAATCCATGCGGCTCGAAGAAGTTCATGCCAAAGAAGCCGGTAAAGAATGCCAGCGGCATGAACAGGGTGGTGATGATCGTCAAGGTTTTCATGACTTCGTTCATGCGGTTGTTAACAACAGATAAATATGTGTCTAGTGCACCGCTGACGAGATCACGCAGACTTTCGTTCAGGTCATGTAAGCGTACGAGATGGTCGTAGATATCGCGGAAGAAGATGCGGTCCTTGGGGTCAATGACTTTGTAATCGTCCCGGGCAAGCTTGTTCAGCACTTCCCGTTGGGGGAGGAGGAAGCGCCTCATCGATAGAAGCACGCGTTTAATGGTAAACAGCTGTTCGAGAGTCTGAGGCGAGGGTCGGTCAAATACCTGATCTTCGATTACATCGATGGCAGCATCAATTTTTTCCACGATGGGCATATATCCTGCCACTAGATAATCTGCGATCTTGTAAAGCAGGTGATCGGCGCCGTCTTGCAGTGTTCGAGGGTCCCGGTCACAGGAAGCCCAGGCTTCTTCAATTGCGTCGATTTTATGATCGTGATGGGTGATGATGTAGTTGGATCCAAGAAATACATCAAGCTCGTCAACCTCCATTTCCCAGCCATCATCCTGACCTTGAAAGTGCATGTAATTCAAAACAATATAAAGATAATCGCTCCAATCATCTAACTTGGGCGCGTGAGTTTCCTGGAGAGCATCATCGATTGCCAGCGGATGAAAACCAAAACCCTGTAGGATGGGGAGGCAGTTTTCTGGGGCTTCTTCCATAAAGTCCACCCACAGAAGCCCGCGTCGGTCGCGGATTAGTTTTTGAAACTCTTGCGGAGGGATGTTTTTGCGTATAGGTTTTCCTGGCAGATGGTAAAGTGATCGAATCATGGTTCTCTCCAATGGTTTGGACTTGATTATTAAGCAAGTATTCAATTATCTTAATTACTTTATTTATATTATTTATTTTAACTTGACAATATTTAAATAATGAGTATAATTTTATTATGAAAAGCAATGAAGTTCTTTTGAAAATTGAATATTAGGTCAGTTTTCGCAAAAATAAAGGAAAAGTATTATGAATTTTACATACCCTGAGCATTTGTACGAAGTAAACCGGCAAAGAATTCAAAAGGACAAGGCTTTTATCCTCAAAGAGGAGATGATTAAGCCGAAGTCCAATTTTGGCTTTTTATTGAACACCCTCGGAAACTGGATGATTGCAAAAGGCGAACGGCTTCGCAAACGCCACACTGTTTCCGGGCATATCAACCCGCTGGCATTCCTGCAGGATGAAGCTGGTATTTTCAAAGCATGACCCAATTTTGTAAACTTGTATACGGAGGCTCTTATGTATGCTGCACCAACTCGTTGTCCGATCTGTAGTTCAGAATTAGAAATCACACGTGTGCATTGTTCATCCTGTGATACATCCATTGAAGGACGTTTCGTAGGTGGACCGATCGCGCACCTCACAGTCGAGCATCTTGATTTTATCGTAACCTTTGTGCGCTGCGAGGGCAAGATCAACCGTATGGAGCAGGAGGTGGGTCTTTCATACCCCACGATCCGAAACCGTTTGCATGAAGTCATCCGTGCGCTTGGGTTTGAGCCAGGCAAAGATGAGACGGTTGAGATCAGTGCGGAAAAACGAAGCACTGTGCTTGAAGACTTGGAAGCCGGAAAAATTTCAGCTGATGACGCCATGCGCTTGTTACGTGGCGAGGAGGAGTAGACCATGTCTAAATCTGTATTTGTGGGCAATACCCCAAAAATCAATCTGGATAAGATCGGCGGCGATATTAGCATTGTAGGTTGGGACGGCGCCGACTTGCTGATCAAAGCGGATGACGATGAAACCCGCTTCGAACAGACCGAGGGAGCTGTTTCGGTTTCCTGTAGCGGTGACCTCTCTTTACGCATCCCGAAAGGTGCGACCCTCGCGATCAAATCGATCAGCGGTGATGCATCGATTCGCGGCTTGTTGGGTGGGATTGAGATCAAGGAAATTCATGGCGATCTCTCCGTTCGTGAGGTAGGCTCGCTTTCCATTGATACTATCCATTCAGACTTTAGCTTGCGCGGCGCAAAAGGGAATCTCTATATCAAAAACGCTTATAGCGATGTTTCCATCCGCGATGTGGAGGGGACCGTCACACTTGACTCAGTAGCCGATGATCTGGCTTTGCGTGGTGCCCGCGGCAATATCAAAGTCAATGTGGGGGAGGATGTGGTTGTCTATTTAGAACCGAAGGCAAACGGCGAATATTCGATCCATGCCGGTGATGACATTCTGCTCGTTCTGCCAAAGAGCGCCAATGCGACCGTTACCATGCAAGGTGATGAGATCGATGTGGATTGGGATGGTATTGAAGCAGATGAAGAAGCCACCGAGCGCGTGGTCGTATTCGGCGATGGCTCTGCAAAGATCAGCTTGAGTGCTGGTGGTGATGTGCGTGTGACCAATCGCGCGGATGCGGGTGAATCTGCGGAGGAGTTTGGCAACTTTGCCGGTTTGAACTTTGACTGGTCGGGCTTCGGTGATCGCATTTCACGTCAGGTGGAACAGGCGACCTCACGCGCCGCAAAGCGTGTTGAAGAAGCGACTCGGCGTGCCGAACGACATGCTGAACGACAGGTGCGCCATGGTAAAAACGGAATGGTTGTAGGTGTGGGGCGTTGGAATTGGGATTTCAAGGGCACACCCAAGCCGCCGACACCGCCTACCCCTCCCTCTGAACCTGTTTCGGAAGATGAACGTATGGCGATCCTGAAAATGCTGGCGGAGAAGAAGATCACCTCCCAGCAGGCGGAAGAGCTATTGAATGCATTAGATGGAGGCAAATAATGTCTTCTGAAGAACGCAAGAAAATTTTGCAGATGGTGGAAGAGGGGAAGATCTCAGCAGAGGATGCCGCCAAGTTGATGCGTGCCCTCGATGAGGATGTGGACGATGAAGCGGCTGAGGCTGAGATCGAGGTCATTGAAAGTGGAGCAGACTCCAGCTACGAAAGAGTCGAAGCGCCAGAGTTCGATGCGATCAAGGCGCGTGCGCGTCGCTTTTCACTGGTCCCGCTGTGGATCGGCGTCTTTGTCACCGTGTTTAGCGCGTGGATCATTTATTCGATCCAGCAAAATGCGGGTGTCAATTTTTGGTTCTATTGCATGACCCTGCCGTTGATGTTCGGTGTATTGCTGATCGCGCTCGGCGCAGGTGGACGTTCCTCGCGCTGGATCTATGTGGATGTGGACCGGCGGGATGCCAAGCCTGGTGATGGACCGCAGCGCATCACACTTGGGTTTCCCATCCCATTTGGTTTGGTGGCGTGGTTCTTTGAAACGTTCGGACACAACATCAATGGCATGGATCGAGGCAAGGTGGAAGGCATTGTGCAAATGATGCATGCCACCAAGGATTCCAAAGAGCCTTTGATGGTCAACGTGGAAGATGACGATGCGCATGTGCAGGTTTATATCGGGTAGTAGTTCCCGTTTATAATTCGCGCTCACAATGGTACGGAGTAATTATTGATCGGAGGTAGATATGGCATCAGTTGAAGAACGCATGAAGATCTTGAAGATGATCGAAGAAGGAAAACTCAGTGCAGAGGAGGGGACGAAACTGCTGGCGGCGTTGAGTCAAAAACGACCGAATATGCCGCGCATGCCGGGGAGTATGCCGGGCGGCGCCAAATGGCTGCGCATCCGCGTGACCGACACGCGTACCGGTCGCTCGAAAGCCTCGGTGCAGATTCCGATCGCCTTGGTCGATGCCGGTTTGAAGATCGGCGCCCATTTTGCACCCGAGGTCGATGGCGTGGATATGTCCAATGTGATGGAAGCTCTGCGCTCAGGTGTGACAGGCAAGATCATTGATGTGACTGACGAAGAAGACGGCGAACACGTAGAGATCTACGTTGAATAGTTAAACATTCTCAGGAAACCGTAGCGTGGAAAAATCCTCCAACCGCCCGAGTGGGATGTTTGCCTTTACAGTTGTCTGGCTGGGGCAGATCGTTTCCGTGCTTGCCAGTTCCATGAGTCAGTTTGCGCTGACGATCTTTATGTATGAAAAGACGCAAAGCGCCACTGCCTTGGGTTTAATGCAGGTTTTTTACATCACACCCTTTTTATTGATATCCCCGATCGCAGGGGTGATGGTCGACCGTTATAACCGTAAAGCGATGATGATGGTCAGTGACCTGGGTGCCGGGCTTGCCACGATCTGTATTTTGATCTTCCAGGCATTAGGCATTTTACAATTCTGGCATTTGTATTTTGCGGCAGTGATCTATGGGTTGGGCACCGCTTTTCAATGGCCCGCTTATTCTGCCGCGATCTCGACCATGGTGCCCAAGGAGCAATTGGGGCGCGCCAATGGCATGATGTCCCTGATCGAAGCGGGACCCGGTGTCGTCGCTCCGCTTTTGGCAGGCGCTCTACTTCCCATTATCAAACTTACTGGTATTTTGTTTTTTGACGTTGCCACTTTTATCCTGGCGATCGGTGCCTTGTTGATTGTCCATGTGCCGCAGCCTGTTCGCACACAAGAAGGTGCACAAGCCAGCGGCGGTATGTTGAAGGAAGCTGCGTACGGTTTCAAGTATATTTTTGCACGCCCGAGTCTTTTGGGTTTGCAGTTGGTCTTTTTTGCGGGCAATCTTTTTGCGGGTATCGGCTTTACCGTGTTGGCGCCCATGATCCTTTCGCGTTCGGGCAACAACAGCCTGATGTTTGGGTCCGCTCAATCGGCCGGAGCAATTGCCGGCTTGGTCGGAGGCGTGCTCATGAGTGTGTGGGGTGGCTTTAAGCGGCGCGTCCATGGCGTTCTGTTCGGCCATATCATTAGCGGCATCGGACTGGCGATCATTGGATTCGCTGGCGGTCTGCCGATTTGGATCATGGGCTTGGCGATCAACTCGATCATGATTCCCCTGGTGAACGGATCGAATCAAGCGATTTGGCAATCGAAAGTGGCGCCGGATGTACAGGGCCGCGTCTTTGCCAGCCGACGCCTGATCGCTTGGATAACGAACCCTATCTCCCCGATCATTGGCGGGACGTTGGCAGATTTCGTGCTCGAACCTGCAGCCCGTGCCGGGAAAGGTTTGCCTGCCGCCTTTGCGTGGCTTGTGGGCACGGGGCCCGGCTCTGGCATGGGATTATTGATCGTTTTGTGTGGAATATTCTCCATGCTCGTGGGGCTGGCGGGATATTTTGTCCCGGCCATTTATAATGCCGAGACGCTTTTGCCGGATCATGATGCCCTTGCCAAGGCCGAACCTGCCTGAAAAATTCAATTTTTTGAAACGAGATTACAAGTAAGCAGCCCCCAGCGTGGGGTTGTTTTCTTATATTGGCTGTGTTACCCTCCTAAGTCACACATGACTGTTGACACGAACTCCTATCGCCCAAAGGGTATGCAAGGTCTTTTTATTATCTGGCTGGGACAGATGATCTCGGGCATTGCCTCCAGCATTACCTATTTTTCACTGCCGCTTTGGATCTTACATAAGACTGACAATAGCGGTGAAGCGCTTGCATATTGGGAATCTTTCTTTTTTGCATCCTACCTTTTGGTTGCACTTTTTGCGGGGGTCCTGGTCGATCGCTATTACCGCAAAACCATGATGCTGGTGTACGATTTCCTTTTGCTTTCTGCCACAGCGATTTTGCTGGTGCTCGAATCTTCAGGTAGGTTGGAAGTGTGGCACTTATATCTGGCGGCGATTTTTCAGGGTTTGGGTTTTGCCTTTCGCCTGCCAGCCTATTCCTCGGCCATTACTCTGCTTGTGCCTCGCAAACAATATGTGCGGGCGAATGGCATGATCTCCTTGTTATATAACACGCCTGAGATTTTTGGTCCCATCCTGGCTGGGGTCCTTTATATTGCCATCGGGTTGAACGGCATCCTTGCGCTGAATCTACTTACTTTTGTTTTTTCGATCGGGGCGTTATTGTTCGTGGATATTCCGCAGACCCCGCATACTGAGGAAGGGGAAACCTCCCAAAGTAAATTTTTGCAGGAGGCATTCTACGGGATCAAATACATCCTTAAGCGCCCGGGTTTGCTGGGAATTCAATTAATATTCTTTTTCGGCAATATTTTTTCGGGGATTGCCCTTTCTGTGACCGCGATCTATACCATGATTTCTTTACGCACCGGCGGTGACCCGGAAATTGCAGGGACGATTCAATCCGTTGGTGCGCTGGCGGCTGTCTTGGCGGGTGTCTTTCTGGGACTCTTTGGAGGCATTAAACGTCCAGCCCGGGCGATTTTGTTGGGTTGGTTGCTTTCCAGTATGTTCGGGCTGACTTTGTTGGGTATTGGTCAGGTATTGTTGATCTGGCTGATCGCCAAGGTGATCGATTCGTTGTTCGAGCCCGCCGTGAATGTGGCGATCGAGACTTTTTTACAATTGAAGATTCCGCCCGATGTGCAGGGACGTATTTTCTCAGCCAGCGATTTTATAGCCCAACTGCCTTTCCTTTTCACACCCATATTGGCTGGTTTCTTCGGTGAGAAAGTTTTTGAGCCTGCCATGCACTCTGGCGGTGTAGTGGCAAATACATTTGGCTGGCTGGTCGGTACAGGTGCAGGCTCCGGCTTTGGCTTGATGATCTTTTTATGTGGTATCGGCGGGACTTTGGTGGCTTTACTGGGATATTTCTCAACAGCCGTTCGAAACGTGGATCAGATCCTGCCGGATTATGAACTACCGCCTCCGATTGGCATGGTCAAGCGTGAGCAGCCTATTCCTGTCGAAGAGTGATATCAAAACATGCTTAACCCCAAACTTAAGAATCTAGCCACGGATTACATAGATCGTCACGGATTTTTAAATTAATGACCCAAAATAGGTTAAACCTAAAAGGCAACCCTCTAAACTGGGTTGCCTTTTTTCGTGTAAATCAGTGAAACCCGTGGCTAAAGACTTGAAAGACAAAATTCGGGGTGTGTCATGTTTATTTCAAGATACACAAGACGCTTATTTCATCAGATCTTCCACTAATGCCATAGGCACAACCGCCGCACCGACGATACCGGGACCGGTGTGTACGCCCAGCACAGGGGAAATGCGTTGTACTTCCATTTTGGCGATATTCAACTTCTGCTTGAACTCATTCGCGAGGAGATCTGCCTTATCAGCAAAGCGACCATGCAGTACAGTGACCCATACCGGTGTGTTGCCATACTTTTCGACCAGATGATCCGTGATCGCTGTCATCGATTTGCTCAAGGTGCGTCCGTTCGTGACGGTGCTGTATTTCCCGTCCACATCCACGCGGATGACCGGCTTGAGATTCAATAACGCACCAGCCAGCGCTTTGACGCGTCCGATGCGCCCGCCGCGCGCCAGATATTCAAGCGTATCGAGGGTGTAGATCACTTCCGTCTTCTCGCGGATTCTTGCCAGACGCTCCTGGATCTTGTCCATTGCCCAACCGGCTTTGTCTGCGAACGCCGCCGCCAATACCTGGAAGCGTTCCCCGCCTGAGAGGGTGAGCGTATCCCAGTGGCTAACATTTGCTTCAGCTTTCACTTGCTCCCCGCCATCCCGAGCTGAGTTGATCGTGCCGCTCAAACCGGATGAGATGTGGATCGAAAGGATATTTTTTTCCACCTGTGAAAGTTTGTGATAGATCTCGGCAAAGATTCCGCTGGAAGGTTGCGCCGTGGTTGGGATCTGTGGACGCATGGCTTCCAGGCGGTTATAGAAATCATCCGCCGATATTTCGGTGGAGTTCACTTCGCCTTCGGGGAATTGTATGAACAGTGGGGCTTGAATAATTCCCAGTTTTTCAAGTTCTTCATTAGACATATCTGCTGCGCAATCAGTGACTATCTTCATAATATACTCCTGTTATTTTTTTCCAAAAACCACTTTACGGCATCGTGAATGCTGTTGTAAAGCGGACGTGGCTTATAGCCCAGGTCACGGGCGGCCTTCGCGTGACTGATGTTCGAATTGCTTTGTAAAACTTCCAGCGAATACGGGGTGAAGCGCGGGGTTACCCTTGCAAGGCTGTAATATATCGGCGTAAATAAAGCTGCGAACTTTGCAAGATCAAACGGTATTTTCATTTGAAAGAAATGTTTGCCGGTGATCTCGCGCACCGTCTCGAGCAAATAGCGGACCGTGATCTTCTGCCCCGACAAAATATAACTCTCGCCGCGTTTGCCGTGTTCTGCCGCAGCGATCAAGCCATCGGCAACATCCCGCACATCTACAAAGTCATACGCGCCGTCAACATACAAAGTCGGCTTTTGTTGTGCGGCGGTGTGGATCACACTGCCCATCATTGAACCGAGGAAATCATAAGGACCGATCACGCCAGTGGGGCAGGCCACCACAGCTTCAAGTCCAGAATGAGCCGCGTTCAATACTTCCAAAGTCGCCTCGGCTTTCGAGCGGTCATACGCGCCGTAGGGATTGTTCATATCATAAGGTACGCGTTCATCGATCACGCCTGCCTCCACACGTTGAATTGCATGAATGGATGAGGTGTAAACCAGCTTGCCGATGTTCAGTTCTTTGGCGGCACGCAGAATATTTCTTGTGCCTTCTACATTGACTTCTCGCACGAATGGATTCGGTCCTGGCATGATCGAGATGACGCCCGCCAGATGAAAGACTCCGCGTACACCCTGCATGGATTTGAACAGCGAATCCAAATTCAGGACATCGCCTTCCACCGCCTCAACGTCCAAGCCGTGAATTGATTCGCGGCTTTCGCCAGGCAGGATCAACGCCCGCACCTTTTCACCGCGTTCTAAAAGTTTGCGCACCAGCACGTTTCCAACATGCCCGGTTGCGCCCGTTACAAGCCACATAATATTTAATACCTCATTTTTTCAATAGACTATTGACTAGCATGGTCGTGCTCTCACGCGCCACTTTCTCCCATTTCGCGCCTTTCGGGTCGAGCAGGCTTTGGAGCAACAAGCCCATTGCAGTTGACATAATCATGCGCGAGGTAAGTTCGGGGTCTACATCTACGAATGAGCCTTCAGCCACACCTTTTTTAATGAGCGTGGTGAAATACTTGTGATAACGGCGATAAGGGGCAATGCTCGCCTGCCAGATCTTTTCATCGCGGCTGGCTTGCAGCCAGAACTCAAGGAACATGGGCAAGCCATCGCCTGCTGTTTCAAAGATGTAGGGAAACGCTTCGGTCATTTGCATGAAGGTTTCAGGAGCGGTCAGCTCTTTCGAGGCATCGATGGCATTGTCTATGGTTTGAAGCCAGCCATCCAGCAGAGCCAGAAAAAGTTCCTGCTTGCTTTTGAAGTGATGATAGAACGCGCCTTTGCTGATGCCTGCCTCCGCGCAAATATCATCCACACTGGCTTTGTTATAGCCGCTGCTTGAAAACAGCTTGATCGCTGAATCTGTGATTTTCACGCGGGTCTCTTCGCTGCGTTGCTGCATGGGGCTCCTTGTTTGGTTTTCGATAAAAACCGACCAGTCGGTTTGTTTTTACTCCCGAAAGATTGCACTGTCAAGATGATGAATAACACTTGTTAATAAACAGAGAAGGCTGACTAATGCCAGCCTTCTCTGGGTGATTATTGAATGAGATGGCAGTTCTTTTTACGATGATTTATATGCAGTGATCTTCGCGCTATAAACCGCTTTATATACATCCTCGCGCGCGATCGTTTTGAGTTCAATGACATCCATCATATCATCGAGCGCGGCATCGACAGTTTCCTTGTCGAAGAAAACCGGGGTGATGGAAATATCGCTAAAGCCCGCGGCTTCCAGCATGCCAACATATTCCCTGGCATCCACCGCGCCAGCTACACAGCTCGCCCAGGCGCTCAGACTTTTGCGAACGGACTCAGGCAATTCGCCATCGGTCACGATATCAGAGACAGCCAATTTGCCACCGGGTTTTAGCACGCGGAAGGTTTCTGCAAAAACTTTTTCTTTGTAAGGCGAAAGGTTGATCACGCAGTTCGAGATGATGACATCCACACTGTTTGCATCAACCGGCAGTTCCTCGATATAGCCCTGACGAAATTCCACGTTTTGGATATTCATCCGCTGCGCACTACCCCGAGCCCGCTCCAACATCTCGGGCGTCATATCTACGCCGATCACGTGTCCGGTTTCAC
>JBDTWO010000118.1:0-14916 GCA_040006635.1 Chloroflexota bacterium
GAATTTTTCAAGGATACCTCCCACCGCTTTATCGGACTTGCCACGTTCCTGCTTGGACTTTCAGTTGGATTCGCCAATGCCAATGCGCAACGCCACTTGAACCTTCTTCGTCAAACTGCCGCGCAATTACACGTCTATTCCGAATGGTTGTTGGGACGCAACCTGCTCGGACGCGCTTTCAATGATCCAAGCTCCATGCTGCTCTCCCGCCAAAGACGGACGGTGCTCTTCATGGACATCCGCGGCTTTACAAAGTGGAGCGAGCGACGTTCACCTGAAGAAGTCGCATCCCTGCTCAATCGGTATTATATGAATATCGAAAGCCTGCTGAATAACTATCAGGTCATCAAATACAAATTCACTGCTGACGAGGTCATGGCTGTCTTCATCGAAGCGGATGAAGCCGTCCGTGCCGCGCGTGAATTGCAGGAAGCCATCGGGCGCACCCTGCTCAAGCGTGAACTGGGTGTGGGCATCGGCATTAACACCGGTTTGCTCGTCGAAGGTTTGCTCGGCGGGCAGAACGTCCGCTTTTATGATGTGATCGGGGATACCGTCAATACGACCGCGCGCATCGAAAAGAGCGCGGGTGCCGGCGAGATCTGGATTTCAGAAGATACGCGCTCAACCCTTTCGAATAAAATGGTGGGCGCAGAAAAAGAAATAACTGTGAAAGGCAAAGACCAACCCATAAAGGTATATTCCATTCAATGAACATATGCCACGCTTTTCTGCTCAGTATCATGTAGGGTTGAAAGCATTAATACCATTATCAGCATGAGAATATAAAATACTTACCAAAATCTTTCCACTAAGGAATATCAATGACTCTTTTTCAATCCTTCCTACTTGGCATCATTCAGGGACTGACCGAATTTATCCCCGTCTCGTCAACCGCGCATTTGCTCATCGGGCAACAGTTGTTGGGCATCTCTGCCAGTGACGCAATGTTCTCTTTTCTCGTTATCGTCCAACTTGGGACCATCGTTTCCTTGCTCGCTTTCTACTGGAAAGACTTGCTTTCCATCGCCAGAGCGACCTTAGACTTTCGACGTTCGACGCCCGAAAGAAATCTGGGAATCTATATCGTTGTTGCCACCATTCCTGCCTTGCTCGCAGGTTATCTTCTGAAAGATGCAGTTGAAGCATCGTTCAAGCAACCCATGCTTGAAGCTTCCATTCGATTGTTCTCTGCTGCGATTCTGCTCACTCTGGCTGAATGGCTCACCAAAAAGAATCGATCTCTCGACTCGATGACCTGGTTCGATGCTTTGATCGTTGGCTTGTTCCAAATTGTTGCAGTGTTTCCGGGTGCCTCGCGCAGTGGATCAACCATCAGCGGCGGTATGTTCCGCGGCTTCGACCGTCCCTCCGCGGCGCGGTTTGCGTTTCTTATGTCTGTGCCGGTGATGCTTGCCGCGGGCGGCTACCAAATGCTCGACGTGATCAAGATGCCGAATCTCAGCGAGTTCCTGCCTCTGCTTGCCGTTGGATTTGTCACAGCAGCGATTGTCGGTTGGTTTGCCATCAAGTGGTTGATCGATTATTTGAGCAAGCGCTCGCTGTATGTGTTCGCGATCTATTGTGCAGTGGTTGGCTCGGTTGTGTTCTTTCTAAAATAAAAAGATAAGCAAAATAATCTCTGTTAGTGGTGGTTTCGATATGGACTCGACTACTGTCTCGCCCTACTCAACCACCGAGGTATCTATGGAACTCAAACAACTCCTTAAACTTCTCGTCGAAGCCGAATCACCTTCACACGACAAAGCCGCTGTAGATCACGTAGGTGCCATTGTTGCCGAAGAAGCTCTCAAACTCGGCGCGCAGGTTGAGAGCATTCCCAACACTGAAACAGGCGACCATGTTCTGGCGCGTTTCCCCTCTCCTTTTGGGAGAGGGCAGGGTGAAGGCATTCTCCTCCTCTGCCACATGGACACGGTCTTTCCTCTAGGTACGATTCAAAAGACTCCCTTCCGTGAAGAAGGTGAAAAGATCTTCGGTCCCGGTACGCTGGATATGAAAGCGGGTATCGTCATTGCGCTGGCTGCCATTGAAGAAGCGCAGAAGCAAGGATTGAATCGTCCCGTCACCTTGCTGTGTACCTCTGATGAAGAGATCGGCAGTCATACCTCCCGTGAACATATCGAACGACTGGCGCAAGGGTCCGCGTTGGCTTTGGTGATGGAAGGTGCCTTGCTCGATGGCTCTCTCAAAACCTGGCGCAAAGGCGTTGGGAGTTTATGGGTCAAGGTCAAAGGACGCGCCGCGCATTCCGGTGGCGCGCATCAAGAGGGGCGTAATGCCATTGAAGAAATGGCGCATCAGATCATCGCGATCCAAAAACTCACCGATTATTCAAAACAAACAACCGTCAACGTCGGTGTGATCCAAGGCGGCACGGTTTCGAATGTGGTTCCTGAAGAAGCGAACATTGAAGTGGATGTCCGCGTGATGCAGCCCGGTGAATGGGAACGCATCGAAGCCGCAGTGAAAAATCTGAAACCGGTTCTCGACGGTACGACCATCGCAGTCACAGGCGGATTGAACCGGCCGCCGATGCCGTTCGACGATCTGATGAAGTCCACGTTCGAGAAAGCAAAGTCTATCGCCGCGCAGATCGGAATGGACCTCACTGCGGGCGGAACTGGCGGCGCATCAGATGGAAATTTTGTCGCCCCGCTCGGCATCCCTCTGCTCGACGGCATGGGCGCAGTGGGTGAAGGCTATCACTCCGAACGCGAATTTATTTTCGCTGATAGTATGGAACAAAAAGTAAAGTTGATTGCATCCTTACTTCATGAATGGTAAAAACGTTTTTCCCGTCATTGCGAGGGCGATGTTCTTTCGCCCGAAGCAATCCCCTCGTCGTGTAGGAGATTGCTTCTCGAAGACTCGCAGCGCCATACTCAGCTTTCTTCTTTCCTCTTTCCTCCTCTTTTCCTGCTCGACGAGCACGCCTCCATCTACGCCCCAAGTTGTTTCGGTTTACTCCTCGTCTTTTACCCAGCCTTGGCTGACAGAACTATACGATTGCGCCGTACGATCATCCGTCACCATCCGTTTATCCGATTCAGCGTCCGCTGCCGATATCCGTTTACAGATCGGTGAACCTGAAGTCGCATCCTTTGCTTATCAGATTGACAGCGAAGAAATCTTGATCGTTACACAACGTCAAAGCCCAATCCAAAATTTGACCCTGGACGAGGCGCAGGCTTTGTTTATGGGGTTGGGGGATCCGTCCGTGCAGGTGTGGGTATATGCGTCAGATACGGATGTGCAAAAGGTGTTTGATCAGCTTGTGATGAACGGCAGAAGCGTCTCTTCATCCGCGATGGTAGCAGTTAGCCCGGAACAGATGTCCGATACGTTGGTCAATCAGCCGAACACGGTCGGCATCCTGCCCAAGCATTGGAAAGCGGGCGACTCGCGCGTCGTCTTTTCGGCGGGGACGGTGCCGGTGCTGGCGCTGACAAAATCCGAGCCCGTAGGTGTGGTCAAAAATTTGTTGACGTGTATGCAGAAGTCCAAGTAAAATCAACGGACTATGGCGGTTATTCACCCGGAAGTTTCCACAAAAAAAGAAATTGATGCCGCGCTTGCCGAGTTGACCGCGCACAAAGATGCATGGTTGGCGGTGAGCGTGGCGGAACGCATCCAGATCCTGGATGAGATCGCGCGCCGACTCGATGGTGTGGCGGAACGTTGGGCAGTGACCAGTGCCGAAGCAAAAGGCTATGGCGCGGGGCATGCCGTGGAGGGGGACGAGTGGGCGATGTTTGCGGGCGTGCCCAGAAATATTTTGCGCTTGAAACAAGTATTGACCGATGTGCAGAAAACCGGACGACCGCAACTGCCAGCCGGATTTACGACTCGCAACGGACAGTTGACCGCGCAGACGTTCCCAATCCAGGCGTTGGAGAAAACTGTGTTCGCTGGCTATAGCGCTGAAGTGTGGCTGGAGCCGGGCGTGAGCGAGCAGGATGCGTTAGCTTCGCAGGCGAAGATCTATCACGACCAACGGCAGACCGGCAAAGTGTCATTGGTGCTCGGTGCGGGGAATGTCTCGATGCTCGTGCCGTGTGACATCACGACCAAGTTGTTCCTGGAAAATCAAGTTGTGCTGTTGAAGATGAATCCGGTCAATGATTATTTGGGACCGTTGATCGAAGAAGCCTATCGTCCGTTGATCGAGCGTGGATTTTTACGGTTGGTTTACGGCGGAGCAACGGAAGGCGCGTACCTGTGCAAACACAAGAGCGTGGATGTGATCCACATGACGGGGTCAGATAAGACCTTTGATGTGATCGTGTTTGGCGCTGGTGAAGATGGCGAGAAAAATAAAAAGGCAAAGAAGCCTTTGATCAAGAAACCTGTCACGGCTGAGTTGGGCGGTGTCGCGCCATTGATCATTGTCCCCGGCGCGTGGACGGATGCCGAGATCAAAGAGCAGGCGAAACAGGTGGCATTCTGGCTGGTCGTGAATGCTGGTTTCAATTGTCTCTCGCCGAGAATGATCGTCACGGATAAGAATTGGGAATTGCGTGAAAAGTTTTTGGATGCGGTGGAAGCGTCATTGGGTGAGTATCCGGTCCGCAAGGCGTATTATCCGAACGCGCAAAAATTTCACGATGAGTTTCTCAAAGCGCATAAAAATGCAAAGCAGATTGGCTCGGCAGGTGCAGGCGAATTGCCGTGGACGTTGATCCGGGATCTCGACTCGCAAAAGAAAAACGACATCGCTTTCCGTTCGGAGGCGTTCTGTGGTTTGTTCGGCGAAACCGCACTCGATGCGAAAGACACTTCAGATTTCATCTCCAAGGCTGTGACCTTTGCCAACGGGACTCTATGGGGCAACCTGACAGCGTATATCATTGTCTCTGATAAATCGGAGGCAGATGCACAAGTCAAATCCGCATTGGAGCAGGGGATCGCTGATTTGAAGTATGGGACGATCTGTGTCAATGTTTTTGCGGGCTTGGCGTATGTGTTGATGGGTGTACCGTGGGGAGCCTTCCCCGGCAACACACTGTATGATGTCCAATCGGGCATTGGCAGTGTGAACAATCTGTTCATGTTTGAGAAGATTCAAAAAGGTGTCTATCGCGCGCCGTTCAAGAAGCAATCCGATAACACCACGCACACGCCGAGTTATGTTGCTTCGACAAAAGCGATCGCAAAATTATTCGGCAAACCGACGTGGATGAATTTTATCCGTTTGATTTTGGCGAGTATGAAGAAGTAGACAGGTACATAGCTAATTGTCGAATCCCAATTCGTGAGAGTTGGGATTTTTGTTTTAAATCTCTTGACAAACACTTTTGGTTGGTGTAATATAAGTGCAAACTAGTTTGTAACGCAAACTAGAAAGGAGTAAAAATGAAAGATAATTTTTCCGATGTGGAACAGCGTGTCAAACGCTATTGGTATGTGGATGGCTTTGGCGAGTTGGTGGGCGGCGGCGGGATGTGTCTGATCCTGGCGATCTATTTTGCGGCGCAACAATACTTTGGGGACGACTCGCTGATCGGTGGGTTGTTGCAGGTAAGTTTGGTCTTGGTGTTGATCGGCGGCATGTTCCTCGTGCGACGCTTTATCAATACTGCCAAGCTGCGGGTGACATATCCACGCACTGGGTATGTGGAATATCAAGCCAGTGAAAAAAATAAATGGGTGGCTGGCACCTTGTCCGCTGTGACGGGCGCCATCATGGCGCTGACGTTCGTCTTCATCGCACGCCAATTCAACAGGATCGATGCGATGGTGGCGGTGTCGGGCGCAGTGATGGGCATTATCCTTTTCGTGAAGCAGGTTTGGACGGCGAAGATGAAGCGGTTTTACATCCTGAGTGCGGCGGCGTTGATCTATGGAGCGCTCCTGTCTATCAGTGGATTTCCGCGCGGCTACAACCTTGGATTATTCTACGCATTGATGAGTCTTTCGTTTGCGATTTCGGGCGGGCTGACCCTGAAGAAATATCTGGACGAAAACCCGCTTCAACCGGAACTGTAGCATGAGCGCTGATCTACGAGCCGTCACCACCCTCGACCGACTCATCCACGAGCCAGCGCGGTTGCTCATCGTAACGATTCTCGCCTCCGTGGCGAGCGCAGACTTCCTCTTCCTGCAACGTGAGACAGCTTTGACCAAAGGAAACCTCTCGGCGCATCTTTCCAAGTTGGAAGAGGCTAGTTATGTAAAGATCGAAAAAACTTATAAAGGAAAACTGCCGCTCACAGTCTGCAAGTTGACGTCTGCTGGGAAGACTGCACTTAAGTCATATCGTCAGCAGTTGCAGAGTTTTATGGAGCAGACAAAATAATCCCGAAGGGATGGCAAGATTGTAGATGTTGAAATGGCTCTATTCAAATCCCGCAGGGATGATATAGCTCTGAGACCCCTGCGGGGTTCAGGCTGCGGTATTGAAAAATCTATAAACATCTCACTCCTTCGGAGTTTTAGATCACATGCGGATGCATGAAAAATTATCAGGAGAAAAAATGAAATCAAACAATGCATTGATCGGAACGGCATTATTGTTTCTTGTTATGGCAGTCTCATCGTCAGTGACATTGTGGGGCGATGTCTCTTCGCCGGTCAAGATCGGGATGTTCGCTTTTGGATTTGCAACTGGCATTGCCGCGGGAACCTTGATTGCACGACGGGCAAAGTAGAGCAGGCATGCTTGTATAATGGGGGAAATGACCACTGACAACAGACCGCAGACTGAAGAATTTACTCTGGAGTCGGACAGCTTGCTGTCCGACTATGTTTGGGTTTATGCCTGTCCATCAGCTTGCTGATGGACTCCAGAAAGGATATGAATGAAAACTCCCCTTTGGATTCCCTCTGAACAATGTAAGCAGGATGCGAATATCTCACGGTTTATGCGTGAGGTGAACGCACGGCATAAACTGAATTTGGATTCTTACACTGACTTGTATCAATGGTCAGTCGAGAACATTCCCAATTTCTGGGCGGAGGTGTGGGATTTTGTCGAGATCAAATCGTCGAAGCAGTATGACTCTGTAGTGACGGATCTATCCGTCATGCCAGGGACGAAGTGGTTCCCCGGTGCGAAGTTAAACTTTGCGGAGAATCTTCTGCGCTATCGTGATGACCAGTTGGCGTTCATCTTCAAAGGTGAGACTCAATCATCGAAGCAGATGACGTATGCGGAGCTCTATGATTCAGTTGCAAGATTAAGTCATTCGTTGGCAGAGGCAGGCGTCGGGGTGGGTGACCGAGTGGTCGGGTATATGCCGAATCTCATCGAGACAGTCATCGGCATGTTGGCGGCGACGAGTCTCGGGGCAGTATGGTCATCCTGTGCCACCGACATCGGAGCGGGAGCGGCAATCGAACGGCTGGGACAAGTCGAGCCGAAAGTGATGATTACAGCTGATGGATATTTTTACAAGGGGAAAATTTTCGAGACGTTGAGTCACGCCGCGATAGTGGCGGGCGGAATTCCGTCGTTGAAAAAAATAATTGTAGTTTCATATGTGAGCGAACGGGCGGATATTTCGAAAATCCCAAATGCGATCTATTACGAAGATTTTCTGGCGAAAGAAAAAAATCTTGAGATTCAATTTGCGCAACTGCCGTTCGACCATCCGTTATATATCATGTTCTCGTCGGGGACGACGGGCAAGCCGAAGTGTCTGGTGCAGGGAGCGGGCGGCGTGCTGATCAATCATTTGAAAGAGTTGGTCCTGCACACGGACTTGAAACGCAGTGACCGGATTTTTTATATCACGTCGTGCAGTTGGATGATGTGGAACTGGCTGATGAGTTCGCTGGCGGTGGGCGCGACGATCGTGTTGTATGACGGCAACCCCAATTACCCCGACACTAGCGCGATGTGGAAGTTGATCGACGATGAGCAGATCACGATTTTTGGATGCAGTGCCAGTTATCTCCATTTCTTGAAAAAGGAAAATGTTTCGCCCCACACGAGTTTTGATCTATCGTCGCTGCGTGAAATCTCGCAGACGGGCTCACCGCTTTCGGCAGATGGCTTTGAATACGTGTATCGTGAGATCAAATCTGATTTGCATTTCAACTCCATCGCTGGCGGCACAGACATCAACGGCTGTTTCGTAAATGGCAGTCCGCTCAGCCCGGTGTATGCGGGTGAACTGCAAAGCCCGGCGCTCGGCATGAAGATAAATTCGTACGATGAAAAGGGCAATCCGATCCGGGATGAACAGGGCGAGTTGGTGTGCGAAGCGCCAGCGCCGTCCATGCCGTTGTATTTTTGGAACGACCCCGACGGCTCGAAATATCATAAGGCATATTTCGATGTGTATCCGGACGTCTGGCGGCACGGCGATTATGTCTTGATGCACAAGGACACAGGCGGCGTCACGTTTTACGGTCGCTCGGATGCGGTGTTGAAACCGTCGGGCGTCCGCATTGGCACGGCGGAGATTTATGCCCAAATGGAGAACCTGCCCGAAGTGGCGGATAGTCTCGCTGTGGGACAAAACTATCAGGACGACCAGCGTGTGATTCTATTCGTCAAACTGGCGGCGGGCGCGGCGCTCACCGATGAACTGCAAAACAAGATCCGCAAGACCTTGCGTGAGAATGCATCGCCAAGACACGTCCCTGCGCTGATACTTGAAGCGCCCGAAATTCCGTACACGCTGAATATGAAGAAGGTCGAAAGCGCCGTGACGAACATTTTGAATGGACGTGCGGTGAGTAATCGGGATGCGTTGATGAATCCTGGGTCGTTGGAGTATTATGAGAGAGTGGTGGAGAAATTAAAGTGATTATGAAAAAAACATTTGTGTCTGCTCTATCTGAATTATTGGGGCTAGCCTTAGGTATTTATAATGCAATAACTGGTAGTTATTCAGGTTGGAATTTTGCGCGAGAAATAGTTATCGGGGCATTCCTTGGATATGTGATTGGGCTAGCTCTATCTTGGAAAGATTATAAAGCCCTGTTTTGGGGTTTTATAACATTGTTACTTGCACTTGCTCTTGAATTGATAGCAGGTTCATCTAAGGTAAGTGTTTTAGAAAATTTAATATATGCATCAATGGGTATATTTATCGCATTGGATGTTCAATACTTTCGCAAGCAGACACTTATCGGGGGCATACTTGGCGGAACAATTGGTTTCATGTTGGGCTTAATGAAAAGTCAATATTATGGCTATGCTAATGTATTGCCAGGATTGTTCAACGCGCTCCTTTCTTCAACTAGATTATTGATTTTTGGGATGTTCTTTGGAAGTATATGTATGGCGCTGTTTAGTTCGTTTCAAGGAAACGAAAATTCGGATTGAGAGGTAACTATGCCCTGTAATTGTTGTGAAATGGAAAATAACACCTTCGGCGAAGATGAAGCCAAGTCGAATCTCAAAGATTACCGTCGCCGTGGACCTGCGAACCAGACCAAGTTGATTCTTGAAGCGGTGCGGTCATTGGGTCTGAAGAATGTCGCCTTGCTCGATATCGGCGGCGGGATTGGGACGATCCATCACGAGTTGTTGAAAGATGTTGCCAGCGAAGCCACGCACGTAGATGCATCGTCAGCGTATTTGAAGGTCGCTACAGAGGAAGCAAAACGATTGGGGCATGAGGCGCAGGTGAAATTTATCCATGCGGATTTTACCGACGTGGCGGAAGAACTTCCGCAGGTGGACGTGGTCACATTGGATCGAGTTGTTTGTTGTTACCCCAATATGCGGGAATTGTTGAAAGCGGCTTCGTCAAAGAGTCGCACGGCGATTGCGTTGACCTATCCACGCGATGTGTGGTGGACGAGGGCGGCTGTCAAAGTGGCGAACTTTTTTCAAGGACTGGGGAAAGATCCGTTTCGGGTGTTTGTCCATCCGGTGGCTGAGATGGAAGCGTTGTTGAATGGGGAAGGGTTGAAGAGGATGTCAACGCGCCGGTTGTTTGTGTGGGAGATGTCGTTGTATCAGAGAACGTAAGGCGGGATGCCATCCCGCTCTACGCTAAATTGTTGGTCGTTGTTCGTGCCACTCGGTGGCTTGCTCGAAGGCATACGCGGCATTCAACACTTTCGCATCAGCCCAGGCTTTTGAGATGATTTGTAAGCCAATGGGCAAGCCCTCTTTTGTGAACCCGCAGGGGACGGAGATGGCGGGCAGGCCCGTGAGATTGAAGGGTGCTGTGAAACGTGTGAGTCGCGCGGCTTGCTCGACCGCATCATTGCCCTCAATGGTTGGCGCGGCGATGGGGGTGGAGGGGACGATCAAAAAGTCAGTGGATTCAAAGAAGAGCTCGCATCTTTTCTTGACTTCGGTCTGGGTGCGCCTTGCGAGAGCGTACTCTGTCGAGGTGGTTTTTGCGCCATCCTCAAGTCTGCGGCGGATATCTTCGCCGAACATTTCAGGGTGTTCCTGCAAACGGTCGCGATGGACAGCTGCGCCATCTGAACGGGTCATCGTGGCATTGGCGAAGGCGGCTTCACGCATCCAACTTGCATTGATATCCTGCACCTTGCATCCCAGCGATTCAAAAACTTTTGTGGCAGCGTACACGGCGTTCAATACTTCAGGGTCTGCGCTTTCGACAAACTCACCCACTCCCAGCGCGATTTTTCTACCCTGCATATCATCCACCAGGTGACCAAGATAATCACCGGTCAACATTTTGATCGAAGCTGGGTCAAGGGCATCATAAATGGAGATCACTTGCAGCACGAGAGCGGCATCGCGGACACAGGCTGTGAGCGGTCCGACATGATCGAGATTCCAAGACAGGGGGAATACGCCGCGCGTACTGACGCGTCCAAAAGTAGGTTTGAATCCAACCACTCCACATAACGAAGCCGGGATGCGAATCGAGCCACCTGTGTCCGTGCCGAGTGCGCCAAGTGCCATGCCGGTTGCCACAGCGATGGCTGATCCGCTCGAGGAGCCGCCGGGGATGCGGGTTGCGTCCCATGGATTGCGGGCGGTTCCATAGTGAGGGTTATTCCCGGTGACGCCCAAGGCGATTTCATGAGTGTTGGTTTTTCCCATGATGATAGCGCCAGCTTGTTTGAGTTTTTCAACTACGAAGGCATCGGTGTCGGGGATATTGTCCGTGAAAAATTTTGAACCGGCAGTGGTGCGTACACCAGCCGTATCGAACAGATCTTTCACGGCGATGGGGATGCCGCGCAGCGCATTGGCAAGCGCAACGGGAATGGTCTGCACTGAAGGTTGTGGGTTGACAGGCGCTTGAGGATCACAGATAGTGATGAACGCCTTAAGCTCAGGGTTGAGTCGCTCAATTTGACGGAAGCAGGCTGCGGCTAGGTCTTGAGGCGAGATCTTTTGTCCACGGAGGAGATCCAGGGCATTGGAGATAGTCAGGGTGTGAAGATTGTCCATTGTCTCCATTATAATTGGGAGATATGAATTTTACGCAACCCCCATCCGTCTCATTTGCGCAAAAAAGATTTTTGATATTTCTTGTTGTCCTTTCACTGATTGCCACGCTGTTAGGTGGTATCGCCACCTCGCGCTATGGAGCGGGTGTGGCTTCTGACTCTGTCAAATACATGGCTGTTGCCCAGAGCCTGTTGGCTGGAAATGGGTTATTTGACCATCGTGGTTTGCCTTTGCTTTCATGGCCGCCTTTGTATTCGATCATATTGGCGGGGTTAAGTTTGGTTTCAGGATTGGATGTGTTTGTTGCAGGCTGGTGGTTCAATGTTTTCCTGTTGGGATTAAATCTTTTTTTGAGCGGCGTGATATTTTGGCGCATCTTTCAGACCAAGCCACTGTATGCCTATCTTGCCAGTGGGTTTGTGTGCCTGTCCATTTCGTCGCTTCGTATTCATGCGACGATCTTTTCAGAACCTTTATATTTAACGATGACGCTGGGGTTACTGATCGTTATCGATGGGTATATTCGGCAACACTCCCGCCGCGCATTCATCTGGATGGTGGCGCTGAGCGCACTTGCGCCGATGTTGCGTTACGTTGGGTTGGCCGTAACGGTCACGGGGTTGATTGTGATTCTTATCGAAAATCGGAAGGAGCCTCGGATTTTCCTGCGGGATGGTTTTATATTGGGGGGCGTTTCGATTATTCCTATCGGCTGGTGGCTGGTCATTCGTAACATCATGACGTATGGAACGTTATTTGGGACAGGTGATGCGGAAGTTGATGTTTATCAAAACACTTCACTGGCGCTCACCAAGATATTACATTGGTTTGTCCCATATCTGACGCCACTCATGCCTATATTAACTCGCCCTTTTATTTTACTTTTTGTGATGGCGTTGTTGCTTTGGTTCTTGAACCGGAAGCGCAGCGATCTGATGAGGGCATGGGCACAGGCATTAATGGATCGGTCTGTTTACCCAACCTTGATCTATGGTGTTGTATATTTTGTAGCTGTGGTGCTGACAATTATCACCGGCGACCATCAATGGCTGGATACCGATGATCGATATTATGTGATCTTGCTGGTGCCCGTGGCGTTACTAGTTGTATTTACGTACGATATTCTTATTCAGCCTCATCTGCCGGCCTTTCGGCGAAGCAATCTGATCGTGGTGGTCCTTTTTGTTTTATGGAGTGTCTATCCATTATATGGAATGAGAGAATATCTGGCGACCGCACGGACAATTGGGGAACCAAGCGGTTATAATCATTTTAATGGTCGTGCATTCCATGAAAGTAATATTGTTATTGAAATGCAGAAATTGAGAATCGCCCAGCCAGATGCCTTTTTTTATGGCAATTATGTCGATGCCGTTTGGTTCTATACACGTAAGCCTGTGCAAACATTACCAACCAAGACCGTTTCTGATTTTACTGTCGTATATGCTGGCTGGCCCCATGACAAACCTGGTTATATCGTCTGGTTCAAGCCGAATGAATATAAGCATTATCTTTCGCCAGATGAACTTTCTCAATTTAGTGAATTGGAATTAATGTATTCAGACCCCAGCGGCGATATTTATTATGTTCGACCGCGTTGATGTGCATAATGAAAAAACATCCTTTATTGGTTTTCCTGCTGACTCTATTTTTGTTTTCTTGTGCTGCCTCGCAGGATGGTATTTCTGCGACAACTGTCTCCCCGGAGGTTGTGTCTGTGACAGCCGCGCCTCCGATCGCTTCTACGCAGACTGCCGCCCCAAACTTAATCCCCAAACACAATGACCTGATCTTTGTCGAGTTCTTTGCGGTCACCTGAGTGGATTGCAAAGATATGGATCCCATCGTGAATGGGCTAAAGAAAAAATACAAGCATTGTATGAAACTGGAGCGGGTGAACTACCATGTATGGACTGCGTGGCACGATTTACTTTTTCCGATCGGTTCCCCGGAATTTGCACTTTTAGATTCGTCAAAAAAAGTGTTGTATCGTTGGGTTGGAGTTGTTCCTGAGGAAGAGTTCTCAGTTGTGCTGGATCCGTTGTGTTTTGATTAAATAAATAGACCCTAAAGGAGCTTCATAACCTTTAGGGTCTATTTCTATTTAGAACAAGTTAGAACAAGCCGACAACTTTTCCGGTTTCAAGATCAAGGTCTACATCGTAGAAAACAGGTCTTGTGGGTAGACCGGGCATTGTACGCATCGTTCCAAGCAGCGGATAGAGGAAGCCTGCGCCAACACTCGCGCGGATATCGCTGATCGTCACGCGGAAGCCGCGCGGCGCACCTTTTTGGTCAGCCTTATCGGTGAAGGAAAGGTGAGTCTTTGCCATGCATAGCGGCAGGTCGCCAAAGCCGAGTTTGGTGAACTGTTCTATCTTGGCTTCAGCTTCGGGGGTGTAATCTACGCCATCGGCGCGATAGATCTCGCGGGCGATGGTCTCGATCTTTTCTTTGACCGAAATATTCAGTGGATAGAGGAACTTGAAGTTGCTGGGTTTTTCGCAAGCTTTGACGACTGCCTCAGCGAGAGCGACAGCCCCTTTGCCGCCTTCCATCCAATGGCGGGAGACAACTGCATCCATGGCGCCTGCTTTGAGAGCGGCTTCGCGGACGATTTCAACTTCAGCCTTGGTATCGTTGGCAAATGAGTTCACAGCTACAACCACATTTACACCGTACTTGAGCGCGTTCTCGATGTGCTGGACCATGTTGGGTAAGCCTTTGCGGAGCAGGTCGAGATTCTCTTCGGTATATTCAGGAGCGAGCGGTTTGCCAGCTACCACTTTGGGTCCGCCGCCGTGCATCTTAAGCGCGCGCACGGTAGCAACCAACACCACAACATTCGGGGTCAACCCGGAGTAGCGGCACTTGATATCCATGAATTTTTCCATGCCGATATCAGCGCCGAAGCCTGATTCGGTGATGACATAATCAGCCATTTTGAGCGCGATCTTATCGGCGATGATGGAGGATTGTCCGTGGGCGATATTGGCGAACGGTCCCGCGTGGACAATGGCAGGCGTCCCTTCGAGGGTCTGCATCAGGTTCGGTTTGATCGCGTCCTTCATCAAAACGGTCAATGCGCCTGCTACACCGAGGTCTTCCGCGGTGACAGCTTCGCCATGCCGATTAACGGCAACAACCATTTTCCCAAGGCGGTCACGCATATCTTCGAGACCGGTGGTCAGAGCGAGAATCGCCATGATCTCGGATGCGACTGTGATGTCATAACCGGAGCGGTGTTCGTGACCAACTTCATCCTTGCCGAGACCCACCTGGATCTCACGCAGGAAGCGGTCATTTACATCAACGACGCGGCGCCACTGTACGCCGTTCGGATCAATATCGAGGCGGGCGAAGCGTGCGCGTTCTTCGAGTGTCAGATCGTTGGGATCGGTCTTGTCAATGCCGAGTTTCTTCAAGCGACGCAGCATGGATGGGGAGAACTTGCGTTCGCCCTTTTTGTTGGCTGGGCAAAGCGCGTTGAAGAGCTTCTCATCTTCGGGGGTGTTCGCTTCGTGCATCATACGGGCATCCAGCGCGGCGGAGCACAG
>JBDTWO010000119.1:0-14800 GCA_040006635.1 Chloroflexota bacterium
GAATTATGCCGCACACGTTATGGACTTTGTTAGCCCATGATATTTGACACTCTCGGATAAATGCGGGTGGAAATCAATTATTACATCCATCACCTTCCGTTTGTGATAATTTGCACATGACGGTATAATAGAAATGCTTACAATCGGAGTCAATGTTTACAGAAAGAGTCAGGCTTTATAAATACACCCTATGCTTAAGATCAACCGCCAAACTGATTACGCTGTCCGTGTAGTTTTAGCCCTCGCCAAGCGCGGAGAGGGCATTCGTCTCTCGACTGCAGAGATTCAACAGGAAATGTTGATTCCAAAGGCATTCATGACTCGTATCGTTGCGCAATTATCCCGCCACGGCTTGATCAACACCTTCCCCGGTCGCGATGGCGGGTTGATGCTCCCCTGCCCTGCAGCGCAGATCACGCTCAAGGATGTGGTCGAAGCGTTCGAGGGGCCGATCCTGCTTTCGGAATGTATGCAGGCAAAAAGTGAGGATGATTGCCCGTTCCGATCCAATTGCCCGGTCCGTTCGAAGTGGGGCCGCGTCCAGGTGGCGATGCTGCGCGAGATGGCATCCATCACATTTGAAGATCTGGTACAGGAAGCGCTTGGTATCCCGCTGCTGGTGCCAAGTTTGGTTTAGTTAATTCATACGCGCGGAGGGGCGCGTATATATTTTAGAAGGAGAGTCTATGGACCCCGTTACACTTTCTCGATTGCAGTTTGCTCTCACCACCATCTATCACTGGCTGTTCGTCCCGTTGACATTGGGACTCGGTTGGTTCGTGGCGTTCATGCAAACTCGCTATTACCAGACCAAGGACGAGACCTGGCATAAAATGTCCAAGTTCTGGGGTAAATTATTCCTGATCAACTTCGCCATCGGCGTGGTGACAGGTATCGTGCAGGAATTCCAGTTCGGTATGAACTGGTCGGAATATTCCCGCTATGTCGGCGATATTTTTGGCGCGCCGCTCGCTGTGGAAGCCTTGCTGGCTTTCTTTTTGGAATCTACTTTCCTTGGAATTTGGATCTTCGGCGAAAACAAAGTGCCGGAAAAAGTTCATCTCGCCGCGATCTGGCTGGCTGCGATCGGCTCGAACCTTTCAGCCCTCTGGATCCTGCTCGCCAATGGCTGGATGCAACACCCGGTCGGTTTTGTGATCAATGAAGCCAAGGGACGCGCAGAGTTGGTGAACTTCTTTGCGCTCGTTGGCAACCCCAAAGGTTGGTTGTTCTTCTGGCACACGATCTCTGATGGTTTGCTGATGGCAGCCTTCATGATCATTGCCGTCAGTGGTTACCACCTTTTCCGCAAACAGAACGTGGATTTCTTCAAGCGCTCATTTACGATCGCTGCAGTGGTCGGTTTGATCGCCAGCACGCTGGTCTTCCTCGGCGGGCATACCATGGGTCAGTATATGTACGAAAACCAACCCATGAAATTCGCCTCCATTGAAGCGCATTGGGAAACTTCGCAGCCAGCTTCCTTCTCCATTCTCACGATCGGTGATCTGAGCGGCAAGAAAGAAGTTTGGTCGATCCGCATGCCGGCTGTGTTGAGCTTCCTGGCTTGTAACAACTTCAACTGTGAAGTGACCGGCGTGAACGACCTCCAAGCCGCTGCTGAACAGCAATACGGTCCCGGCGATTACATTCCGCTGATGGTCGTCACCTACTGGACCTTCCGCATCATGATGAGCTTTGGCTTTATCATGATCCTTCTGACCGCTTACTTTGTCTGGGTCAGCATGCGCGGTGACATCACCAAAATCAAATGGCTGAAGTGGACGCCTTCGCTGTTGGTGCTCCCCTACCTCGCGAACGCCAGCGGCTGGATCCTGACCGAAATGGGACGCCAACCCTGGATCGTCTACGGCTTGCTCAAGGTGCAGGATGCAGTCTCCCCGAATCTCACCACCCTTGACCTGCTCATTTCATTGATCGGCTTTACAGCCGTCTACGGCTCACTGGCAGTTTCCATGTTCTATTTGATGAAGAAATATGCTATCGCCGGGCCCGATGCTGCCATGCACGAATCTGTTGACGTTGCTCCCGCCCTTGTCGGCGGCGATGACTAACCCGGAGTATCAAAATGTCATACGAATTTCTTCAAATCCTTTGGTTTATCCTGATCGCCGTGTTATGGATCGGCTTCTTCTTCCTGGAAGGTTTCGATTTCGGCGTGGGAATGCTCCTGCCTTTCCTCGGCAAAAAAGATGTAGAACGCCGCGCCATCATCAATTCCATCGGCTCAGTCTGGGATGGTAACGAAGTCTGGCTGCTTACGGCTGGCGGCGCAACCTTCGCGGCTTTCCCGGAATGGTATGCCACGATGTTCAGCGGTTTCTATCTCGCTTTGTTCCTCTTGTTGGTCGGTTTGATCCTGCGCGGTATCTCCTTTGAATATCGCTCCAAAGATGCCGCCCCCGCCTGGCGTAATCGCTTCGATTGGATGATCGCCATCGGTTCCTTCATGGCAGCCCTGTTGCTCGGTGCAGCTTTCGCTAATCTGGCGCGCGGAGTTCCGATCAATGAGAACAAGATGTTCACCGGCAACCTGTTCACCCTGCTCAACCCCTACGGCTTGCTCGGCGGCTTAACCACAGTTTCGATCTTCCTGCTCCACGGCGCCAACTTCCTCGGGCTCAAACTCGAAGGCGAATTGCGCGAACGCGTAAATGTCTTTGCCAAGAAGATCTGGGTTGCAACCACAGTGCTCTACATTGCACTCGGCGTCTTCACCTACGCGGCTGGCTTCTGGGCACGCGGTATCGTCAACCCTGGCATTGTGCCGATTGCCGCAGTGGCTGTCTTGATGGTGGCTGGTTATTTCATCAATCAAAAGATGGAGGGCTGGGCATTCATTATGGTGGCGCTCAACATCGTGTTGACTCAGGTCACGTTCTTCAGCATGACCTTCCCCAATGTGATGCTCTCCACCACGAACCCGGCTTATAGCCTCACCATCTACAACGCCTCCTCATCACAATACACGCTCACGGTCATGTCCATCGTTGCCCTGATCTTCGTCCCCATCGTGCTCGCCTATCAAGGCTGGACGTACTACACGTTCCGCAAACGCATCAGCACGGATAAAAAAGAACTCGTGTACTAAACTCACTCAGACCGGAGCAAGCGCCCCGCAAGTTCGCCTGCTCCGGTTCTTTTTTTCTCAAACGTGTCACTTATTTAGGACAAATCATCCTAAATAAAGAAGGAGTTTCTATGGCTAAAATCGTTGTCATTGGAGCAGGGTTCGCCGGGCATACTACTGCTTTGTATCTAGGCAGTAAACTCGGCAGAAAGCACGAAGTCACAGTCATTAGTAACCGCGATGTGTTCGGCTATGTTCCGTCATGGGTGTGGGTCGGTGTCGGGCACATGAAACCTGAAAAGACTGTCTTCAAACTAAAGCCAGTCTATGATCGCAAGCATGTTAAGTTCGTCCACGCTGCGGCAAAAGAGATCCACCCTGATGCGGGTGATCAGTACGTGCTGGGCGAGGAAGTTGGCACAGGCAAGGAAGTTCGACTCGATTACAATTACATCGTCATCGCACCGGGACCCTTGCTCAACTTCGCCGGCACGCCCGGGCTTGGACCTGAAGGCGGCTTCACTCATTCCATCTGTTCGCTGCCACATGCTGTCAAAACCCGCGATGCCTATCTCGCCTTATGCGAACGCATGCAGAAGGGTGAAAAAGTTAAGATCGTTATCGGAACCGGTCACCCTGCCGCGACATGTCAGGGTGCGGCGTTCGAATACATCGTCAACGTCCACAAGGATCTGGTTAAGAAGGGTCTGCGCGATAAAGCCGACATCTTGTGGCTCTCGAATGAACCTGCTTTGGGCGACTTCGGTGTCAACGGCGTGCAGATCAAACGCAATGGCATCGTGCTCAAGAGCGATGAATTCATCAAGGCAGTTTTCAACGATCACGGCATTCGCTATCAAGTCCAAACCGGTGTGACCAAAGTCGAAGATGGCAAAATCCACTGGCAGAACTATGAAGGCGAAGAAGGCACGACCGGCTTTGACTTCTCGATGCTCATCCCGCAGTTCAAAGGTCAGCCATTCAAATATATCGGCAAGGATGGTTCGGATATTTCATCCAAGCTGGTCAACCCGGCTGGCTTTGTTCTCGTGGATGGAAAATACGGTCTACCCTACCCCGAGCTTGCTCAAACACCCGAAGCCTGGCCCGCACATTACAACAATCCGAACTACCCGAACGTTTTCGCGGCGGGCATCGGCTTCGCGCCTCCCGGACCCATCTCCAAGCCATTCACCAACAAGAACAACCTGCTCATCGCTCCCGCCCCGCCGCGCACCGGCATGGTCAGCGGTGTGATCGGACGCGTCGTCGCCATGAACATCGCCGACCTCATCGAAACCGGCAAGATGACTCACAGCGAACGCATGACCGAGATGGTCGCAGCCTGTATCGCCTCCATGGGCGATAATCTCTGGGATGGCAATGCCGTCACCATCGTAATGCGACCTGTCGTTCCTGACCGCAAGCAATATCAAAATGAATACGGTCGCGACCTGTTCGTCTCGCATCTCGAAATGGGCTTGAGCGGCGCGTGGATGAAGTTCATGCTGCACTACACCTTCATCTGGAAATTCAAAGGTCTGTTTGGCTGGAAGTTGATCCCTGAATAGAGGAGCATATCATGAACACACAAGAAGAATTCTCAAAATCCGAAAAGTTCTGGATGAACTTCAAACTCTATCAACTCTGGCGCTTCATCGTGCTGAACATCAAAATCTACACCGTCGCCGTACAAAGCAAGTGGAGATAGCGTCCCTATTGACTGTATAATTGGAAGGTTGATGGACTCATCCTCAACCTTCCAACTTTTTAACCTGAAACCTGAAACTCCCTCATGCATCGCCGACTTCTGACTCTTACCCGCGACACCCGCTTCCCTTTACTCTTAACGGTTCTTTCTGGACTTCTAGCTGGTCTGTTGACGATAGGCCAAGCCTACCTCGTTAGCAGTACCGTCAATGGCGTCTTCCTTGAGGGACAGACTCTCACGCAAGTATTTCACTGGCTGAAATTGATTCTCTTCATCATCGCCGGACGTGGTTTGCTTACATGGGTCAATGAAGTCAGCGCAAACGCGGTTGCTGTAAAAATCAAAACTGACCTGCGTGAACGACTCTTCAACCACATCCTGGCTCTTGGTCCCGCTTACACGCGCGGACAACGTACCGGCGAACTCACAACAGCCGCAGTCGAAGGCATCGAAGCGCTGGATGCGTATTACAGCCAATATCTCCCCCAACTCGTTATTTCAACGCTTGTTCCAGTCAGCATCTTAATCTTCGTCTTCCCCATGGACTTGCTCTCGGGATTAATTCTACTCATCACCGCGCCATTGATTCCCTTCTTCATGATCATGATCGGCAAAGGCGCAGAGATTGTCACCAAGCGCCAATACGAAACCTTATCGCGTTTATCCGCACATTTCCTCGACAGCCTGCAAGGACTGACCACGCTCAAACTTTTTGGTCGTGGCAAGGCACACGCCAAGAACATCGAAAAAATCAGCAACCAATTCCGTGACCGGACCCTTGAAGTTCTACGCATCACCTTCCTTTCTGCACTCGCGCTCGAATTGCTAGCCACGCTCAGCACTGCCATCATCGCCGTCGAGATCGGATTCCGTTTGCTCTACGCCAAAATGGAATTCCGCGAAGCCTTCTTCCTGCTCATCCTTGCCCCTGAATTCTATATGCCGTTGCGCATGCTTGGCGCGCGCTTTCACGCAGGCATGTCTGGGACCACTGCGGCAAAAAAGATATTTGAGATTTTGGATATTCCAATTCCTGCGTCAAACGTCGAAAGTCAAACGTCACACGTCACAGACCATCAACCTTCAACCTTTGACATTCGACTCGAAAACGTCTCCTTCACCTATCCCGATGAATCCTCTCCCGCCCTCGAAAACATCAACCTGACAATTCAATCAGGGCAACACATCGCCCTCGTCGGAAAAACCGGCGCAGGGAAATCAACACTCGTTAATTTACTACTCGGCTTCATACAACCCACCTCTGGGCAAATCACTACTCTGCCTTCTGCATTCAGTATTCTGCATTCTATTTCCTGGGTTCCTCAACGTCCCCACCTCTTCAACGACACGCTCTCCGCCAACATCCGTCTCGGCAAACCTGATGCAACACATGCAGAAATCATCAAAGCCGCCAAAGCCGCACATCTGCATGAGTTCATCGAAACGCTTCCTGATAAATACGAAACCGTCATCGGCGAAAGCGGAGCGCGTCTCAGCGGCGGACAGGCGCAGCGTCTTGCCCTCGCCCGCGCCTTCCTCAAAAACTCCCCCATCCTGCTCCTCGACGAACCCACTTCCAGCCTCGACCCTGAAACCGAAGCCCTGCTCGAAGAATCCACGCACCGCCTCATGCAAGGCAAGACCGTCATCACCATCGCTCACCGCCTCAACACCATCTTCAAAGCCGACCACATCATTGTCCTTGAACAAGGTCGTATCATCGAACAAGGCACGCATCGCGAACTTCTCAATCAAAACGGCATGTATGCGGCAATGGTAAAAACATACCAAGTGCAGGAAATCAAAGTCAACAGTGATCAGTCAACAGTTAAGACCGACTTTCAATTACCAATTACGAATCACCAATTACCAACCACCAATCGCAAATCGTCAATCGTAAATCCAAAATCATCTGTCTTCCTTCGCCTCATCTCCTTCCTCAACGGCTCCTGGAACTGGGTCGCGCTCTCCATCCTCCTCAGCGCCCTCACCATCGGCTCGAGCGTTGCGCTCATCGGTGTTTCAGCGTGGCTGATCTCCACTGCATCCATCGCCACCTCCGTCGCCGATCTGGGCGTGGCGGTTGTTGCCACCCGTCTGTTCGGCATCACGCGCGCGGTCTTCCGCTATCTTGAACGTCTCGTTTCGCACAATGTCACCTTCCGTCTACTTGCCAAGTTGCGCGTGTGGTTCTATGAAAAACTCGAACCCCTCGCCCCCGCCCGCCTGATGGAATACAAAAGCGGCGACCTGCTTGCGCGCGTCATCGGTGATGTAGAGACTTTAGAAAATTTCTACGTCCGTGTGATCTCGCCAACATTGACCGCCATTGTCATTGTCATCTTCGTATCCATCTTCTTCGCTTCCTTCTACCCGACAATTGCTTTTGTCCTGATCGGTTTTTTCCTCACGTTAGGTTTGATCCTGCCGCTCCTCGCCCAACTCATCAGCCGCGCACCCGGACAACGACTCATCACCCAACGCGCCGACATCCAATCCCAACTTGTGGACGGCATTCAAGGACTCGCTGATCTGCTTGCCTTCGGTCGCGGAAAAGACCGTGCAGATCAAATTGCGATCACTGGCAAACAATACGGTGCCTCACAAAAACAAATGGCGCGCATCAGCGGAGTCCATTCGGCACTAGGAACACTACTTACCAATTTAGGCTTGTGGGTCATGCTCTTCCTTGTCATTCCACAAGTGACCGCCGGGAACATCAAAGGCGTGATGCTCGGCACATTCGCCTTAATGACCTTCGCCTCGTTTGAAGCGGTCAATCCCCTGCCCCTCGCCGCACAAATGTGGAACTCATCGCGTGAAGCCGCGAAGCGATTATTCGAAGTGGTGGACGCAGAACCAGTGGTCAGTGACCGAGTTATCAGTGAACAGTTACCAATTACAAATTACCAATTACAAATTACTAATTTGACCTTCGCCTATCCCACTCAATCTACCTCCGCATTACAAGACATATCTTTCACCGTTCCACAAGGCAAGTCGGTTGCTATCGTTGGTCCGAGCGGTGCAGGGAAGAGTACGCTCGCAAGTCTATTGCTCAGGTTCTGGGATTACGAATCGGGAGATATAGCTTTAGGCGGAGAGTCGCTCAAGTCGCTGAAGCAGGATGAAGTCCGAAAAAGAATCGCGCTTGTCTCGCAGAACAGTTTCTTCTTCAACACATCCATCCGTGAAAATTTACGGCTGGCACGTCCGTCCATGAGTCAGGAAGAAATGGAATCCGCCGCGCGTGATGCCCAGATCCATGAGTTTATTGCAAACCTGCCAAAAGGCTATGACACGTTTATTGGCGAGCAGGGCTTGAGGCTTTCAGGCGGCGAACGCCAACGGCTGGCAATCGCACGCGCCTTGTTGAAAGATGCGCCGATCTTGATCCTCGATGAACCCACCGCCAACCTTGACCCTGTGACAGAGCAACAGGTTTTGAACACACTCTTTGAACTCATGCACAAAAAAACGACCCTGCTCATTACGCATCGCCTGATCGGGCTTGAGCATATGGATGAGATCCTGGTGCTGGAACACGGTAGGATCAAGGAGCGCGGAACCCAACATGAATTAATGAGTATTGGCGGCTTATATCGTCGTTTATCGGATCTACAAAATCAAATGTTGATCGATGAGATAAACAGGTAGAATTATCTTATGCGTACGTTCGAACAACATATCTTTATTGACTGCCAAAAAGACAATGTGTACGATCACATCGCCCAACCGCTCAACATGATCGGGCTTCAGTCATTGCTCACAACCATTGATGTGTCGAAGGAACAAAAAGACGAGCAGGGTATCGTTTTGCGTCCATTTTATACAGTGGAAGTATTCCGTTGGGCTGGCATCCCGCTGATGCGCAACCGTATTTATTCAGTGATCCACCTCACCAAGCCGAGGGATGAACTTGAATTCCACGTGTATAGCAAACCGAATATCAAAATCGTTTTTCAATACAAATTTATTCAGTCTAACGATCAAAGAACCCACCTTACCCAAACCATCAACTTTGAGCGCGTGCCCAGACTCGTGGAGGGCTTTGTGTTCGACCAGGCTGTCAAAGCCCAGCGCGCCCTTCTCACAAATCTGAAAGTCAGACTCGAAAAGAGTTAAACTGCTTGCATCGCCTCCTTGAACATGCTATAATCTGTGAAAATCCCCTGATACTTACAAACACATTGATTGCGCAATCCGCATGCACGGCGATTTAACCTGCACGGGTTCCGCGTAAACCGAATTTGAACCAAACTCCGCACTCACTAACAAACTAAGGGACTCTCCCAGCCTGCCCCACCGGGTCTGCTGGTTCGATTTACATTCCATCACTCCACATCCAAATGAGAAAATAAACATGAAAATACTTGAACTTGAGAACGAACCTCTTTCCAAACTGCGTGGCATGGCAAAGACCCTAAATATTCCCAATGCCAATCGCTTGAAGAAAGAGACGCTTGCCATGATGATCCGCGAGGCGGAGGCGCAGAAAGAAGGTATTGAACTGCGCGGCGGTATCCTGGAGATTATGAGCGAAGGCATCGGCTTCCTGCGTGCCACGAACTACAGGATCAGCGACCAGGATGTCTACGTCTCACAAGCCCAGCTTCGGCGGCATGACCTGCGGGCGGGTGATCTGGTAATCGGTCAGGTGCGACCGCCGCGCGAAAGCGAACGGCATTTTGGATTACTGAAAGTTGAATCAATCAATGGTGTCGACCCCGAAGAAGCCTCTCGCCGCCCAGTTTTTGAAGAGCTAACCCCGATCTTCCCAGAAAAAAGATTTGATCTAGAAACCGACCATGACACACTCGCTCCCCGATTGATCAACCTGATCGCCCCCATCGGTCGCGGACAACGTGGTTTGATCGTTTCACCTCCCAAGGCGGGGAAAACAACCATCCTCAAGCAAATTGCAAATTCAATTTCAACCAAATATCCCGATGTCCATTTGATCGTGGCCCTGATCGGCGAACGCCCCGAAGAAGTAACCGACATGGACCGTTCTGTGGACGCCGAAGTGGTTGCTTCCACTTTCGATGAGCCGGTGACTTCCCACGTCCGCACAGCGGAATTGGCATTAGACCGAGCTAAGAGATTGGTAGAGATCGGTCGCCACGTGGTAATCTTAATGGACTCGATCACACGTCTCGCGCGCGCTTATAACCTGGTGGTAAATCCCTCCGGGCGCACGCTCTCCGGCGGTATGGATCCTTCGGCGTTGTATCCGCCCAAACGTTTCTTCGGTGCGGCTCGTAACATTGAAGAAGGCGGTTCGTTGACCATCATCGCAACCTGTCTTGTGGATACCGGCTCTCGCCTTGATGATGTAGTGTATGAAGAATTCAAAGGCACCGGCAACATGGAATTGATCCTATCCCGCAAATTGCAGGAGCGCCGCATCTTCCCTGCTGTGGATATCGAACGTTCCTCCACCCGCCGCGAAGATCTGCTGCTCGGACCCGATCTGTTGCAACGTGTCTGGCTGTTGCGCCGCATGTACATTCAAATGATCACCCAGCAACCCCAGGGCGCTGGCATGGATCAATCGGTTGCCACCGAAGCGATCGTCACACGACTGGACCGCGCGCGTAACAATCAGGAATTTTTGGAAAATCTCGGCAGAGATACCTAGCATTTCCCGCCGCCGAGGACAGCGGCTTGAGCATAAATATTTTTAACGCATGACTAAATTTAAAACATTAATCGGTAAGAATTCATTCAATATCGTTAGCTGGTTTGTCACACTGGCGCTTGTGGCCGGACTTGTATTCGGCGCGCTTTCGTGGAAGCAATCGACATCCACAGTGCAGGCGCTTGCGCCCCAGCCGACCGCGGCTCCAAACCAGAAACAGCCTGAGGTGCCCATGCCAGCTTTAGGGGCGTCTGAAGCGTTCTTGTCCATTGGGCGCAGCATTCAACTGAAAACCAATATTCCCGCTGACAAACCGCGTTACAGTATTGAAGAATATCGGGTAACGCGCGGAGATTCGATCTTTGCGATCTCAGAATCATTCAAACTTAAACCTGAAACCGTGTTGTGGGCAAACTATAATGTTTTGCAAGACAGCCCCGACAGCCTCAGACCGGGTCAGGTTCTAGAGATCCCGCCAACCGATGGCATTTATTATCAATGGAAAAATAACGATACACTGGAAAGTGTTGCCAAAGAATTCAAAATATCGGTCGATGACATTTTAAATTACCCTGGAAATGATATCGACCTGGCTAATCCCAAAATCGATTCAGGCTCATGGGTGATGATCCCCGGCGGCAAACGCGAATTTGTGCAATGGCTTATACCTACCGTGGCAACTGGCGCATCGGGCACATCCTCTACAAGTCAGAGTGCCTGTCCGGGCGGCGCAGTTGGCGGTGGTGGATTTATGTGGCCCGCAGACGCTCATTCGCTTTCCGGGAATGATTTCTGGTCGGGGCATCTCGGCATCGATATTGCCGCGGGCGAAGGCGCACCTGTGTATGCGGCTGATAGCGGCGTGGTCACCATGGCACAGGGTGGCTATAACTATGGCTATGGCAATGTGATCCAGATCAATCATGGCAATGGCTATTCAACACTCTACGCCCACTTGAGCGTAATTGGTGTGGGTGTATGCGCCAGCGTCGGCGCAGGTCAATGGATCGGCTCAGCCGGAAACACAGGCAACTCGCAAGGCGCGCACTTGCATTTTGAAGTCCGGCAAAACGGCGGGTTTATCAACCCCTGGTTCGTATTACCGTAAACTCAATGCCTGAAGGTTTTCAAACCTTTGGGCTTTTTTATTTTCCATGAATCAACCAGAACTCAAAGCCACACTTTCAAAACTCCCGTTGGGCGCGATACGTTATTTCGATTCGATCGGTTCGACCAATGATGAGGCATTGGCGTGGGCAGCGAATGACGCGCAAGACCTTTCCATTGTGATCGCGGATGAACAAACTGTAGGGCGCGGACGTCTCGGCCGTCCTTGGTTCACGCCCCCCTCCACTGCATTGGCTTTTAGTTTGATCCTGCGCCCCACTGCGGATGAAATACCGCATCTCTCGCGGACCGTGGGCCTGGCTGCGCTTTCAATCGCCAATACCATCGGGATGCTGGGACTCGCACCGCAGATCAAGTGGCCCAACGATATTCTTTTGAACGGTCTCAAGGTTGCCGGGATCCTGGTCGAACTGGTGTGGTCAGGCGAAGATATCGATTGCATGGTTATCGGTATGGGCATAAACGTTGCTAAAGCCTCCGTCCCCGATACAATTTCATTAAACTTCCCTGCCACCAGCCTGGAACATGTGCTGGGAGCCGCGCCCAACCGCACCAAATTATTGCACGATATTCTGGCATCCTTCATCTCACTGCGCCCACACATGCGCTCAGACGCTTTCATGACTTCATGGGAAAAGTCACTGGCGTATTACGGCAGGCAGGTTCGGGTGGAAATGGGCGGCGAAAAATCCGTCACTGGAAAGGTGATCGGGCTGGAAACCGATGGAAGCTTGAAGCTGCGCGATGAGCATGGCAAGAACGTAACAGTACGATTCGGGGATGTGCGCCTGCGTCTGTTCGCATGATATACTCGGCAATGAGGTAAAAAATATGTTTGATAATTTACGCGACTCTGCTGATTCATCCTTCTACGAAGAAGAACCGAACGATCTCTATAAAGAGCCTGCTGCCCCATCCAATAAACCCGGCAAAAAGCCAGCCGCCGCGCCCAAAAAACGCCGGAGCAACAACGCCCGTTTCCTCGGCATGACGGCGCAACAGCGTTTCATTGTCTCGCTGATGCTGTTGTTCACCGTGTGCATGATGGGGACAGTAGCCATGTTGGTGCTCGGAAAAATGTCTCTGCCTGTGTTTTAAAATCGTAACGCGATATTTATGTCGCCCATGCCGTGATGAAATAATAAAACAGCGACCACTTTGGAGTGGTCGCTGTTTTTGTTTAAGGAGATGTATCTAGATTAACTGCGGTTGCGGCTCAACTTTTTCTTCGTCAATCAATTGAGCTCCAGCCTTCTTCAGATCTTCCGCCGCGATGCGGGCAACCGAGGCAACTGAATCGCCTTCCTGCGGCTTGATGAGGTGCACGCCCTTGGTGGCACGCCCAGCCTGTTTCACATCCTTATTCTTGATACGGATGGCAACGCCGTTGGAGGTGATGATGGTCAGGTCATCTTCTTTTTGAACAACCCGCGCCGCGACGATCTTGCCGATCTCTTTCAGCGCCTTCTGGTCAATGGTCGAGATGCCGTTGGTGGCACGTCCCTTTGCAGAGTAATCTTTCAATGGAGTTTGTTTGCCATAACCGCCACTTGTGACGACCAGCAATGCGCCGTCTTTCTCAACTACGTCCATGCTGGTGACGGCATCATCTTTTTTGAGTTTGATCGCTCCAACACCTGAAGCCTGCCGACCCATCGAACGGATCTTGGTCTCATTAAAGCGTAACGCCTGTCCATTTTGGGTGACGAAGATCACTTCATCCTTACCGCTGGTAACACGCGCCCAACCGAGTTGGTCGCCTTCATCCAGACTCATGGCAATCAAGCCCGAGGGGCGGACCGACGCGAACTCTTCCATCACGACACGTTTGGCTCTGCCACGGACAGTTGCGAGCACACAGAATCCATGTGCCGAGAAATCTGAGACTGCAATCGCGGCTGTTACCCGCTCATTGGCATCCAATGCCAACACGTTGACAAGTGGAACGCCCTTGGCTGTGCGGTCGGCATCCGGGATCTGATAGACCTTCTCACTATATACTTTGCCGCGATCTGAGAAGAACAACATCGTATCGAGGCTGCGCGCTGGGATAAGCGCCACAACTTCGTCTTCATCCTTGGTCGTGTGCCCCATGACACCACGTCCACCACGCGTCTGCGACCGGAAAGCGGAGGCAGCTACACGTTTGATATATCCGCGTGCAGTGAGGCTGATCAAGACCGCTTCATCCTGAACGAGGTCGGCTTCGTGCAATTCTTCCTTGGCTTCGGCGGCGATCTTCGTACGGCGATCATCACCATACTTTTCAGCCAGATCCGTCATGTCATCTTTGATGAGTCCAAGAATCTTTTTAGGATGGGCAAGCAAATCTTCATAATATGCGATCTGTTCTGTAATCTGCTTGTGCTCTTCTTCGATCTTCCAGCGTTCCAGCGCGGCAAGCCGGCGCAACTGCATATCAAGGATCGCCTGCGCTTGCAGTTCGCTCAACTTGAAACGCGCGATCAAATTCGTCTTGGCAGTATCCGAATCCTCTGATTCGCGGATGGTTTTGATCACCGCTTCAATATTGTTCAATGCGATCAAATACCCGTCCAGAATATGCTGGCGCGCGCGGGCTTTCGCCAGTTCAAAATTCGTGCGGCGGACAATCACCGTCTGGCGATGTTCGATAAAGATTTGCAGAGCGCGCTTGAGCGGTAATGTGCGTGGTTCGCCATCCACTAGGGCGAGCATTTGCGCACCAAAAGTAGTTTGCAGGGATGTGTACTTATAAAGCTGGTTCAACACCTTCTTGGGTTGTGCACCGCGCTTGAGTTCGATCACAATGCTCATACCGCGTTGGTCGGAGGCATCGCGCAAGTCTGAGATCTGGTCGATCTTGTCACTGCGCACCAATTCGGCAATGCGCTCGATCAGGGTCGTCTTATTGACCTGATACGGGATTTCCGTGATCACGATCTCATGCCGATTGCTCTTGGTCTCTTCGATATGCGCCACCCCGCGGACAACGATACGTCCCCGCCCCGTGCCATACATGGATTCGATGCCTTCGCGGCCGATGATAATGCCTCCGGTCGGGAAATCCGGTCCATGAACGAACTTCATCAATTCCTCAACCGGAATATCATCCATCCGTTCGAAATTATCGATCAGATACGAGACCGCATCCGTAAGTTCGCGCAAATTGTGCGGCGGGATGTTGGTCGACATGCCGACCGCGATGCCGGAGGCGCCATTGAGCAGCATGTTGGGCACGCGTGAAGGC
>JBDTWO010000120.1:0-14678 GCA_040006635.1 Chloroflexota bacterium
GCGTCTATCGCTTCAAAGAAGGACTTGGCGGTAAGGTTGTCCGCACCCTCGGCGCCTGGGACTTTGCGCCCAGCCCGCTTTGGTATAAGATGTATTCAGAGATCATTCCGCGCGTGTTGGATGTGATGCGCTCGCGCGGGAAGTCGAAGACGAAACAAAACCTTGATGCGTAATTAGTCGTTACGTTTTACCCCTTACGTATTACGTAAAGTTTTTGCAATTCAAAAAGGATATCAAATGAGAAGCATCTCCCGACTCCACTTTGCCCACCTTCCAACTCCGATCGAAGAACTACCGCGTCTTTCTGACCATTTGGCGGGTCCACGAATCCTCGTCAAGCGCGATGACCAAACTGGACTCGCTTTCGGCGGCAACAAGACTCGTAAATTGGAATTTCTCATCGCCGAGGCGCAGGAGCAGGGCGCACAGACGTTGATCTCCGGCGGCGCGATGCAGTCGAACCATTGTCGTCAAACCGCTGCCGCGGCAGCGCGGTATGGATTTGAATGTACGCTTGTGTTGACCGGTGAATTGCCCGATAAACCGTCAGCTAATTTATTGCTCGATGAATTGTTTGGCGCAAAGATCGTCGCTGTGCCAGATCGCAAAGACCGTGACCGTATCTTGCAAGAGACATTTGATAACGCCGTCGCTGACGGAAAGAAGCCGTATCTTGTCCCTTATGGCGGATCAAGTCCGACGGGCGCGTTGGGATACGCGTTTGCGGTGGAAGAGTTGATGAATCAAATGAAAGACTTCCGAAGTCTTCGAGACTTCGGAAGTCTGGATTGGATGGTGTTCGGCACATCTTCAGGCGGGACACACGCCGGACTGGTGTTAGGTCAACGCGTGTTTGGGTATCAAGGCAAGGTGTTGGGAATCAGCATTGACGAGCCGGAAGAATGGTTGAAGACTCACGTTTCTAAACTTGCATCCGATGCGAGTGAAAAGCTGGGACCGCGGATCGAATTCACGCCTGCTGATGTATTCGCAAATGCCGAATACTGTAAAGCAGGCTACGGCGTGTTGACCGACGCGGAGCGCGAAGCTGTTAAATTGTTTGCGAAGTATGAAGGTCTGTTGTTGGATCCAGTTTATACAGGACGCGCGGCGGCAGGGATGATCGATCTCATCCGCAAGGGATTTTTCAAGAAAGATGAAACAGTGCTGTTCTGGCACACCGGCGGACAGCCTGCGCTGTTTGCGGATAAATATGCCAATAAGATTTAAACGAACGTCCCGAAGGCTTCAAACCTTCGGGACGATTTTTTATCCCACTGAGACGCCAATTAATTTGCCGATACCATAGGTGAGTGCGGCGGCGAGAATGCCGACGACGACCTGTCTTGTACCTGAGAACATAATACTTTTACCCGTCATCAAGGTGATTGCCGCGCCGATGATGAACAAGCCGACCGCGCTGATAACCAAACTGAGAACGATAGCGAGCGTGCCGCTCCAGAAGAAATAGGGGAGCATTGGGAACGTCGCGCCGAACGCAAACAAGAAGAAGGACGTGAACGCAGCTTCGTATGCCGAGCCACCGAGTTCTTCGGGATCAATACCCAATTCTTCGCGGGCGAGTGTGTCGAGGATATTCGCTGTATCCGCCATCATGTGCGCCGCCATCTCTTTGGCGCGGTCTTCAGGCAAGCCTTTCGATTGATAGATGAGTGCGAGTTCTTCCTGTTCTTCTTCGGGATTGGCGGCGATCTCATCGGCTTCGATCTTGATCTGATGTTCATACAATTCGCGTGAACTTTGGACTGAAAGCCATTCGCCCAACGCCATCGAACCTGCACCTGCAAGGACGCCTGCCAAACCTGCGATCAAAATGGCGGGTCGGGAACTTGTCGCACCAGCCACACCCATGGTGAGACTCAAAATGGAGACAAGTCCATCATTGGCGCCGAGCACTGCCGCGCGTAAGGCATTGCCTCCGCCAGCTTTGTGACGTCCCTCAAGCTGCGCGACAACTCCACCAGACATGCCGCCTTTTGAAGTGGACGCGACCGAAAGCAAACGCGCATGTGATTTTTCTTCAAGTGAAAATTCCTGAGCTTCAGAATCGGATTGACCATCATATGCCTGGCTATCAGCCTTTTCATTGCCAGTAATCGTAGGTAACACAAACTGCGGACCAAACCTTCTTGCCAGCCAGATCATGGTGGCGGCACGCCAGGTCGGTTTGCGCGGCGGGATGGAAACTTTGAGCTCTTCCAGTTTCTTTTCCCAGGTCGCGGCATGTTTCTCTTCACTCGCCGCCAGCTTTTTATAGACTGACGCCATTTGGGGTTGTTTTTCTGTATCTGCTAATACTTGATATAAAGCCGCCCCGTCAATTTCTTTTTGTCGATTCGCAAAGTAGCGTTCGATGTCTTGCTTGTTATCTGTCATGGTTCCCTCCCATTTCATATATGTCGTTGCGAGGAGCGGAGCGACGAAGCAATCTCCTATAACCTTCAAGTACGAGATTGCTTCGGGCTGCCGCCCTCGCAACGACATATTCTATTATTTCAAAGCACCCCAACCTGCATACTTGGCGGTATCGCCAAGTTCCGCTTCAATGCGGAGCAGTTGATTGTATTTCGCCACGCGGTCTGAGCGGGCGGGCGCGCCGGTCTTGATCTGACCTGTGTTGAGTGCAACGGCGAGATCGGCAATGGTCGCATCTTCGGTTTCGCCAGAGCGATGCGAAGTGACGGTTCGCCAGCCTGCGCGATGACAGAGTTCCACTGCTTCGATGGTTTCGGTCACAGAGCCGATCTGGTTGAGTTTCACCAGCAAGGCGTTGCAGGTCTTGTCCTGAATGCCGCGGCGGACACGTTCGGGATTGGTGACAAGCAGGTCATCACCGACGATCTGAATCTTATCGCCGAGTTCTTTTGTCATGAGTTGCCATGAAGCCCAGTCATCCTGCGCGTGACCGTCTTCGATGGAAACGATGGGATAGTCGGTAACCCATTTTTTCCAGAATTCAACCATCTGTTCGCCTGTGAGTTTTTTGCCCTCTTTGCGGAGGTTGTACATCTTTGTGTCTTCTTCGTAGAGTTCAGAAGCGGCGGGATCGAGCGCAATCGCAACATCCAGTCCGCGACCGGCTTTGAAACCGGCTTTTTCGATGGCTTCGAGAATCACCTCAATTGCCTCGCCATTGGTCTTTAGAGCGGGCGCGTATCCGCCTTCATCGCCGACCAAGGTTGAATAACCTTTCCCCTTCAATACTGATTTCAAAGCGTGGTAAATCTCCGCGCCCCAGCGCACACCTTCCGCAAAGGATGGCGCGCCGAATGGCATGACCATGAATTCCTGCATGTCAGTGGATTGCCATGCAGTATGCGCGCCGCCGTTCAAGATGTTCATCATCGGCACCGGCAACACGTGCGCGTACACGCCGCCGAGATAACGATACAGCGGCAAGCCCAATGAATTCGCCGCGGCTTTGGCAACCGCGAGGCTCACGCCCAGGATCGCATTCGCGCCGAGTTTGGATTTGTTCGGGGTGCCATCGAGTGCGAGCATGGCGGTGTCAATGGCTTTCTGTTCCGTCGCATCCCAGCCGAAGAGTTCGTCTGCGATCACGCCGTTGACGTTGGCTACTGCCTGCGATACGCCCTTGCCGAGATAGCGTTTCTTGTCGCCATCGCGCAATTCGAGCGCTTCATGCACGCCCGTCGATGCGCCGGATGGAACCGCCGCGCGTCCCCACGAACCGTCTGCCAACGTGACTTCGACCTCAACGGTCGGGTTGCCGCGTGAGTCTAAAACTTCCAATGCTGAAATTCCTTCGATGATCGTTTCCATTTTATTTCTCCAAATGTTATGATGTTTATCTAGTACAGAATAACCTGCACTAAAAATTTAAATTGTTTTTGCAAGTATAATCCACTTTCGGGACTTGATTTAAACATGGACGCTGCGCCTCTTTCTACGCCCCAGCCTGATCCCCGTGATAAAAAGACATTTTACTTTGCTGACACTTTTCAGCGCCGCGCCCTGATCTTGCTCGGAGCGCTTGGCATGCTCCCGGAGGGGAAGCGCTCTCAGAGTAAGGGACTGTCTGTTGCGAAAACAGGCACAGCCCGAAAGGCGATCGAGGCGCATTGTCCGATCGTGCCGATAACGGTTGTCGGGTCAGATAAATTTTTTGCGCAGTTCCCGCATCGGACACGAGTCCATGTCACATTGTTGCCGCCCATCATGCCGAAACCGGATGAGAATCCGCTGGCGTTGACCGGCCGTTTGATGTTCACGCTTGCCCAGGCTCTGCCCGAGGAAATGCGCGGGGGTTTATGCAGAAATCCCGCACGGCTTCGAGTAAAATCGCATTAAATTTGTTTCATCTTTTCGAAGGAGATTTGTATGGAGTGGCTTACACAACCTGAAACCTGGATTGCATTGATCACCCTGATCGTACTTGAGTTGGTGCTGGGCGTGGATAACGTGATTTTTATCTCGATCCTGGCTGGCAAACTGCCGGTGGATCAGCAAAGCCGCGCCCGCTCCACCGGGATTGCGCTGGCTGTTGTTACCAGAATACTATTGCTGCTTTCTTTGCGCTGGATCATCAGCTTGGATGAGCCGTTCGTTACCCTACCCATCGTGAACGTGGGCATATCGGGTCATGACTTGATTCTGATCGCAGGCGGTTTGTTCCTGATATGGAAGAGTACGCATGAGATCCACCAGAAACTGGAAGGTGTGGAAGGCGGGTCTTCTGCACGTGTCGCGGGATCGTTTTGGAATGTGATCGTACAAATCATGTTGTTGGATATTGTCTTTTCGCTCGATTCGGTCATCACTGCGGTGGGCATGGTGGATGAGCTTGCCATCATGATCACCGCAGTAATTATCGCGGCGGGTGTGATGGTGTTTACATCGGGTCCGATCAGCAAGTTTGTGGAAGATCACCCCACGATCAAAATGCTGGCTTTATCCTTTTTGCTGATGATCGGCTTTACGTTGATCGTGGAAGGTTTCCACCAGCATATTCCCAAAGGCTATATCTATTTTGCGATGGCATTTTCCATCGCAGTGGAGTTGTTGAATTTGCGCCTGCGCGAAAAAGCCAGCCCCGTAAATTTGCGGGAGGCATATGTAGCAGAGAATGTCCCGGCGCGAGTGACGGTAGATGCGAAGCCGCCGGTTAGGAAATCCAAGCCGAAGGGCAAGAAACGTTAGAAGAATGAAATGCTGCGAGAAAAAATTCTCGCAGCGTTTTTAAATGCTCTGCATTGCAAAATGGTTGCAGGAAGCAAAAACAGCCAAAATAAGCGACCAATAGGGCGATGGGCGGGAACTTTTGAGAATTGAAAAACATCATTCCCATATAATAAGGAATGGAGGATTCCAATGAACACTAAAAAAGTTTTCCAATTATTTATCATGGTTGCTATGCTGGCTGCCAGCTTTGCGACCACTAGTTCCGCCTTTGCAGCGAGTTGCGGCTCGAGTGTCACTGTAGTTAGTGGTGACACACTCAACAAGATCGCTGCGCGTTGCGGAACGACCGTCAATGCCCTGAAGCGGGCAAACCTTGAGCTGGGTGGCGGTAATTTGATCTATCCGGGTCAGGTTCTGCAATTGCCGGGTACGATTCTCGGCACTGATGGCGGCTATTTTATCTACCTGATCGCTCGTGGCGACACCTTAAAGGGTCTGGCAACCCGCTTTGGTGTCAGGGTGGATTCTTTGGTCGGCTGGAACCCAGACATCACGAATGTCAATGTGATCTACGAAGGTCAACGTTTGATCGTGTATAGCACGCCAACAACGCCTCCGCCCGCTACTCCGCCGCCCGCACCCAGTGGACAGACTTACTATGTTCAAAAGGGTGACACCCTGCGAAAGATCGCGGACAAGTTCGGCACCACCGTGGAAGTGCTTCTCAAGTCGAATACCCAGATCTCCAACTCCAACTTGATCTACGTTGGGCAGGCGATCACGGTCCCATACGGTGTCTCGACCTACATCGTCCAAAAAGGCGACACGCTCAGGATTATTGCCAACAAGTATGGGACGACCGTTGAGAAGTTATTGGGGCTCAACCCAAAAATCAAGAACGCGAACCTGATCTATGTCGGACAGGTAATCAAACTTTGGTAGATCGGAAGTTTTGAATTGTAGTGGTACATGGCGCACTATTGTGCGCCATGTGTTTATTTAACAGCTTTGGATTGCTAGAAAATTTGTTGTGTAAATGATGGAGGTTTTGCAAAAAAAGAATTTATAATCGTAAATCTTATGCAAAACTTGACTTTTTATCTCAAATGGATCGCGTTCAATCTGATCGGTTTTATTTGTGGTAGCTATCTCGGCGCAACCGATGATGGCTTGATCTCAACCTTTATACCCGGAGTCGCAGGAATGGTCGCTGGGGATTTGGTGTTTGGGTCCATAATTGGATTTTCTCAATGGTTGGTTTTGAAGAGTCGTAGCAGGTTGACCATTTCAGTTGGCTGGATTGCACTAACTGGTATTGGTTTTACCCTCGGTGCCCGGTTGGGGGCTTTACTTACCTATCGAATTGTGGATGAATGGTGGCAGGCAGGTATTGTATTTGGATGTTTTATGGGCGGAAGTATAGGACTTGCAACTGCTCTGGAATTAAGAAAAGCCTTATCATTTTCCCGCTTTACTGTGTGGATGATTACTTCCATTTCTGCCTGGGTCATTGGTGAGAGCATTGCCTTTGATGCAGGTTTTGCCCAAGCTGGTGTTCCGTGGGTTGCGGCGGTGATCGGTGTTGTCACTGGTTTGGGGTTACTATGGTTATGGGTTAACCCTTTCAAGTATTCCGAGTAAACTGTTCATTGATTGAAGATCATCAGGAATCTATTAAGAGATTTGATTTGTGTAACCTTTTAATGTTCTTTTCTTTGCCAGTCTACCTTATAATTTAGCATGCTTGTTGCAGTTAATCATTGCTGAAATTTTATAAGGATAAAAATTATGAAGATTAATCTACTTTCACCTGCGCGATTATTTTTTATCATCGCGCTCTTGCTTTCTTCCATTGCAGCTGCACCGTTTGCCACGCCGGGCAATCAACAAAACGCGCCTGTCCAAAACATATATGCTGACTTAGGTGGTTATTCTTGTTTTGATGGCAGTTTGTTTACCTGTGTCACCATTGAAGTCCCTCTTGATCACTTCAATTCCAGTGATACTCGTACCATCATGGTGACATTTGCTGTACTTCCAGCGTCTGGTCAGCGGAAAGGGATGTTTGTCACCGCAACCGGCGGACCGGGCTATTCCGGTATCGCATCTGCAGATTCCTATCTATCTGGTTTTGACCCGAGCATCCCCGCAGCTTTTGATATTGTCTTCTTTGACCAACGCGGAATTGGGTTATCTGGCGATCAAGCCTGTCCGTATGCGGCAAATATCTATTACCAGCAAGACGCCAGGGGCGTTACGAGAAAACAGGAAATTGCGCTTAAACAGAACGCGAGTGCTTTCAGCGCAGGTTGTGTCGGCGAAACCAGCAACCCTGAAATATTGCCGTACCTCGGCACCAAACAGGCAGCGGAAGATCTTGAATATTTCCGCCAACTGGTTGGCGATGAAAAGCTTTGGTTATATGGCGAAAGCTATGGCACGCAATATTCACAGACATATGCCGCAGCCCACAGCGATCATCTCGCCGGTCTGATCCTCGATGGCACAGTTGACTTGACTTTCAACGGAAATGATTATTATGCCAAACAGGCGCAGGCGTTCAACGACACTTTGGTTGCGTCGTTATCTGCCTGCAAAGATGATCCCAACTGCCGCAAGGATATGAACGGCAGACCGCTGGCTGGCTACGATATATTGGCGGCCGCTTTGAAAAAAGGTCCGATATCCTTCAACTTCCCGCTGCCTGCAGGCGGATTTGCAAAACGAAAATTTACGCTCAACAATCTTGAGTTTGTCACCACCAGTCAGATGTATAACGAAAGTGACCGCATGTTGTTCGTGCGCGCGCTCGCTGCATTCACATCCAAAGCGGACCCCGTTCCGCTTGCCCGTTTGTTTTACCTCGATTTGGGAGTTGACCCCCAAACACTAGATGTGATCCCCAGCCCGTATTTCTCAGATGCTGCATACTACGGCGTTGAATGTCAGGATTATGGATATCCAGGCAATACTCCCGATCAGAAAGCCGAAAAGTATTTGCGCGCTGGAGACCCATTTGAAGCCTCTATCCCACGCCTCGCTTCTCTCCTCTATGCCGACCTGCCCTGTGCCTACTGGCCCGGTGCCACTACCGATCTGACTCGTCCCAATTACCTTACTTTGGACAATGTCCCAACCTTCGTGCTTGGCGCAACCGCTGACCCTGCCACGCCAGTTGGGAACGGCATTAACGTCTATCAACATCTTGCAGACGGTTATCTCATCACACAGAATAACGGACCTCATGTCATCTTTGGGCGCGGCAATGCCTGCCCCGACGCCATCATCACAGACTTTCTCGTCAATGACGTTGTCCCGGCCGAGCGCGAGATCGTTTGCGATGGCTTCGTGATGGATGATTTTGTGCCGCTTGCACCACGCTTTGCGGCTGGATTCAAAAGCCCATACAAAGCTTTATCTTCCGTGGAAACCGAGATCTATTACCTGCCCGAGTTCTATTACTGGGACAGTTTCACACCCACTGCGGTTGGCTGTACCTATGGCGGCACATTGAATTTTGCACCCAACGCAAGCGGGTATGATATTGAAATGAACAAGTGCGCGCTTACCAATAATTTTATTATGACTGGAACTGGTTCATATGATGCGGGTCTGGACCAATTCGTTATTCAGACTGCAGTTACCGGACGCTGGACATGCGATCTGCAGTATTCACGTTCTGGCGAGGTGATCGATATCACCGGCAAATGCGACGGCAAATCCATCCGCGAAAGACATAACGATGAGGATGCCGGTCAGCATCAAGCTCCAGACTTTCGAAAACCGAAGGAAGATCATCCCAAATAGGATAATTAAGATAAAAGCCTCCCCCAACCGGGAGGCTTTTATATATAATAGCTTTATGACCATCCCCGACCGCATCGTTACCGAAATGGAACTTCGCCGCAATATGGGTGAACGCGGCTCACGCAAATTCATTGCCTATAACGGCATCGTCTATGATGTGACCGATTGCCCTAAATGGCGCCTGGATATGCACGAGAATTTACATTTCCCCGGGCAGGACTTAACGACTGAACTCCCTGATGCTCCGCACCAAGATGAAGTATTCACCAGACCGTGCGTTAAAATCGTAGGAAAACTTCAAACTCAATAGAGGCAAAATGACAAAACTTAAATGGTGGCAAACCGCAGTTTTTTATCAGATCTATCCCCGCTCCTTTGCAGACGGCAATGGCGATGGCATCGGCGATTTCAAAGGTATCACCGAAAAACTTGATTACCTCAAAGACCTCGGTATCGATGCCCTTTGGCTCTCGCCGCATTTTCCGTCACCGAATTGGGACTGTGGCTACGATATTTCTGATTACTGTGATGTTGCCCCGGAGTACGGCACGTTGCAGGATTTCAAAACCTTCCTCGCCGAATCGCATAAGCGGAACATCCGCGTCATTCTAGACCTCGTGTTGAATCACACCTCCGATGAGCATCCGTGGTTCCTTGAGTCAAAATCCAGCCGCGATAATCCCAAAGCCGATTGGTACGTCTGGGTCGATACGCCGCCGAACAATTGGCAATCCTGTTTTGACGGCGATGCATGGACGTACGCACCTGAGCGCAATCAATATTATTATCATTACTTCATGAAGCAGCAGCCCGATCTCAACTGGCATAACCCTGAAGTGAAAAATGCCATGTGGGATGCGGCGCGTTTCTGGCTCGATCTCGGCGTGGATGGCTATCGCCTCGATGCCATCGGCACAATTTATGAAGACCCAGATCTCACCCCGCACGCGGTGCCGATGAACCTGGCTGAACTCCGTCGTTTTTCTGAACTTGCCAAAACATCTGAAGAACACAAGCTCAAAGAGAAATATTGGTTCGATATGTTCAAGTATCAGTGGGGCGGACCCGGCTTGCACGACCTCATGAAAGAACTACGTGCCGTCCTCGATGAATATGACGGTGACCGCATGCTGGTTGGCGAAGACGACAACATCGACTACATGGGCAACGGTGACGATGAACTTCAACTGGTCTTCAACTTCCCCCTCATGCGGACGGAACGCCTCACTCCGACCCACATTCGGCGCAACCAAAAGGAACGTTTGACTCAGCTGGAAGCTCTCTCTATTAAAGGCTGGGCTTGTAATACTCTGGGCAATCATGATTCTTCACGCGTGTATTCGCATTTTAGCGATAAGGGGCACGATGCTGACCTGGCACGTCTCCATGTCGCGCTGGTGTTGACTCTCAAAGGCACGCCCTTCCTCTACAACGGCGAAGAGATCGGCATGACCGATTACATGCTCACCGACATCTCGCAAGTCAAAGATACGATGGGCTCCTGGTATTACCATGCCATCGTCACCGACATGGGTGTGCATCCCGATGAAGCCATGCAACGCACCGCCGAGATGACTCGCGATCGAAACCGCACACCGATGCAGTGGTCGAACAACCCCAACGGTGGCTTTTCACCGGTGGACGTTGCGACTTGGTTGCCCGTAAATCCAAACTACAAAACAGGCATCAACGTCAAGGACCAACATCACAACCCGAGTTCCCTGCTTAATTATTACAAGCACATTCTACGCGTTCGCAAAAACGCACCTGCCCTGATCGAAGGCGAATATATTCCGCTTCAAGACACCGCCGAAGATTATTTTGCCTTCCTGCGTGTCTCCAGCGGACAGACTGCCCTGGTCGTCTTGAATTTCTCTAAACATTCACTGGACTTGGACTTGTCGAACACAAAAGAAATAAACGATCACAATCTCCATGTCCTCTTTTCCAGTTCAGTCAGATCGAATGCCGACCTTCATTCCCAAAAATTGCACATCGGCGCATTCGAAGTCTTCATTGCGGAAGTGAAGTAGTGCTTGTTGAACAATAATTCATGTTACCAAAAGACAAATCCCACTCACAAAAATTCGTTACCCTCTGTGGGCGGATATTTCGTGATACTGACCCTGCCTATTTTCCGCGCACTGAATATCATGGCAGAACAATTCTGCTTTGCACTGATGCCTGTCTCGGCGCGTTTTTAGCTGACCCGGATATATTTTATAAAGTGCATCGCAACTCGGAGAAGCATAAAAATGTGGAAGCCAGTGACCATTATCGGTTGGAGAAAAAATGATCGCCCCTCAAAAAGCAATTCAGTATGAGCGTTACGAATTCAAGAAATGGGAACATCACGACGCAGAGACTATCGTTGAGACACCGGTCTCATTGACAGTGAATGGCAAGGAATGGTTGAGCTTTATGTGTACGCCTGTCAACCTCGAAGCATTAGCGGTTGGGTTTCTGTATAACGAAGGCATCCTCGAATCCATGGACGAGGTTTCAGATGTGCGTGTCTGCGAACACGGCGATAACGTGGATGTGTGGCTTAACCACGCAGCAGAACAACCTACGAATTGGCGGCGGACATCGGGTTGCACCGGCGGTGTCACCGCGGTGGATCTGTTAGCGAAGCCGAATGTCTCTTTTTCAGCGAACAGGCTCACGGTCCAGCCTGAGGCGATCGGGGATTTAGTCGAGATGCTGTTTGAGTCGCAGGAGTTGTATCGTGAGACGGGCGGAGTCCATACATCCATATTGAGTGATGGAGAAAAAGTTTTGTTGTCTGCGGAGGATATCGGCAGGCACAACACGCTCGATAAGATCGCAGGGTTGTGTTTGATGCAAAATGTGTTTCCCGAAAAACGCATCTTGATGACGACCGGGCGCATCAGTTCTGAGATGTTGCAAAAAGCTGCGCGTTTGCAGGTTCCCATTTTGATCTCGCGCACGTCGCCGAGTTCGCTTTCGATCGAGATGGCGGAGCGGTATGGGATCACGTTGATCGGGTATGCGCGCAAGCATCGCTTCAATGTCTATTCGAACGGTGAGCGGGTGGGACTATGAGTTTGCAAAAAGACCCTGACCGCTATGAAATGAAATATTTGCACAAGTTCGTGGACCTCAAAGACAAGCGCGTGTTGGAGATCGGCTGTGGGGAAGGACGGCTGACCTGGCAATATGCGAAGGATGCAAAGTCCGTTGTTGGTGTTGACCTCGAGCATGATTCGCTGCGCGTGGCAAAAGTGGATCGCCCGGTAAGTGTTGAATCCACAGTTACGTTGGCATGTGCCGACTCTGAATATTTGCCGTTCACCAAAGAAAAATTTGATATCGCGATCTTGGCGTGGTCGCTCTGATGTATTGACCCTGAGAGCATGGTGCATGCTCTGGAAGAAATTCGGCGCGTGCTTACCCCGGATGGAATCTTGATCGATATGCGTCCGCTGGCGGATAATTGGCGCGTGGAAGTTGTCTCATTGCGCGAGGTCAAGCGCACGGGGCGTGTGGAAGATCTGCCCACGCAAACGAACGGTGATCTTGCGGCGAATGAGGCGATGAAGGCAGTCGAAAAGCGCGGCTGGTTCAAGCGCGAGCAGGATGAACTCTTTCCGCTTTTTTATTCGTGGGATACGCCGAGTGAAATGGAAGAATTTGTAGATGACGACTGGCAGGATTTTGTGGGTTTGACCGAAGATACCAAACGCGCCACGCGTTCAGCCTGGGCAATTGCTGATGGCGACAGCCGTGTGCGCGTGCGCGTCGAAATTTTGATCGCGAGATGGAAGAAATTTTCTTGAGCTTGGAACTGCGCTTCGTCTGCGATGCAAAAACCGCATCTCCGCTCAGCGCGAGGCTATAGCCGCAAACCAGATTTTGTATCGAAGAAATATAAACGTTCGGGGTCAAGCTCCACATGGACGATCTGCCCAAGCCTTAGTTTCAGATCCAGCGGACATAGACCAGAATAATTCCATAAGCCATCGCGGATGTAGACGATTTGATTGCGTTGGGCATAATCAGGTTCAAGCGCTTCAACCTCACCCCGTAGCTGGATCCCAGTGCCGGAGCTTTGCTCCACTGAAACTTTTACCGCTTCGCGCCGAAATCCGAGCGTGACAAGTTGTCCATTGGCGACGAGTGGGTAGACTCGGCTCGAGAGTGGGATCAGATAATTGCCGAGAACCAGCTTGTTCCCTGAGATCGAACCGCTGGGGAGCAGATTCATCGGCGGCAGTCCCAAAAATCCCGCTACAAATTCGCTGACGGGATTCTCCATCAAATCCTGATAAGTCCCGACTTGCTCGATGCGTCCTGAATGCATCACGACGATCTGATCGCCGAGCGCAATGGCTTCGGTTTGATCGTGGGTGACATATAAACTGGTGATGCCGAATTGATGGAGCAGGCGTTTGATCTCGGTGCGGGTTTGCAGGCGGAGCTTGGCATCGAGGCTCGAAAGTGGCTCATCCAACAAAAATAATTTCGGTGCGCGGACGATGGCGCGCGCGATCGCCACGCGCTGCTTCTCGCCGCCCGAAAGCGTTTTGGGATTGCGCGGCAGAAGTTTGTCGAACCCAATGCCCATGAGGTCGGATGTGTATTGGATGCGCTCGCGGGTTTTCTCATCGCTGATCTTGTGCATGCGGAAGAAAAAGGACAGGTTGCCCTCGTTGTCGAAATTCGGATAGAGCGCGTAATTCTGAAAAACCATGCCGATGTAACGATCTTTCGGCGGAATGTCCTGCACATCTTCGCCGTCGTACAGCACCTGACCGGAATAATTGTTCGCGATGCCAGACACCACGCGCAGCAGCGTGCTCTTGCCGCAGCCGGAAGGACCGACCACAGTAAACGTTTGCCCATCAGGGATCGTGAGGTTCACGTGATCGAGCGCATTGACGTGTTTACCGATCTCGACGGGCAGGTCTTCCATATTGCGTCCGCGGCGAATTTCAAAGATGCGGCTCACAGGTTCGCGTGCCGGGGTAGAATAGTTCAAACTGACGTTGTGAAGTTGAATTTCAGCCATAGGTTATGTAAGAGATTTTATCATCATAAGGAGAATTAAATTTTATGGAACCGTTAACGCATTTGACAAAGACAGAACTTGAAGCTGGGTTGGAGCATATCCGCCAGTCGCCGCAGGATCAGGGTGTATTGAAATTGATCGTGCGCCGACCTGATATTGATGCGCGTGAAATTATCGAAGAGGGTGAACTCAATACCGAAGTTGGATTGGTCGGTGACACTTGGAAAATGCGCGGCAGCAAGATCATGCCAGATGGTTCGGCAAACCCGCAGGCGCAGATCACGTTGATGAATTCCCGCGCTTTGGCATTGATCGCACAAAGCGCAGAGCGCTGGTCATTGGCTGGTGATCAGTTATATGTGGATATGGATTTGAGCGAAGTTAATCTACCAGCTGAGACACAGATTGCCATCGGTTCAGCGATTCTGGAAATCTCTGTCCAGCCGCATACAGGCTGTGCAAAGTTTTCACAACGCTTCGGCGTGGAAGCGCACAAGTTCGTCAACTCGCCGGATGGCAAGCCGCTCCGCTTACGCGGGGTCAATGCGCGGGTGGTGCAGGGTGGGATGATCCGAGTCGGGGATGGGGTGAGGAAGGTTTGAGTTTATGATGCTGTATAAATCGAGAGTGTCCAAAATGATGGGCTAAAATAGAGTGATGCCGAAATGTCCAAATT
>JBDTWO010000121.1:0-14534 GCA_040006635.1 Chloroflexota bacterium
ATTTTCCCTGATGCAACGTTACTTCCCATAGTAACTTTTCCCGTGATGCAATTCGCAATGTCTTTATATCAGTTTAAACAAGGGTATAATTTCGCTGAAAATGATGCTTCGGGCTTTCCCTACAGATACAATGTCCTTTCGTAGTATCCAGACTTAATAAACAAGGTTAGTACATGTATAAAGATAAAAAGAAAAACGACTCGGCACCTCTAATAATCTCGGTTGTTGTTCCTGTTTATAAAGAAGAGCGCGGTATTCGTCCATTTCTATCGCGGTTGGAATCTGTGATGAGCAAAATAGGCATTACCTATGAAGTAATCTTCGCTCTTGACCCTTCTCCTGATAAAACCGAAGAGATCATTCTCGAAGAAATTAACCGCAACCCGGCAGTCAAGTTATTGGTATTTTCCCGCCGCTTTGGACAACCTGCAGCCACCCTAGCAGGGTTGTTTCGAGCAAAGGGCAGTACATGTGTGACAATTGATGTGGATCTCCAGGATCCACCAGAGTTGATCGGGCCCATGTACGAAAAACTCAAAGAAGGCTATGAAGTTGTATACGCCAAACGCCGTTCAAGAAAAGGGGAAACATGGGTCAAGCAGGTGGTATCTGCTTTCGGATATTTCGTTATCAATAGGTTGAGCGACGTGGCGATTCCACGCGATACCGGTGACTTTCGGATCATGACCCGCCGCGTTATTGAAGAACTCCGCGAACTTAATGAAACGCACGGCTTTCTGCGTGGACTCGTTGCTTATGTCGGCTTTAAACAAACTTTCATAGAATACGACCGCGACGAACGTTTTGCTGACAAGGGCAAATACAACCGATTAACCGGCTCCTTGAAGATCGGGCTAAATGGTTTAATCGGTTTTAGCAGCCGCCCACTCCAGTTAATGTCGTTCATGGGAATAGTAATTGCAGGATTCAGTTTTCTTTTGGGCGTCTGGTATCTTGCACAAAAACTTTGGGGCGTTAACCTGACACCTGGCTTGCCAACAACAGTTGTCGCCATCACGTTTTTTTCAGGCATACAACTCCTGGGTCTCGGGCTCATGGGGGAGTATATTGGACGGATCTATGATGAAGTTAAACACCGGCCCCTAAATATTGTCGATCGAAAAGTGAATTTTGACGAATAACTCTTTTCGCTTTTTAATATAAAGCAAGAATTGATTAGTCCAAAATAGTATGTTATTTACGAAACAAGAAAGCACTTATTATGACCATACAAAATAAATGGCCGAAAATATTTCCCCCATTAACAGCTGAACAACAACGCATATCTGATGATTTCATGGCGCATTGGCATGTTGTGTTGCCGTCACGTTATAGTATTATTGATGAGTTTAATCATAGATATCCAGTACAACATGCTCCCGCCAATTTTGATCGGACTCTTGAAATTGGCGCTGGATTAGGAGAACATCTTAAGTATGAAGTTCTAACTCCAGAGCAGCGTAAAAACTACTTTTGCCTTGATGTACGCGAGAATATGGTGGAAGTTATTCATCAGGCTTTCCCCGATGTGCGGGCAATTGTGCATGACTGTCAAGAACCTCTGACAATGTTTGAAGATGGGTATTTTGATCGTGCTCTAGCGGTCCATGTGCTTGAGCATTTGCCTAACCTGCCGGCAGCAATTCGGGAAATCTACCGTCTGATCGATAAGCAAAAAGGGGTTTTTTCAGTTGTTATTCCATGCGAGGGAGGTTTGGCATATGGACTTGCCCGCCGCATTTCAGCACAACGTATCTTTGAAAAGCGGTATAACCAATCATATAAATGGTTCATTAGTCGTGAACACATTAATCTCGCGGCTGAAATTCTGGAAGAACTTAAACCTTACTTTGAAATAAAAAATCGCACGCTGTTTCCATTCCCATTTATACCTATACAAACTTTGAATCTTGTTATTGGTCTAACACTTACACCTCGCCCAATCCCTATTATGCCGGTCGACCAGAAAGGAATTTAATTTGCATTACTTTGTTACTGGCTGTGCAGGTTTTATTGGGAGCAATCTTGTTGACCGTCTGCTTGCAAACGGCCATACTGTTACAGGCTATGATAATTTTTCCACTGGTCAGAAAGAATTCATCGCCTTGGCGCTTAATTTGCCTGCTTTTACTTTGGTCCGCGCTGATGTTCTTGATCTTCCATCTCTCACCCAAGCCATGCAGGGCGCCGAATTTGTCTTTCACCTTGCCGCCAATGCGGATGTCCGTTTTGGTACCGAGCATCCGCGTAAGGATCTCGAACAGAACACGATCGCAACCTATAATGTATTGGAAGCCATGCGCGCCAACAATATTCGGCGCATTGCTTTCTCATCCACGGGTTCTGTTTATGGGGAGGCACAAGTATTTCCGACCCCAGAAGATGCCCCCTTCCCCATCCAAACTTCCCTTTACGGTGCTTCCAAGCTGGCAGGCGAGGGCTTGATCCAAGCCTATTGCGAAGGGTATAACTTTCAGGGGTATATTTTTCGTTTTGTTTCAATCCTGGGCGAGCGCTATTCGCATGGGCATGTTTTCGATTTTTATAAAAACCTGCTCCAAAATCCTGATGAGTTACATGTCCTTGGCAATGGTCGTCAACGCAAATCCTATCTCTATATACAAGACTGCATTGACGCCATTTTATTTGCCATCGATAAGGCACAGGAAAAAGTCAACATCTTCAATCTGGGTACCGATGAATATGTTGAAGTAAACCATTCTATTGGCTGGATCTGTGATCATTTGGGACTCAACCCACAACGCATCTATTCCGGCGGCGAACGCGGCTGGATCGGGGATAATCCGTTTATTTTTCTTGACACTACTAAAATACGGAAACTTGGCTGGCAACCCAAGCTAACTATCCAACAAGGCATTATCCGCACACTGGAATATTTACAAGCCAATCACTGGCTTTTGGAGCAACGCTAATGAAAGTATGTGTTCTTGGTTTATGGCATCTCGGCACCGTTACTGCCGCTTGTCTGGCTTCTGGCGGGCATCAAGTTATAGGTCTGGATTATGATGAAACAATCATCGCCAATTTAAAAAATGGCAAACCGCCGCTCTTTGAACCTGGTTTGGATGATCTAGTTAAAAAAGGATTAATATCTGGCACACTTGATTTTTTCACCGATCCTGCCAAGGCTGTCCATGAAGCTCAAATAATTTGGGTGACCTATGATACGCCTGTGGACGATGACGATAACGCCGATGTGGATTACGTTGTCGAACGCGTATCCCGCCTCTTTTCTCAACTTGAAGCTGGTCAGCATATATTGATCTCTTCTCAACTGCCAGTGGGTACCAGCAAACGTTTGGAAGCCATGTTTGCTCAGTCGTACCCCGGTATGGATGTATCGTTTTCATATTCTCCCGAAAATTTACGCCTGGGGAAAGCCATTTCTGTTTTCACACAACCAGACCGCGTTGTGATTGGCACGCGCACAGAGCCAAGCCGCGAAATCTTTGCCGAATTACTGGCGCCTTTCACAGACCACATTGAATGGATGTCAGTCGAATCCGCTGAGATGACCAAGCATGCGCTGAATGCGTTCCTGGCAACTTCAGTGACATTCATCAACGAAATTGCCTCGATTTGTGAACAAGTTGGCGCTGATGCGAAAGAAGTCGAGCGCGGATTAAAATCCGAAGCGCGTATTGGACCCAAGGCTTATCTCGGTCCAGGCGGCGCCTTTGCGGGCGGCACGCTTGCCCGCGATATCACCTTTTTGACCAAACTGGGCAAGGAGCACGATTTACCGATCCACCTTGTCCCGGCTGTGCGCGCCAGTAACGATGCGCATAAAAACTGGTCACGCCGTCGTCTCGCACAGTTGTTGGGCGATCTTGCAGGCAAGGCCATTGCTGTGTGGGGTTTAACGTATAAGCCCGGCACAGACACTTTGCGTCGCTCCAGTGCCATTGAGTTGTGTCAATGGCTTTTGGAGCAGGGCGCCACAGTACAAGCACATGACCCGGCTGTAAAAAGTTTACCAGAACAACTTGCCAACATTCACCTATGTGCCTCGCCAATTGAAGCCGCACGCGATGCGGATGCTTTGGTTGTAGCAACAGAGTGGCCCGACTATCGCACGGTCGCGAATCATGAAGTTGTATCCGTCTTGCGTAGACCGCTGGTAATAGATGCGAATCGCTTCCTGGGTGCCTCGTTTGGATCTTTATCGAATGTGACCTATGTGAGTGTGGGGCAGGCGGTACAAGCATGAGCTTTTCGCTTGAGAACCGCACGGCTTTAATTACGGGTGCAAATCAGGGGTTGGGCAAGGTGATCGCGCGTGCTTATGTGCAGGCCGGAGCCAATGTCTTGTTGTGCGCCCGTGACAAGTCGAAATTGCTTGAGGTGCAGACAGAGCTACAGGGTCTTTGCAAGACAGGCCAAAGGGTGGAAGTGATGCGCGCAGATGTATCGAAACGTGCTGACGTTGATCAAGTCGTCTCTTTTGCTTTGGCTAACTTTCCTCAAATCCATATCCTGGTTAATAATGCGGGTATGTATGGCCCCAAAGGCTCAATTGAAGACGTGGATTGGGATGAGTGGGTGCAGGCAATTGAAGTAAATCTTTTGGGTTCGATTTTGGTTGCCAGGGCGCTTATGCCACATTTTCGTGCCAACCAGTACGGGAAGATCATCCAGCTTTCTGGTGGTGGCGCGACCGCGCCGTTGCCATTTATTAGCGCCTATGCCGCCTCAAAGGCTGGGATTGTGAGATTTATGGAGACGCTGGCTGAAGAGGTCAAGGCGAGTGGTATTGATATAAATTCCATTGCCCCCGGTGCGCTCAACACCCGCCTGCTTGATGAAGTGCTGGAGGCTGGACCTGAGAAGGTGGGAAGATCATTTTATGAACGTTCCCTAAAACAAAAAGTGGATGGTGGCGCGCCGCTTGAACGAGGCGCTGAACTCGCAGTGTTTTTGGCATCTGCCCTAAGTGACGGCATAACTGGTAAACTCATCAGCGCCGTGTGGGACCCATGGAAAAAATTCCCGGAACATTTGGAAGAGTTGAAAAGCAATGATATCTATACTTTACGTCGCATCGTGCCCAAGGATCGCGGCATGGATTGGGGTGATGTATGAATAAAATTCCCGGCGTTGCAATTTTAGGTTGTGGATTAATTGGACAGAAACGCGCCAAGGCACTGCAGGGCGCGCGTTTACGCGTCTGTGCGGACCTTGAGACTGGTCGCGCGCAACAACTGGCACGGTCCTATCCTGACATCGAAGCGACTACCGACTGGCGCTCTGCCATTCAGCGCGAAGATGTGGATATTGTCATCGTTGCCACCACCAATCAGGCGTTGGTAGAAACCAGCCTTGAAGCCGCAAACGCAGGCAAACACATCCTTGTGGAAAAACCAGCCGCTCGTAATGTCACAGAGCTTGACACATTGATCAGTGCCGCTCAGAAAAACGATGTTTTGGTACGGGTTGGTTTTAATCATCGTTACCATCCGGCTTTGCTCAAAGCGCACGAACTTTTGGATGCAGGCGAACTTGGCGAACTTATGTTCATCCGTGGACGTTATGGACATGGCGGGCGTATCGGCTATGATCGCGAATGGCGTGCCGACCCGGCGCTTTCTGGGGGTGGTGAATTAATTGATCAGGGCGTGCATCTTATAGACCTGTCGCGCTGGTTTATGGGTGACTTTGTTTCAACTGAAGGATTTGCACATACCTATTATTGGGATATGCCGGTTGACGATAATGGCTTCATGTTATTGAAGACTGCGAAAAAACAAACTGCCTTCCTGCATGTCAGTTGTACTGAATGGAAAAACATATTCTCCCTGGAAGTTTACGGAAAAAACGCCAAACTTCACATGGAAGGCTTGGGTGGCAGTTATGGCGTGGAAAAATTATCCTTTTACAAAATGCTCCCTGAAATGGGACCGCCCGATACGACAGTTTGGGAATATCCGCGCGGCGATAACTCATGGGCATTGGAGTTCTCTGAATTTATGGAAGATATTCGCCTGCATCGCCAACCGTCTGCGAATTTAATGGATGCGCGTGCGGCGCTTGTCATTGTGGAAAATATATACAAGGACTCTGGATATGATCATCACACGTAGCCCGCTTCGTATTTCACTCGGCGGCGGTGGCACTGACCTGCCCTCTTATTATCAGAAGTTTGGTGGTTTTCTGATCGCCGCGGCGATTGACAAGTATGTGTATGTCACGGTCATGCGACCCTTCACGGCCGGTATCTTTCTAAAATATTCTCAACTCGAAAAAGTTGAAGGACTGAACGAAATCCAGCATCCCATTATCCGGGAAGCTATCCGTATGTTGGATTTTAAGACCCCCCAAATTGAGATTACCACGTTGGCAGATATCCCCTCTGGTACCGGGCTTGGCTCATCGGGCAGTTTCACTACTGCCTTGCTCAAAGCCTTGTATACCCACCGCCGCCGGTTACTTTTGCCGGATGAGTTGGCGCATCTTGCCTGCGAAATTGAATTGGATATTCTGAAGGAACCCATCGGCAAGCAGGATCAATATATTGCAGCTTATGGCGGCATCACCTGTTTTGAATTTAATCAGGATGATTCGGTTAATGCCTATCCATTGCAGATCAGCATGGATACATTGTTCGACCTTGAAGATAATCTATTGCTTTTTTTTACCGGCTTTTCACGCAGTGCTTCAAATATCCTAAAGGATCAAGACAAGCGCAGTAAGGCCATGGAACAAGAAATGCTCAACAACATGCACTACGTAAAAGACCTGGGGCTGCGCAGTAAGGCAGCTCTGGTGACTGGAAAAACCTCTGAATTTGGCACGCTGATGCACGAACATTGGGAACATAAACGTAAACGTTCGCAGGGTATGAGCAATCCCCAGATTGACGAATGGTATGAGCTTGGTATGAAAAATGGTGGCTTGGGCGGAAAGTTAGTCGGCGCGGGCGGTGGTGGTTTCCTGATGTTCTATGCGGAGGATCGCAACCGTTTACGTCATACAATGGCTAAAGCCGGATTGGAAGAGGTCCGCTTCCGCTTCGATTTTGAAGGAACAAAAACTTTAATCGGATGAACCTCTACCCTGTTATTATTCTGGCAGGTGGACTTGCCACCCGCTTGCGTCCGATCACGGAAAAAATACCGAAAGCCTTGGTCGAGGTGGGTAATCAGCCATTTATCGCGCACCAATTATTACTCCTGCACTCACGAGGAATTCGGAAAATTGTTATCTCTGCCTGGTATAAGGGCGAGATGATCCGCGATTTTGTCGGCGACGGTAGTCGCTTCGGCCTGGATGTCAAATATGTTTTTGATGGCGATAGCCCGTTGGGGACTGGGGGAGCGATTCGTCAAACATTGAAACTGGTGGCTGGCCCATTCTTTGTCCTCTATGGCGACTCTTATCTTCCATGTGATTACGCTAATATTCAGGCTTTTTTCGATGCTGAAGACCAGCCGGGATTAATGACGGTCTATCGTAATCAGGGGAAATGGGATACGAGCAATGTCGAAATGGCTGAAAACAAGATCCTGCGTTACGACAAGAAAAACCGTACCCCATCTATGGATTTTATTGATTATGGCTTAGGCTTGTTCCGTCCTGATGTGTTCATATCCATGTCTGAAGACCAGAGATCTGACCTGGCTGAAATCTATCAAAAATTAGTGGCAGAACAAAGTCTGCTGGCTTACGAGGTCAAACAACGTTTTTATGAAATAGGTTCTTTTGAGGGCCTGCGTGAATTAGACGAACTCCTCACAAATGACCCCGATCAATTTCTCGAAAGGAAAAAATTATGAATTTCACTGAAATATTTATTGCCGAGGCGACTGAAATCCTAAAAAAATTGGATGCTGCTGTTATTGAAAAGATGGTCGATGTACTGGTCCAGACTCGCGAAAAAGGCGGGCGCCTTTTTGTTTTGGGTGTGGGTGGGAGTGCAGCAAATGCTTCACATGCTGTCAATGATTTCCGAAAGATCGTCGGGATCGAAACATACGCGCCGACGGATAATGTGTCTGAATTGACTGCTCGTACGAATGACGAAGGCTGGGCAAGCGTTTTCCGTGCCTGGTTGGAAGTCAGTCATTTGAACGAAAAAGATGTGGTTATGGTGTTCTCTGTGGGTGGTGGCAACCTGGAGAAGAATGTCAGCCCGAACCTGGTCTTGGCGTTGCAGTTAGCCAGGGAAGTGGATGCGAAAATCATTGGTGTGGTGGGGCGCGATGGCGGCTATACTGCCCAAGTGGCTGATGCCTGTGTAATTATTCCCACTGTTCACCCAGACCATATTACACCGCATACCGAGGCTTTCCATTCGGTGGTCCAGCACTTGCTGGTGACACATCCACGTTTGAAGATGGTGCAGACCAAGTGGGAATCGGTTAAGTAATGACTGGTTTGCCTGCGGTTTTTCTCGACCGCGATGGTATCCTCAATCGTGCAATGGTGCGGAATGGTAAGCCCTATCCGCCTGCTCGATTGGATGAGTTGGAAATTCTACCGGGATCCATTACGGCTCTGGCGCGGTTGGCGGAAGCAGGTTATGTTTTGATCGGCATCACCAATCAACCGGATGTGGCCCGAGGTACGCAATCTCGCAAAATAGTGGAGTCTTTCAATGCGTTAATTCAATCCAAATTGCCTGTCCGGGAGATTTTTGTTTGCTATCACGATAATGGGGATAATTGTGAGTGCCGTAAACCCAAGCCTGGTTTGATTCTACAAGCCACAAATAAACACAATTTGGATCTTTTGAATAGTTGGATGGTGGGGGATCGTTGGAAGGACATTGCCGCCGGACAGGCTGTTGGTCTAAAAACGATTTTTGTCGATTATCACTACGCCGAAGCCTACGAAGGCACGCCTGCTGATTTTACAGTGGAGGATACCGTGGGTTTAGCTGATATTATTTTGAAAGGATAATAGGAATGAAAAAAATTGAACAACTGAAGGTGAAAATCTTTGCCGATGGCGCTGAATTGGATAGTATTTTGGAGCTTTACCGTAATCCATACATTACTGGCTTCACTACCAACCCGACGCTAATGCGTAAAAGCGGGATCTCCGATTATGAAAAGTTTTCCCGCCAGGTTTTGGAACATATCGTTGATCGTCCGATTTCGTTTGAAGTATTTTCTGACGAGTTTGACGAGATGGAGCGCCAGGCTCATAAGATTGCCGCTTGGGCTAAAAATGTGTATGTAAAGATTCCTGTAACCAATACCCGGCGCGAATCATCGGTGGATTTGGTGCGCCGTCTGGCATCAGAAGGTGTACAGTTAAACGTAACTGCATTAATGACATTGGAACAGGTGCGTGTCATCTCCAAAGCCTTGGAAAGCCATGCGCCATCGTATATTTCGGTCTTTGCCGGTCGCATTGCTGATACTGGACGCGACCCGATGCCATTAATGAAAGAAGCTGTGGAGATTATGTCGCCTTATAAGACTCAGGAATTGATCTGGGCCAGTCCGCGTGAATTGCTTAATATCTTTCATGCCGATGAGATCGGATGTCATGTGATCACCGTGACCCATGACATCCTTAAGAAATTAGCGCTGGTGGGAAAAGAACTGGATGAGTATTCGCTTGATACAGTGAAGATGTTTTATGAAGATGCACTAAAGGCTGGATATCAATTATGAAAATGTGAGCAATTTTTTGGCAACCAGTGAATGAGACGCTGCCAAAAAAGTCTGAGTCCTTTAGATGAACCTACCAGCAATTCGAAATATGGAATTGCTGAGGGGATAAAGTTCTTGGAAAAAGAGATATCCCAAGCCCGCACTGGGTAAAGTTGCGGTCGTGGGTAACAATTCAGAAGGGTGGAAAAGGGTATCCAGGAATCAGAAAACGCCGAAAGCCAGGAGTCGCAATCGTCAGGTTAGGGATGGGGAGAGCGGAGCGATCAGCCGGTGTCGAGTTCAAGCCCCGACACATAAACGAAAAGAGCGAGTCCCAAGAATCGAAGAGCAGATATTCGAACAAGGCTTCGACATGCCGAAAAAATTTGCGGCGTTTGTGCAACTCTTTTCGCAACAGTTGGTATTTTTTATCAACCAAGCCCATGGCGGTGTGAAAGAGAAACGCCAGCAAGTTCAAACTGAGCAAGAGCGAAGACAGGAATTGCGATCCGTGTCCAAAATTGTATTCGAGATGATAGCCTTTCGTTTTCAGGATATTGTTATTCTCGTTTTCGATTTTCCAGCGCGCGCGTCCGTCGCGCGCAATGGCTTCGACGGTTGTTTCCAAGACTTCAAAATCTGTGACGAACGCATTTTTGTAAATGAGCTCGCCCGTCGCTTCATGGGTGATCGTCAGTTCCACCCAGTTGACTTTCAGCGTATCTGTGCCACCACGCAAGTGTAAATGGTTAGCGTTGCGATAGGTATAGATTTCCCCATACTTGCCATTCCAGCGCCGCTTTTGATATCTTCCCAATTCCCCTTGGACTTCCAAAAATACCACCGTTTCATACAACTGCGGGTCCGAATCTTCTTTACATTAAGTAATTGTCAGACAAGTCTTGTTTGACCTGCCTCCCGATGATAATCTGGATGAAACCCGCCAAGGTCCAAATCCAAATCAACCACCAGGAGGTTCGTCCATGTTATCAGAAATCGAGCAGTTCCAGAAATGGCTGAGGCGCCGCGCGCCGCACAGCAGTACACCCATCCATTATACAAGCGACTTGGAGTTATTCTTCAACAGCTCCTCCAAATCCGTGAGGCATGTCACCATGCAGGATGTGGATGAGTTCATCGAGCAGAGCCAGAAGAAAGGTCATGCCATCGCCACGATCAATCGCCGGATCGCGGCCTTGTGTTCCTTCTATCGGTATCTGGCGATGATGTCGGACGATGCGCCTTCCAACCCGGTGCGTCCGCGAAGACACTTCATCCATCAGGGAAGACGCTTGCCGCGCGATGTGAAAGATGAAGACTTGGCGCGTCTGTTTGCTGTGATCAACTCGCGCCGAGATCGCGCCATGTTTCTGTTGATGTTAAGGTGCGGTTTGCGAGTAGGAGAAGTCCGCAATCTGTCGATGAACGATCTGTATCTGTATTCTGTTTCAGGCAGTTTGCCACGTTTGTGGCTGCATGGCAAGGGAGATAAAGAGCGCGTGGTGTATCTCTCTTCGCAAGCACTGAATGCCCTGAAGCCTGGCTGGAGATCCATCCCAATGGAAGTGAACAAGCCGTGTTCGTGAACCGTTCCAGTAAACGTCTCACCGTTACAGGAATTCAATTGCAGTTGGCTATGTACTGCCAACGCGCCGAAATATGGATCACCTGCCACCAACTGCGGCATACGTTTGGCAGGCATTTAGTGGAAGCGCGTGTGCCAGTCACCACAATCCAAAAACTGATGGGGCATGCCCGCATCCGCACCACGGAAATCTATCTGCACATCTCAGACCAACAAGTGCAGGCGGATTATGAAGCCGCGATGGAGCAGATCATGGAGCGTTTGTCATTGGTGGAGAGTGCGTCATGACGCTCAGCACCGGACAACGCCACCAGCATTTTAAGAACACCACACCGAACCATCCAACCATCACACCGTTTGCACAGTGGTCCGAAGCGAACCGCATCTTCTTCCAGGAATTTCGGGCATGGCTGCAAGTGTGTGGCTATGGTTCTTCGACCGTACATCAATATTCGGTGGCGGTGCGCAGCGCCATTGGGTATCTCAACAAACCCCATCGGACCATTCAGCCCGTCACAGATTTGGAGCGTGTGCGCCTCCACTTCACGCAACGATCTTTGAGTTCATCCACGCGGCGGGGATACGATAAGGGTCTGTGCAGACTGGCAGAGTTTTTGGGTGAAGAACAGGGCAAACCTGTTTCTGCGCAGCGAGTGAATTGGGAGTATCACTTGCGCGGTCTGCCGGATGGATTGTGCGAACACGTGCGTGAATTCGCCGCCTCCCAACAACGCAACTGGCGCACGGAAGACCGCTTCAAGCGCAACCTCGAATTGCTCAGCGCCATTCGCATTCCTCTGCGTTGGATGCAATCTGCCGCGCCTTTGCAAACCGCATTGGGCATCACACCGCAAGCTTGGTTCGCCTATGTGGATGCGAGTCTGGAACTGGGCTATCATGGGGCACGCTCAACTGCCGCTTGTCGCGCCTGCAATCCTTTCTGCGGTTTCTGGAGGAAAGCGGAGTCTCGATCTGCCAGCGGATGTTGCTGGTGCGCCCGTTGAAGATGAGTCCGCGTTTGCCGCGCGATGCGCCAGTGTCGGAACTGGGTCTCCTTTTGCAAGCCAACGCAGGGGAGGTGCAAGCCACTCACGCCAACGCGCGGCGCATGGGCATCATGGACCGCGCTTGGATGCACCTGATGTTGTACAGTGGACTGCGAACCTGCGAAGTGCGCCGGTTGCAGATGGAGGACATCCACTTCGAGAACAAACGCATCCGCATCGAGCAGTCCAAGGGGCTGAAGGACCGGCTGGTGTATATGAATTCCGTAACCATAACCGCCTTGCAAGCCTGGCTGGAGGTGCGAAACACGCTCAAACCACCGTCGAATCACATCTTTTTCCATCGCCGCCAGCCGCTCACCCTGCGGTATTGCCAGGTGCGGATGAAATCATACAGCGGACGGGCTGGGGTCAAGATCACGCCCCACCAACTGAGACATTCCTGTGCGACGTTGCTGTTGAATGCGGGTGCGCCAGCCTTGAGCGTGCAATCCCTGTTGGGACATGAACGTTTGGATACCACGCTGGGCTATGCCCGCCTATATGACGGCACGATCGCGGCGGATTACTACCGCGCGATGAACCAGGTCGAGCGGTGGTTCCACCTGCCGGAGAGCAGACCGGCACCATGCTACACACCCGCCGAGCTGGTGGCCTTGGTCGATTCACTCGGAAGTGGCACGCTCAACGAGCAGCAACGCGAGACGGTACAGGCGTTGCGGGAAGGCATCCTCGCACTGGGAACGAGAGAAGAAATGAAGGTATGAGGTTGTTAATGTACGGTGGCTTTTGCGAACAGCTGGTAGGTTGAGCCTTGTCGAAACCCAAGTTAGCGGTACAATCCAACCACCCCCACGGAAGGCGAGCCCAACTGTTCCCAGTTTGGTTCGCCTTTTTGGTTGGGAATAGTATGTCATTCCGACTAGGGTGGACATACTGCAAATGACGATTCGCCAAACTCAATAAACTTAAGTAGCCATGTATTCGGATTATGTGGGCTGAAATCTTGCTTCCAGAAATCATGCCAGATATTAAGAGTGTAATTGTCTCCATAGAAGTAAAGATTGACACAGCTTGTTCCTCTAAAATATGAGGAAAAGCCTTCGTAAGCAATAGTTTCTTTCCATCCATTGGAAAGAAAGAATTTTTTGTAGTGATCCAATACAATATTTGGTTGAGTTTGAGAAATATTGTATTCTGTTCTTAAATACCGTCCATGTTCTGTTGAGAGCGTAACTATCCCGTTGCGAGATTGTTCCAGTTCGAACGACTCCATTGGGTATAGGAATAGTAGCGAAAACCTCGCTATTCAAAGTATTGAATTTTGCAACAGCATGTGTTTCAGCGTTATAAAATGAGCTCAGCCGAATCACAGGCCATACACAAAACGTGCTAAGCAAAATTGCAATTATGATAATTGCAACAGCAAGCATTCTTCGCTTTCGTTCCATGACTACCTTCCTATCCCAATGACATTAATAAGCATGTCAACTACTGCCTGGCCGCGTGACGCGGTTGTTACATTTGACATCAGTGTTCCACCACAGATAGTACCTCTGGTAGGCGTACTGAAATCAAAGTAATCGCCATTGCCTGAATGTATATAAGGCGCATTATTTGCGTTAAGCATGGTACATCTGGTCGATCCATTTTGATATATGTCTAATGAAGATTCATGGACATAGTCATACCCGAAGCCCCCAAGGACCTCCAGAAACCGGCTCTAATACCCACCCTGAGTTAGAGTCATGCCAGAACCTGTCGGCCCCTGAGACTATGCTGTCATCCTCGCCAACTAATTCCCAGAGACTTCCGATATTTGCCATTTGGTTATATGCTCCATAAGTTGGAGCGATTTGTACTAAATTATCTACAAAAAGCTTGCTGCTTAATTCCTGTGCAGCTGAGTAAGCTATTTGTGTACCCCCACTATATCCGATCAAAGTAATCTTAACTTGACTGTTATCTATCGTGACGTCTTGAGATGGACATATGCCCAGAAGTTCCTCCCAAGTTTGGTTAGCTTTGGATCTACCAAGGGAATTCCAACCATAATACGATGGGAGCACCTTTCTGAGCGCATTGTAAATAGGAAGCGCCCTGGCCCCCTGATGTTTTAGGTAAAAATCATTTATAGCTTTTTCGATTTTAGTAGAGATTCTGACACCGTTTCCATATGGATAAATTACCTTAACAGTGGCATATGGCGATAGTGCATCCAACATATCTTGCTGCCCACCAGTTAGATTGTTAAATAATCCAAGTTGCTGCCTTGGAAAGAAGGTTGACAAAAATCCATGAGATTCAATACAGTTGGGGTATCCC
>JBDTWO010000122.1:0-14445 GCA_040006635.1 Chloroflexota bacterium
TGTCGGTGACGTAGGAATACGAGGCGTTGATGATCGCCAGCGACTCTTCGGCGGGTCCGACGATGTACGCGCCGCCGCCCGCGCCTGCGGTGTATTCGAGCGCGTCGCCGGGTTTGCCCTGCGCGGTGTCCATGCCGATCGCCATCGCATAATGTCCCATGCCCGAGCCGACCAAACCCATCGCGGCGACTAACGCTTCGGTGCCCGCTTTACAGGCGAATTCCCAATCGGCGGCTTGTGTGTTCGGGACGGCGCCAATCGCTTCAGCGACCAAGGTGGAAGTTGGTTTCACCGCATAAGGGTGGGACTCAGACCCGACCCAGACCGCCCGCAATTCGGTCGGGTCAATTTGCGCGCGTTTCATGGCGTTGCGCGCTGCTTCAATGGACATGGTGATGACGTCTTCGTCGAGTCCGGGAACAGCTTTCTCCTTGATGGGGAGTCCGCCTTTGCCGCCTGTCCATACGCGCGCAACTTCCTTGGCGGGCAGACGATAACGCGGCACGTATGCGCCGTAGCCAATAATGCCGACGGGTTTGACAGGTTTGAGGAGGGTGGGGGAATGTGTGTGAGTGTGAGGGGTTGTCATATTATTTAAACCTTTGAAACTAAGACATTGGACGAAAAGGACGCGGATAAGAAAGCAGTTGACCTTGTATCGCTTAAGGTAGATTGACGATCTCGTAGTTGTAACACTCATCCCCATTATGCTTGTCACTAATTGAACAGATATCTATCCTCTTAGGATAATTGTTACTATAGCGCACATCTTGTATTTTGTATGTTCCTGGTCTTTGATAGATAACGTATAGTTTGGATGGGTTAAGAAGATCTACCATGAAAAAAGTAGTTGTGGGTGAACTCTGGATTGTGCAAGGTCCTTTCTGTGCCTCTGCATCAAGAGGAGCATCGCAGTTTGATGATGCAGTCAATTGGTCAGATACAGCTGAGAAAAACAGTTTGTCGAGTTCAAAGTTGAATTGTAAACCTCCAGCCATTGTGAATTGATTAGCTGGTATATCTGAGCTTTCTAATTTTAGTTTGAGTTCTTTGCCAGTTGCCAAATCAAGTATCACTAACTCGAAAGGACTTTGATCTTGCTTGATGTAAGCTAGCCTGCTACCCGTGTTGGATAATTCATAAGAATAAAAATCATTTGCTTGTCCTTGGAAAAGATATTGCGTTTGACCAGTATTTGTGTCTATTTGTTGGAGAGCAATTGCTTCATGAAACGATTGAATATTAACATCATTTGGATATACGGAAAGATAAACGTATTGATTATCCTTTGCCCATAAGCGAGGAATAATCGTCAAAGTATCTGCCCCGAAAGATTTAGGATCATAGCTGAAAGACTGTTTACTACCATCACTTTCATATACGACGGATTGTACATTTGGTGAATTTTGATTTAGTATGCCAATTGCCCTTCGACCCGTACCGGAAAAAATAACATACTTAGCTTCTTGATCAACCAGTACGGAAGGGTAAACTCCATCACTTGCCTTACATGTAATTTGGTAGTCATTTGGTACTGCGCTTGGTTCTTGGAAATTGTCTTCTAGCTTGAAATCTGTTGGGAGGTTATTATAGATAAGATAATAAGTATTAGCTTCTGCAGCAGTTATGAAATTTTGTGGTTTAGTCTTAATACAATCTCCGCAAAAGAACGGCTCTCGGGCTCCGTCACCTTTTAGTGCAGAAGTGAATAAATAGCCACCACCATCTCGCTCCTGCCACGAATGAATACCAATGTTTTCTGCCCACGTTCCAGCAAAATTAGGCCTGTAGGCAACTGGACTTACATTAAACCATCCCACCTGTTGGATCGAATTTAATAATTTGCACATTTGAGGCCGACTCAATTGGGTAACGGCTACTGTATCTATGTTGCCGCGGATAAGTGTGCCATCCCAATAGAGACGTAATAATGGCCATTTTGCTATCCATGGATTTCCATCATTGGCACTTTCACTTATGCTAAGCAGAATATCCTGCGGATGCCATGTGACTTCACTATCGTAGTTCCCCAATAGGGTTGGTATTGGCGTAATAGTTGACTCGATAGCAAGAGGGGGTATTTCCGCTGTTTGTAGAGCAACGACTGTTCCAACTCTTTCAGTCGACCGAATTGCTAAGCCATCAGGTGTAGGTGTTTGGGCTGACATGTTTGGTGGTGGTGTGCTCATAGGCACATTTGTGCTTATCCCAACTTGTGAGTTGGTGCAAGCCGAAAAAAATATTGTCAATAAGAGTAGCAAAGGTATAGTTTGTTTCATAATTTGATTTCTACACAATCCAAAACTTTGACGTCAATCCTGCCTGCCTGAAAATGGTGCAACGGATTGCTTCGCAAAACGGACAAACGGATGGCTGTCAACGGACTTTGTCACGGACTCATGGAGAGAAACAGATTTACGATGCATTAGTGAACTTGTTTACCTGTCTACATGTTTCCTTGTCTACTTCTCACGCATACCAAAACTTTGACGTCAATCCTGCCTGCCTAAAAATCTCTGCAACCTGCTCGGTGCTTCGTCCATGATAATCCAAGGATAGGCGGTTGTGATACCAGAGTTTGGAGAGTTCCCAGACTTGATGGATGGTGAGAACTTCTCCGCGTTGGAGATTATTTCGTTGACACCATTTGTCAATCCATTCTTCCGACTGGAAGAGGAGCATGGTCGCTCAGGTGAAGACCAGGTCATCGTACCAGCGGGCGAAGGGGAGGGGGAAGTGAATGAGTAACATGTCACTCTGAGGGAACGGTTGTTGCGACCGAAGAGTCTCGCTTTTGGGTGGTAGAGACCCTTCGCTATCGCTCAGGGTGACATGGTTTACGGTAATTTGTCTGGCTTTTACTTCCAGTTGAACCGCTTCATTGCTTTCTGTGCAAATGGCTTCGATGATCGCGTCTGTGTGAAGTGCGGCAGGGATGCCGAGCATGTCCCAGGCGCAGTTGGCGAAATAGGTCTTGCCGTCCGCATGGACTTTGAAGTCCGTGGGAATCCCTGAGAACGGGTTTGCAATGCGGACGGTCAAGGTCTCTGGCTCAAGAAAGATGGCGTGGCGGTTGTGGAGTTCTTTGTAATAGTCGCTGGCTTCTGCGGTTGAGATGTTAAAGTGCGCGGCGGTTTCGTCTACGCTGGGCGGGAGGGTCGTGTCCGCGAAGTGGGTGTAGACAAAGTGTCGGATTTGCCAGAGGAGGGTGTCGTTCATGGTGTAAAAGTAGACAGGGAAACAGGTACACATGTAAACATGGGGCTTGTCTACGTGTTTCCTTGTGTACCTGTATACGTTTTTACCAATTCTTCCGCGCGGTCAATGCGGACAACTTTCTCAACCACCATTTGCGTGGCGACTTTTTCGATGAGATCGCCTGTCGCGCCTGCGGCGATGGCGACCTGCCGCGCGTGCAGGGACATGTGTCCGCGTTGGATGCCTTCGGTGGCGAGGGCACGGAGTGCCGCCATGTTTTGGGCGAGTCCCACCGAGACGATGATCTCGGCGAGTTCACTGGCTCTTACAACTCCCATCAATTTGACGGAGGCTTGCGCGGCCGGGTGGACTTTGGTCGCGCCGCCGACGATTCCGACTGCCATGGGCATTTCAAGCGTGCCGACTAAATTCCCATCTTTATCCTTGCCCCAAGTGGATAATGAGGTGTATTTGCCTGAGCGCGCGGCATATGCATGTGCACCGGCTTCGATGGCGCGCCAGTCGTTGCCGGTGGCGATAACGACCGAGTCCACGCCGTTCATGATGCCTTTGTTGTGAGTCGCGGCACGATACGGATCGGAGGCGGCAAACGCCCACGCTTCGATGATCCCATCCCGGACCTTTTCGCCGGAGAATTCACCGAAAGCGAGTTCTTTGACAGGAATGGTACAACGCGCTCGGGCAAGACGATGATCGGCGAGGTTGGAGAGAATACGCAGGTGGACACGTCCGCCTGTTATAGCTTCGATGTGGGGCGCGAGCCGTTCGCAGGCGGTATTGACCGCGTTCGCGCCCATCGCATCACGCACATCATAGATGAGATGAACGACGAGGAACGGTCCGATGGGGGATTCGCTAATTACGCGGACTTCGATATTGCGCGCGCCGCCGCCGAATTTCTTGAGCACGGGGTCAACTGAGTCCGCTACGGCGAGGAGTTCCTCTTTGTGCTCTAAGATGGAGAGTTGTGCCAAATGGACATTCGGAAGATCGAGTATCTGCATTTGTCCGATCATGTGCGGTTCGGTGGTGGTGGCTTGAAATCCGCCCATAGTGCGGGCGAGCTTTGCCATGAAGGAAGCGCCTGCTACAACCGATGGTTCTTCAAGCGTCATCGGCACAAGCACATCTTTGCCATTGACTTGGAAGTTCAAAGCGATTCCAATTGGCAAACTGTATAAACCGATCACGTTTTCGATCATGTGGTCGGCGGCTTCAGGGGCGAGTCCGCCTGTAGTAAAGGGGAGCAGGCTTTCGGGAGTCTGATTCGAGGCTTCCGCCAATTTTGCGTGGCGCTCGTCGATCGTCATGTTGTAAAAGCCGGATATGCGGGAGGTTGTCATGGGTTCACCTTTTCGTTTGTATATATTCTATTGTACTCTTCTACCAAAATCTATCAAAATAAATCAAATTGGATATAATCATCTGTATGGTGGTGTCTTCGTATGCTTTTAACTCGTGAACAGCTTCAGGAGCGTCTGATCGCTTTGCATAAAGCCAGCCTGGAGCTGGTGAAAGATGTCTCTTTGGAGACCTTGCTGGAGCGTATCGCGACTGTTGCTTGTGAACAATCGGATGCGCGGTATGCGGCATTAGGTGTATTGGACGATGAGGGGCGCTTGATCAAGTTTATTTCAGTTGGATTGACCGATAAAGAGATCAAGCGCATGGCGCATCCGCCAGAGGGACGTGGTTTGATCGGTGCGTTGATGGGGGCAGATGAGCCATTACGCATACCAGAAATTTCCAAACATCCAAAATCAGTTGGCTTTCCTGCACATCACCCGCCCATGAAATCGTTTTTGGGTGTGCCGATCCGCACCAGTGATAGGCAGTTGGGACAGATTTATCTAACAGAAAAAAAAGATGCTTCGGAATTCACGGCAGATGACGAGAAGATCATCCAAATGTTGGCAACGTATGCGGCGGCAGCGATCCAAAACGCCAGCTTGATGGATCAAATGAAGGAACGTGACCTGGCTTTGACGCGCCGTACCACTGATATGTCGCTGTTAGACAGTATCGCATCTACGCTGACCTCGAGCCTGGAACTGGACGAGATTCTTAATAAGACCCTTGGGCATGTGATTCACTACTTGAAGGTGGAAGCTGGCGAGATATTCCTCTTGGAAGAGGATAAAAAAACTCTACGTATGGTTCTCCATCGCGGGCAAGCCGCCGAAGCCTTCTGGACTCATAATATTTTCACGGTTGGGAGCGGTTACATTGGCTTGGTAGCGGAAACCCGCGGGCTGATCAATAGTAAAGACTTAAAAAATGACGATCGTTTCCTGCGTGATGCGGTGGTGCAAGCTGGTTTCAATCAAATGGTGGGCATTCCATTACTGGCAGGCGAGAATTTAATGGGTGTTATGAGCGTTGCCACACAAAGAAAAGAACCTATTGACGATCAAAGCATTCAAATGATGGCGGCTGTGGGGAATTGGGCCGGCTTGGCAATTGAAAATGCGCGTTTACATACAGGGGCACGTCGCGCCGCTGTGTTGGGGGAACGCGATCGTATCGGCATGGACCTGCATGACGGCATCATCCAATCCATTTATGGGGTGGGGTTGTCGCTTGAAAATGCACTGCATTCTATTCCAGAAGATCCTGGTGATGCAAAGATGCGTGTTGAACACGCGATTAACGGTCTCAATCAAGCGATTCGTGATCTGCGCTCATATATTTTGGATCTGAGACCACGTCAACTGGGCAGTGAAGGCTTACTCAATGGTATCAAGCGGTTGATTGCTGAATACCGTGCCAATACTTTTGCTGAGGTCCGCTTCACTGAGCCTGATTCTGACTTAAAAGAGCTGTCGCAAGCTCAATCTCTGACTCTTTTCCATATTTGTCAGGAGGCTTTAGCGAATGCCGCCAAGCATGCCAAGGCAAAAAATGTTCAAGTGGCACTATGGACAACAGCGAATCGTGTGTTGATGGAGATCACAGACGATGGCAACGGCTTTGATATGGATAAATTAACCACCAACATCGGTCATGGTCTCGCCAACATGCAAACCCGCGCACATTCTGTCGGCGGTGATGTGGATATATCATCTGTATTGAATGAAGGTTCAACAATTCTTGTGTGGGTTCCGCGTCATCCTCAGACCTAACCCTACGAATTGAATTTTCTTTAACATTGAATCACGAGAATCAGTGATTCAAAAACATTGACTCGTTCAAAATTTATAAAATGATTTTTTAACAACAGACCTCCATATTTACCAAATACCGAATAAATCTGCTATCGAGCACCAGATATGGGGGTGTGGATAACTTTTCAAGGCGTACATGGCTGAAACGCGTGTTCTATAAAAAACAAGTTTTCAAAATATATGCAGATTGAATCTTTAACATTGACCGACCTTAAAAAAACGGAAGTTTTTAACCTAGCGTAGGCTTTGCGTGTTGTTATTTTCCACAACTATCTGCTAGAATGATGGCACGCTGAAATCTGGATGTGCTGAACGATACGCATCTTATTAGTCCCTTGTAAGTTTTATCATTACAAATAAAAACAATTACAAATGAGCCGCTGATGAAGCGGATTGGTTCGACCTACTCTCTCGTTACAGCAACGAAAATGCAATGGAGCAATTATGAATGCAGAACAGGCCTGGCAATCAGTACTTGGACAACTTCAAATGGAAATGCCGCGTGCGTCCTTTGATACCTGGGTACGTGATACCAAACCTGTTTCGTATCAAGATGGCACATTGACGGTGGGGGTCAGCAACGCCTATGCACGTGATTGGCTCGAGAACCGCCTTGCCAGCACCGTGAATCGTCTATTGGTTGGAATCATGAACTCATCAGTGGAAGTGAGTTTCATTGTGAACGGCAACGAATCAGATCAAAATGCGGACGAAGCGCCTCACCCTTCGGGCAAGCTGGAACCTGTTTTTTCTTCCGATCAACCAGCTCGCAGCCCGAGCATTAATCCGCGTTATGTGTTCGATACTTATGTCGTAGGCTCTGGTAATCGTTTGGCACATGCCGCTTGTCTGGCTGTCGCTGAAAAACCGGCGCGTGCGTATAATCCATTGTTTTTGTATGGAGGCGTGGGACTTGGTAAGACTCATTTATTACATGCCATTGGCAATGCCTGTCATGGGCGCGGATTGAATGTGCTCTATGTTTCTTCCGAAGAGTTCACTAACGATATGATCAGCGCCATTCGTACTCATACGAATCAGGCTTTCCGTGAGAAGTATCGTTCCGCCGATGTATTGTTGGTGGATGATATCCAGTTCATTGCTGGAAAAGAATCCACGCAGGAAGAATTTTTCCATACCTTCAACACCTTGCATGGGCAGGATAAACAGATCATCGTTTCATCCGATCGCCCGCCGAAGTCCTTGAATACGTTGGATGAACGTCTACGCTCCCGCTTTGAGTGGGGCTTAACTGCGGATATCCAACCGCCTGATCTTGAAACCCGCCTTGCCATTCTGCGCTCGAAAGCTGAACGGACCGGCCGTCAGATCTCCGATGATATTTTGGAGACCATTGCCCGCCGCGTGCAGTCCAATATTCGTGAATTGGAAGGTGCTTTGAACCGCATCCTGGCTTTCGCAGATTTGAGCGGTTCTTCCTTGACGCCGAATCTTGTCGAAGTAGCACTGGCTGACTTGTTGCCTCAGCGTAGCGATGTTGCTCCTGGAAAAATCATTGAGTTGGTTGCCAAAGAATGGCAAACTACTGTCGAAGCCTTGTTGGGACGTGACCGTTCGCAAAAGATCGCTCAACCGCGTCAGGTCGCCATGTATCTCATGCGCAAAGAGACCGATGCGTCCCTGCCAATGATCGGACAAGTATTGGGTGGGCGCGACCACACCACGGTCATGTATGCGATCGAGAAGATCGCGGGCGAGATCGAGACAAAAACTGAATTGCGAAAACGCGTAGTCAATATCAAACAGCAGTTGTACGGTCAAACTGCAGTCATTTAGTCCATTAGCCCTGAGGAAACTCAGGGCTTTTTATTTGTCTGAAATTGCTCCCAAATTTTTGAAAATATGTCATCCCTTCAGGATTTTTTTGTTGATCATATTCATTGCTAGAATCAGTTCACTCCTTCGGAGTTAGACGCTTTATGGCATCGGCTTACGCTAACTCCGAAGGAGTGGAATATTTATAGATTTAATCGTTGGTAAGTTCGAACCCTGAAAGGGTGATATTTCCGGTATCAGGGGGAGAATTGGCATATTGGGCAGAAGCAATTTCGGCTGAGGTCGAAGCGAAGCGTCCTGATTCCTGTGATATAATTTTTCTGTGGCGCATTTCTGCGCCACACATCTTGCCTGGGACGGGCATTAAGCGTCCTTGAGCGGGTCATCAAATCCCGCTAAACTCATTCTGCTTCACGCCACTTCGTGCGCGTTGGAAAGCAGAACTGTAAGGAGAAAAATGGCAGTTATTTCCATGAAAGCCCTGCTTGAGAGCGGTGTGCACTTCGGACATCGCACCAACAAGTGGGACCCCCGTATGAAGCCGTACATTTTCACAGAGCGCAACGGTATTCACATCATTGACCTGCAGCAGACTTCCAAGTTGTTGAACCAGGCTTACAATGTGATCCGCGATGTGGCTGCGAATGGCGGTAATGTGTTGTTCGTTGGTACCAAACGCCAGGCACAGGAGACTGTTGCCGAAGAAGCCGCACGCTGCGGTATGCCCTATGTGACCGAACGCTGGATGGGTGGTATGCTCACCAACTGGTCCACCATGTATATTCGTATTCAAGAACTTGAGCGTCTCGAGAAGATGCGCGATACGAAAGAGATCGAACGCCTGACCAAGAAAGAAGGTCTGCTGATCAATCGTGAGATCATCCGTCTCACCACGCGCCTTTCCGGTACCCGCACCATGAAGCGCCGCCCGGACTTGATCTTCATCATCGATGTTGGTCGCGAAGAGTCTGCGGTCCATGAAGCCAACCTGCTCAACATTCCGATCGTTGCGATGGTGGATACGAACTGCAATCCGCTCAATATTGATTATGTGATCCCTTCCAATGATGATGCCATTCGTGCAATCAAGTTGTTGGTCGCGAAGGTTGCCGATGCCGTGCTCGAAGGCAAAGCCTCACGCAAGGAAGAGGATATTGACGATAAACCCGCCGAAGCTGTGAAGGCTGAACGACCTTCCCGCAAGGGTCCCAAGGTCGTTGAGACCGATGTCGAGCTGGAAGATAATGCTCTGCTCGGTGAAGCGACACTGGCGAAGATGGCTCCCAAAGCCGTTGAAACACCCGCAGCCCCTGCCGTTGAAACACCTGAAACACCTGCAGCACCTGTCGCTGATGCTCCCGCAGAATCAGCCCCGGCTTCTGAATAACCCAGTATTTGTAGTAAAGCAATAGAAGGATATATCGAGATGGAAATTACGACTGAAATGATCAAAGAATTACGCGGTGCGACAGGCGCTGGAATTTTGGACTGCCGCAAAGCGTTGACCGAAGCAGACGGCGATTATCAAAAGGCTGTCGATTGGCTCCGTGAAAAAGGCATGGCAACCGCCGCCAAGCGCGCCGACCGCGATGCATCCCAGGGTGTGGTTGAACTATACTCCCACGGCGGTGGACGCGTGGGCGTGATGGTCGAAGTGAACTGCGAAACTGACTTCGTAGCTCGTTCCGAAAAATTCCGTGAACTGGCTCATGAACTGGCTTTGCAAATTGCTGCATCCGCGCCGCGCTACCTCAAAGCGGAAGACATTCCTGCCGAGGTTCTCGAACATGAAGCAGAGATCGCTCGCGCCCGCGCTGTCGAAGAAGGCAAGCCCGAAAATATCCATGAAAAGATCGTAGCCGGACGCCTTGAGAAATTCAAGGATGAAGTTGTCCTTTCCCGGCAGGCTTACATCCGCGACGAATCCCTCACCGTGGAAAAGTTGATCCTTTCAACGGTAGCCGCCATCGGCGAAAACGTGATCGTGCGCCGCTTCCAGCGTTGGGAGCTGGGTGAGAGTTTGAACGGTTAAATAAATTTGAAATGACCAACCTCTGGGTTGGTCATTTTTATAATATCACCCGCCGTAGCGAGGGCGGGTGAATAAAAAAGGAGAACTATGGGCACTTACAAATATAAGCGTATTCTTCTCAAGTTGAGCGGGGAAACTCTTGCCAGCAAATCTGGTTATGGTATCGATGTGGATGAAGCTGAATCCATTGCGGGACGTATCAAAGAAGTTCATGAAACTGGCGTGGAAGTTGCCGTAGTGATCGGCGCAGGCAACTTGTGGCGCGGTAAGCAGGGGCTGGAGCACGGCATGGACCGTTCCACTGCCGATTATATGGGTATGCTCGCCACCGTCATGAACGCCATGGCTTTGATGGATGCGCTTGAACGTCAGGGCGTTTATACGCGGGTTCAATCTGCGATCGAAATGCGTGCCATCGCTGAACCGTACATCCGTCGGCGCGCCATTCGGCATCTGGAAAAGGGACGTGTGGTCATCTTCGGCGCCGGGACGGGCAACCCGTTCTTCTCGACCGATACAGCTGCTGCGCTTCGAGCGACCGAGATCGACGCTGACATCGTTATCAAAGCTACAAAAGTCGATGGCGTGTATGACTCAGATCCCAAGAAAAATCCGAATGCGGTCAAGTTCGATTCGTTGAGCTATATTGATGTGATCAACCGTCGTCTGGAAGTGATGGATAGTACTGCCATCACGCATTGTATGGAAAATAAAATACCCATCCTGGTGGTGAATATGTGGGATAACCATGCGCTCCTCGCTGCACTTAGAGGGGAAGCTGTGGGGACGCTGGTTCACTAATTCTTGCAGAATCTAAACGGGAGAGATATGAGTCTCTCCCGTTTTTTATTTTTGAGAGTCTATCCTTCTGCTTCAAAACCTCTCATGTCTTTGATTCTCCGTAGCGTTTTTTGTCGTTTTGGTGTATCCTTAACCTTGAAATTAATTCAAATTTCAGGAGACTGCGGTGATTAAAGATATCCTTACCGACGCTGAGAATCGTATGCGCAGCGCCATTCAAGTCCTACATGATGATCTGGCGGGTATCCGCACGGGTCGTGCCAGCCCGGCTTTGGTTGATAAACTGATGATCGAGTATTACGGGATCCCCACAGCACTTCAAAAACTCGCTTCGATCAGTGTCCCTGAACCGCGCACGTTGACGATCAAGCCTTTTGATGTCAGTACGCTCAAGGTGATCGAGAAGGCGATCATGACATCAGAACTCGGGTTGAATCCCAATAATGACGGCAAGGTCATCCACCTCAACCTGCCTCCACTGAATGAAGAACGCCGCCGTGACCTGGTGAAGCATGTCCATCATCGGCTGGAGGAGGCGCGTGTGGCTGTCCGCAATATTCGCCGCGATGCACACAATGATATGCGTGACTTTGAGAAGGAAAAATTGATCACCGAAGATGAACTGGAACGTGGGGAAGCAGATCTGCAAAAGTTGACCGATCGTTTTGTCGAAGAGATCGGTGAGCATGGCAAGAAAAAAGAAGTCGAGATCATGGAAGTGTAGACACTGAGCTGCGCCGTAATATTAAATGACAGATTCCCCAATCAATATCCCCGCTGATAAATTACCCCGACACGTTGCCATAATCATGGATGGTAACGGACGCTGGGCGCTGTCACGCGGTTTGCCGCGTCTAGCCGGTCACAAAGCTGGCACCGAAAACCTGCGGCGCATCATCCGCGCTTCGGTTGAATTTGGTGTGAAATACCTGACAATTTATGCATTCTCCACTGAGAATTGGGGCCGCCCGCCTGAGGAAGTGCAGGGCTTGATGTACATTCTTGAGAATGTCCTTGATCGTGAGCTCGCCGAACTTCACAAAGAAGGGGTGCAATTAAGGCACATCGGCCGCCTGGAGCGGCTTGCCCCTAACTTGCAGGAAAAAGTTCTGGATGCCATTGAACTGACAAAAAATAATGACAAGCTTGTACTAAATGTTGCCTTTAATTATGGCGGGCGCGATGAGATCGTCAACGCAATCCAAAACATCATAAAGGATGGTATTCCGCCTGAGGATGTAACCGAAGCGTTGGTTAACCGCTATCTCTACACAGCTGGTGTGCCCGACCCGGACTTGATCGTCCGCCCGTCGGGTGAGTTGCGGGTGAGTAACTTCCTGATCTGGCAGGGAGCTTATTCCGAGTTGTACGTCACGCCAAAATATTGGCCTGATTTTGATAAAGAGGAATACCGCCGGGCGTTGGAAGCTTTTGCTTCACGTGATCGCCGCTATGGCAAAGTCTCACCCGGTGAGTATGAGGCTTCCAATGCTTAAACGAACATTGACCGCCTTGGCGATAGCGGCAGTGGGTTTACCCGCCATTATTTATGGAGGCGTTTTCTATTATCTGCTGATGGGCACATTTCTAGTGGGGGGCGCTTGGGAATATGTGCGTATGTATCGCGCGGTTCAACATGAACCAAATGAGATGCTCACGGTTGGAGGCGTGCTTGTGGTAGTCACAGCGCGCTTCTTTTTTGCCGACCTCGCAATTTTTGCCATGGTCTTCTTCGTTCTTCTGGCGATGACCTTCCATGTGATTGCGTATGAACGTGGCCGGGATAAAGCGGCACTTGATTTTAGCGTTACTGTCACTGGGATCGTTTATATCGGCTGGCTGGGATCGTATTTGCTCGATCTGCGTAATCTGCCCAACGGTGCCTGGTGGTTGATGTTCATTTTGCCATTGGTTTGGGCGGCAGATACAGGTGCATATTCCATTGGCGCCGTATTTGGCAAGCATAAAATGTCTCCGCGCTTAAGCCCCAAGAAAAGTTGGGAAGGTTATGTCGCAGGCATTTTCACCGCGATCTATGTGGGCGCGTTATTCGCCTATGCTTTTTCATCTTTGGGGTCCAAACCGCTTTATGGTTTGATCAGTCCCTTGCAGGGTGCGATCATCGGTTTCTTTATCAGCGCAATTACGCCGCTGGGCGATCTGGGCGAGAGTATGTTCAAGCGTCAGGGCGGACTAAAGGACTCAAGTAATGTCTTCCCAGGTCACGGCGGTTTTTTAGACCGTATCGATTCATGGATCTGGGGTGCGGCGATCGGCTTTTTCATCATCCAATTCTTCATCTTGTAACGGAGGCAAAATGGACCATAGCAACGACCCCACTCGAAATTTGGCAATGGAGTTGGTACGTGTCACAGAAGCTGCAGCATTGGCTTCAGGCCGCTTCATGGGCCGCGGAGATAAAGAGGGGGCGGACCAGGCCGCAGTCAATGCGATGCGGATCGTCCTCCAAACTATCGATATGGACGGACTCATCATCATCGGCGAAGGGGAAAAAGATAACGCGCCGATGCTATACAATGGGGAACAGGTCGGAAACGGTTTGGGCCAAAAATTTGATGTTGCTGTGGACCCCGTTGACGGGACGCGCCCCTTAGCCTTTGGCCGCTCGAACTCGCTCGCAACAGTTGCCATCGCCCCGCGCGGTAGTATGTTCAACCCGGGTCCCTTTGTGTATATGAACAAACTGGCTGTAGGTCCCGAAGCCAAGGGCAAAATTGATATCGAAAAACCGCTCGCTGATAATCTCAAAGCGATCGCCAAAGCGATGCATAAGGATGTGGGCGATCTGACCACGATAATTCTTGACCGTGATCGCCACATTGACATGATCGCAGAGATCCGCAAAGCCGGCGCACGCATTCGGCAAATTCCGGATGGTGATGTGGCTGCAGCACTGATGACCGCCCAGTCCGATTCGGGCGTGGATGTGCTGATCGGAATCGGCGGAACGCCTGAGGGTGTGCTTGCGGCCTGCGCCTTGCGTGCAATGGGTGGCGAGATCCAAGGCAAGTTATACGCGCGTGATGAAGCGGAATTGCGCCGCGGTCAGGAAGCTGGTTATGACTTTGACAAGATCCTTACCATGGATGATCTGGTTTCATCAGAGGATGTCTTCTTTGCGGCAACCGGCATCACAGATGGTGAGTTGTTGAAGGGCGTGCGTTACTTTGGGCACGGTGCCAGCACAGATTCACTCGTGGTACGCGGCTTGACCGGCACCGTGCGTCAGATCACAGCCACACATCGGGTTGATAAATTACGTCGCCTGAGTGCGCTAAAGTTTTAACCGTGCGCTACCGCTTGACACGCTCAATCCTTGCGGTATAATCTCGGTCGCCTTCCTCGATAGCTCAATCGGCAGAGCGAGCGGCTGTTAACCGCTAGGTTCCTGGTTCGAGTCCAGGTCGAGGA
>JBDTWO010000123.1:0-14307 GCA_040006635.1 Chloroflexota bacterium
AAGTGAAAGAGCAAATCGAACAGACGCGCACCGAGATCGAACGCGCCGAGCGTCAATCTGATTTGGAAAAAGCGGCGCGCCTGCGTTACGGTACGCTGCGCGATTTGGAAGCGAAACTGACCGAGGCTGAAAAACGATTAAAGGCTATGCAAACCGAAGGCGTACTGCTCAAAGAGGAAGTGGACGCTGAAGAGATCGCTTCCATCGTCGCGCGTTGGACCGGCATTCCAATCTCCAAACTGCTCGAAGGCGAGACGCAAAAATTGATTCACATGGAAGATGGTTTACATCAACGCGTCATCGGACAGGATGACGCTGTGCGTGTGGTTGCCAATGCAGTGCGCCGCACTCGGGCTGGTTTGCAAGACCCGAACCGTCCAATTGGCTCGTTCATCTTTCTTGGACCAACAGGTGTCGGCAAAACCGAATTAGCGCGCGCCCTGGCTGAGTTCATGTTCGACGATGAGCGCGCCATGATCCGCATTGACATGAGCGAGTATCAGGAAAAGCACACTGTCTCGCGGCTGATCGGCGCACCGCCTGGATACATCGGTTACGAAGAGGGTGGACAGTTGACCGAGTCGGTTCGCCGTCGACCATATAGCGTGGTCTTGTTCGATGAAATTGAAAAGGCGCACCCTGAAGTTTTCAATGTGCTGCTTCAACTGCTGGATGATGGCCGCCTGACGGATGGTCAGGGACGGACTGTGGATTTCCGCAATACGGTGGTGATCATGACCTCCAATTTGGGCAATCAACTCTGGGAGGGCGGTCACACGGTCACGCGCGATGAAATTACGCATGTCTTGCAAAACCATTTTCGCCCCGAGTTTCTCAACCGCATTGACGAGATCGTGATCTTCCACTCCCTGGACAAGTCTCATCTCGTGCAAATTGTAGACATTCAATTACAACGCGTGGAAAAATTGTTGGCTGACAAAGGCTATCATCTTGATGTGACTAAAGCCGCCCGCGAATATCTCGCCGAAGTTGGTAATGATCCAACCTTTGGCGCCCGTCCGTTGAAGCGCGCCATTCAACGTGAATTGCAAGATCCACTGGCACTCAAGATCCTAAGCGGCGAGTTCCATGAAGGCGACACGATTCAAGTGGAACGCGGCAAACAAGGTCTGACCTTCCAAGCGGCAATCCCGATTACGGAAGGAGAAGTATGAAATCACAATCGCAAATCACAACCTTGTTTCTGGATATAGGCGGAGTCTTACTCACGAATGGCTGGGACCACAACATTCGCATTCAGGCCGCTGAAAAATTTGGTCTGGACTATGAAGAGATGAATGAGCGCCATCACCTGACGTTTGATACGTATGAAGAGGGCAAGCTCAGTCTGGACGAATATTTGAATCGAGTTGTTTTTTATCAGGAGCGCTCGTTTTCAAAAGAAGAGTTCAAGGCGTTCATGTATGCCCAATCCCAGCCTTATCAAGACATGATCGAATTGGTGCGCGGACTCAAGACTCAATACAATCTGCAGGTGGCGGCTGTCAGCAATGAAGGCCGTGAACTTACCGAGTTTCGTGTTCAACAATTCAAGTTGGGGACGTTCATAGATTTTTTCGTTTCATCCAGTTTTGTCCATTATCGTAAACCAGATGAGGACATGTACCGTATCGCGCTGGATATTTCCCAAGTACAACCCAAACAAGTGGTTTATATTGACGACAGGGCCATGTTTGTCGAAGTCGCCCGGGGTTTGGGTATCAATGGGATCATTCACACCAGTCACGATGCAACACGGACGCTCCTTGAAGGATGGAACCTCAAGTTACCAAACTGAGATTTACAAACATAATGATTTAGCGCACACGCATTAGAAAGGAGAATTCATATGCAACTTGGAATGATTGGATTGGGACGCATGGGGGCTAATATGGTGCAACGACTTATAAAGGAGGGCCACGAATGCATAGTCTATGACATACACGAGCAGGCTGTTAAGAAAATTGTCGAGCAGGGTGCCATTGGGGCAGATTCGCTGAATGATTTTGTTTCGCGGCTGTCTACACCGCGTGCAATCTGGCTCATGGTGCCAGCAGGCATAGTGGATCAGGAATTGGCGGAGCTAGCCCCATTACTCGAAGCAGGCGATATCATTATTGATGGAGGCAACTCTTATTACCGCGACGATATTCGGCGCGGAGCTGAAATGCAGCAGCGTGGCATCCACTACGTAGATGTAGGAACAAGCGGCGGCGTAGCAGGACTCGAGCGCGGTTACTGCCTGATGATCGGTGGTGAACAAGAGATCGTGAGTCATCTACATCCAATCTTTGCCAGTCTCGCTCCTGGCGCCAATGCAGCTCCCCGCACACCAGGTCGAGATGAGCATAAGGGCACAGCCGAGCAAGGCTTTCTACACTGCGGGGCACAGGGAACCGGGCACTTCGTCAAGATGGTTCATAACGGGATCGAATATGGCATCATGGCGGCGTATTCCGAAGGCTTGAATATTCTACACAACGCCAACGTGGGTAAAGAGTCACGCACTGCGGATGCTGAAACAACCCCGATGCAAAACCCAGAGTATTACCAGTATGAACTAGACTTGCCTGAAATTGCAGAGGTCTGGCGACGGGGCAGCGTGATCGGCTCATGGTTATTGGATCTCACTGCCATAGCGCTCCTTGATGATCCCGATCTGCAAGATTTTGAGGGTCGTGTTTCAGATTCCGGTGAGGGCCGCTGGACAATTGCAGCGGCAATTGATGAGGCCGTGCCAGTGCCGGTCATCAGCGCAGCCCTCTATGGCAGATTCGCGTCGCGCGGCGAGTCTGACTATGCAGACCGGCTGCTTTCAGCCATGCGAAAGCAGTTTGGCGGGCACAACGAGAAGAAAGGCTAGCAACATGGCAAGGAACAAAAACCATGCGGTTCAATCTGATGCCTTGGTGCTCTTCGGTGTGACGGGCGATCTGGCACACAAGTTGATCTTCCCCGCGCTGTACGCAATGGCAAAACGAGGCGCGCTAAAAGTTCCCGTGATCGGGGTTGCTTTCCCGAAGTGGAGTTTGGCACAATTACACAAGCGCGTGAAAGATAGTCTTAAGCAAGCGGGCGGTATCGATGATCAAAAAGCGCTTGACCATCTTTTATCTCTGCTCAGTTATGTCAGCGGGAACTATAACGACGAAAAAACTTATCTTGCTTTAAAAAAAGCATTGGGGAGCGCCAAGCATCCGGCACACTATCTTGCCATCCCGCCCGCGCTCTTTGAAAAAGTCATCCAGGGACTCGGCGCTGCAAATCTAGCCGAGCATGCCCGAGTCATTGTTGAAAAGCCGTTCGGACGCGATCTGGCTTCTGCACAAGAACTTAATCGCATTGCACACTCAGTCTTCCCGGAAGACTCGATCTTCCGCATCGATCATTATCTCGGAAAAGAAGCGATCATGAATATCCTTTATTTTCGCTTCGCCAATTCCTTCCTGGAGCCGATCTGGAATCGTAACTATATCGCCAGTGTTCAGATCACCATGTCTGAAAATTTTGGCGTGGAGAATCGCGGCTCGTTTTACGAGACTGCTGGCTGCCTGCGGGATGTTATTCAAAACCACCTCTTTCAAATCGTTGCGCTCCTTGCCATGGAACCTCCAGCTTATCGGGGCTTTGGAGCAGTACATAGCGAGAAAGCCAAGGTATTTCAGGCGATGCGCCCATTGCAACCCAATGATCTGGTACGCGGTCAGTATGCTGGTTATCGAAAAGAGACGGATGTGGCAAAGAACTCGGATGTTGAGACGTTCTGCGCCCTAAAACTTTTCATCGACTCGTGGCGTTGGGAGGGAGTCCCTTGGTATCTGCGCTCCGGCAAATACCTGGCTGAAAAAGCGGTGGAAGTCTTGGTGGAATTAAAACCGCCACCCCAAGCGCTCTTTGCTGACTCAGCGCCAGTGGTTGGTCGAGCCAACTATTTGCGCTTTCGGCTCTCTCCCAGTTCCGCTGTTGCCCTGGCTGCGCGCGTCAAGAGCAAAGGGAAGGAATTCATCGGTGAACAACAGGAACTCTACCTGCTAGAGGAGGAGCCGGGAGAGGAAACACCTTACGAACGACTTTTGGGAGATGCGATGGCTGGTGACGGTGCGCTCTTTACACGCGAGGTTTCAGTCGAAGCCGCCTGGACAGTAGTTGAGCCAGCCCTTAAAAAACACCACCGTGTCATTCTCTATAAACGTGGCGGCTGGGGACCCAAAGAGGCAGATGCGCTGATTGCCAAAGATGGCGGCTGGCATAACCCGAGACTGGAGCAGGCAAAAGCATGAAAGCAAACCTATAACGCTACCTTACGCGATATATCATTTGAAGCATACGCCTAAATTTGAGTATTTTTTTGCGGATGAGTTTTCTTGCATTTTTCCTCCAGCCTTACGACAAAGTTTAAATAAATTGCGGGTATTTGATAAAAGGTCGGTTAGATTAAGCGATTCGCCCATTCACCGAAATTTCTGCCCCTATGATAGATAATTTTCCACACAGATGAAATGGACGATGGGGATTAAAATACATCAGACCTTAGTCTTAATACTTTAGACCAAGGTTTGTGACAATAAAGTACATTGGGTTAGTTTTTATGCAGTTCAGTTAAAAAGATATGGAACAGGCGTATGCCATTATGCGCCTGTTCCATTTGAGCAGTTAAAATTTTAGGTTAAAAACCTGTGGTCGCAAACCAGGACCCGGTTGGGCTGGTCACGAAAATGATCGGTGCAATACAGGGAGAGGGCAGGCTGATCATGTCTTCGATCTCTGCATTCCCAGCTGCATCTGCGGGGAAGAGACCGGTCGAGACATTAACTGTAGAGGCGTTCCCTGCGGCGTCCTTGCTTAAACAACTAACGATAACTTTAAAGGTTGCGCTCGGGTTTGTGCCAGCTCGCCCAGCAGCAATTGCGGCAGGATCATTGGGATCGATCAACAAGCCACGGACTTTTACCTCGATTTTACCGTTGGCTTTTAATTCACCCTCTGCAAAACTGACCACCCAGGGCAATCCGCCGCCGGGTATCCCGCGAATCGCATTGGTGGCGCCCGTATATGGACGTGGAACGCCCACCATGGATTTAATCTCCATCACGTTCGAATCTTTTGCACTTGCGTTCGTAGCCGAACCTGCAAAAAAAAGTGCACTCAACAGAAGCGCTGCCAGTAAAACTTGAACGAATTTTTTCATTTTTATTTCTCCTTAAGTTGGTTTGGGCTTGCAATGTTAAGTACGCCGCATTAAGCTGTTTTGGATTTCAGTTTGGGAAAAGTAATCTGCCGCCATTGCTACTCGAACGTGACCAAACCTCATTAATTCGGTACAATGAATGTGTGAATAGCTTGGATGAAACCAAACTGATCGAACAGGTGGCGCTGGGAAATGAACCCGCATTCCTGGCGCTTTATGATCGTTATGCCAGCCGTGTGCATGGGCTTACGCTTCGTATTCTGAATAATGACATGCTGGCAGAAGAAGCCACGCAGGATACGTTTCTAAAACTTTGGAGCCGTGCGCGCCAGTATCTCGCCGAACAAGGACCTTTTCTCCCCTGGTTGTTGACCATCGCGCGCCGGGTTGCTCTTGACCGTCTTAGACTCGAAGCTCGCCGGCCCACCCTGTCCGATTGGAATGACCCTGATAGTGTCTGGCAAACCATTCCTGACCTTGAAACACTATCAGATGAGTCACGCTGGCGAAGCATGTATTTTGCTGTGCAGGGACTCCATCCAGACCAGCGCACGGTCATTGATCTGGCATACTATCAAGGTCTGAGTCAAAGTGAAATTGCTGAGACACTCGGCTGGCCCCTTGGAACGGTCAAGACGCGCTTACGCACCGCTATGGAAAAACTGCGCGAGGTTTGGAATGAAACATAGATCCAAATCCGTTGGCGATGACGTATACTTACTTGGAGTTGGAACACATGCTACAAGATGAACATGCTCTTTTTCGCGAAAATATTCCTGCCTATGCAATTTCTGCATTGGATATGCAGGATGTTGCCACATTCGAAGCTCATTTGAAGACGTGTATTACATGCCAGGGTGAATTAGCTGAATACCGATCTGTGACAAGCGGATTATTACAAGCCATCCCGCCCAAAGCCCCCTCGCCCGAACTGCGTCGCAAATTGATTTCCCATCTGCCAGCGCGTCAATCACCGACCCGCAACCTGCTCATGGATTTCTTCAGCCGATTCTCCCTGAGGCAGCTTGCCACGACTGCCTTGCTCGTGATCTTGGTGCTCTCAAACCTTTATTCAAGCTTGCAACTTCGGGCTCTAAAACAGCAGCAAGCTATCCTTGCTGAAAAACTGCGCAGTGAACAAGTAGTCATTGCCATGTTGGCACACCCCGGCACACAGACTTTGACCGTCAATGCTGATGTCCAAAAATTAGCTGGCTCCATGTTGGTTGATAAGACACAGAACACAGCGGTCCTTTTTCTATGGTATTTACCAGTATTGGAACCTTCGCAGACCTATCAAGCCTGGTTGATCGATGCAAACGGCAAACGGATCAGCGGTGGGTTGTTTACCGCCATAACCAACCAAGAATATACTGCCATAACCATTCAATCTCCTGTCCCCATAGAAAACTTCGTTGGCGTTGGCGTTACGATTGAGCCACAGGGCGGTAGCGAGAAACCAACCGGTCCGCGTGTGTTGATTGTCAATTTATAGCTTCCTTTGGTCAGTCTAAATAATTTGGGCTTAGCAGGCAAATATTTGTAACACGATATGCAGTCCTATTCCTTAAGCTTCGGACGATATTGAACCGCCTCCGCCAAATGAGCAGGTTGGATATCTTCGCTCCCCGCTAAAGCCGCAATCGTGCGTGCCAACTTCAGGATACAATGATAGGCGCCTGTCGACAAATTGAGTTGGCTCATTGCCGCCCGCTTGCTTATGGCAATTTAGACCACCAACCATTTCCTTGTCACCCCATCATCAACTTAGGACGACTGCGAAGCGTGCAGCGCCTCCGCTAGATGAGCGGACTGGATCTCTTCGCTCCCCGCCAAATCCGCAATCGTGCGCGCCAGTTTCAGGATACGGTGATAAGCATGCGCTGATAGATTGAGTTGCGTCATCGCCGCTCGCATCAAACTCTGACCTTCGTCCTGCAGCTTGCAAAACTGCCTGATCTCCCCGACGCGCATATCCGCATTGCAAATAATGTCAGATGAACCGTTATTCGAGAAGCGCTTTTGTTGAATATCACGCGCGGCTTGCACACGCGCACGAATGGCTGCACTCGACTCTCCTACTCGATCACCACTTAACTTTTCATAATCTACACGCGGCACTTCGATGTGATGTCGATACGATCCAATAACGGACTCGGGATTCGTTTTTGATATTTGGTAACGAGCGCTGAGGCACATGTACAGGCTTATTTGCGAGTCGCCGTCGTAGCCACAAGGACAGGGGTGTACACAATCGGACACGTTTTTTGTGCTTAGTAAAGTCCCAATGCCCGCAACCATCTTGGTTAGCTCATATCAGATTATAAGTTGCTTAAGGACTATATTATTTTTTTCTACAAACTATGAATCTAAGTTTGTCAGTGACAAGCTAACTCTCCAAAGATCTACGCCCATTTCAGCAAGACAGAGATGGCTTTCTTAAGAATTTCGTAATAACTTCAAATCGAAAACATTCTATAATGGTAGCAGGTTGTTCGTTTATAGATTAGCAATACTGCATTTGCCGCTATGGTGCTCATGAATATAAAAAATAGAACTTTATCCGTATTGCCCGAACAGAAATTCCTGCCAGATGCATATCGTCTGCCTGAGGGCAGCCTGCGGGGTGCCGTGGCTCAGCCCAGCCCAAAGGTCGTCTTTATTGAGGTGACCAATCGGTGTAACTTGCTATGTGAGACGTGTCCACATACCTTCTTCCAGCGCGAGCCGCTCAAATCCCTTTCACTTCATGAATTCATTGCAATCGCCGAGCAGTTCCCGCAAATGCAGAGGGCGCTCTTGCATGGAATTGGAGAGCCGCTGCTTAATAAAGAATTACCTGAGATTATTCGGTATCTCAAGGGTCGGAATGTGGAAGTCATCATCAATTCAAATGGAACTTTATTGACGCCCGAATGGCAGAAGAACCTGATCGAAAGCGGACTGGATCAATATCGTTGCTCGATCGATGGCGCGACAGACGAAACGTATGCCCGCATCCGTGGCGCGGCGTTGCTTCCCAAACTAAAAAAAGGTTTGGAGGGTCTGGTTAGGATGAAGGAAAATTTGGGTGCAACCACTCCCCAAATCTCAATTTGGTGTGTGGCAACCAAAGAGAACTTGCAGGAATTACCAGATCTGTTGCGATTGGCTTCCAGCTTGGGTGTGCCAGAAGTCTATATGCAAAGAATGGTTTATTTTGCAAAAGAGCCTGAGAATCAATACGGGATGGCGCGCGATGAACAGACATTTTTTGGGAAGGATGAAAATACAGAGGCTAGAATTATCGAGGAGTGTACCCAACTGAGTTCTGAACTTGGAATTAGTTTCCTCGCTTCCGGCGGTCGCGATCCGATAAGCAGTCTCGCGGCTGCCCGCCCGACAGATTTTGCTCCCTGGCAGGCCTGCATGCGTCCATGGACGACTGCATACGTTACAGCCAACGGCAACTGCCTGCCCTGCTGTATTTCGCCTTTTGCAACGGATGATTACAACAGCTTGATCTTGGGGAATTTATTCGAGCATTCATTCAATGAAATCTGGAACCAGCCGCTATATCAAAAATTCAGAGGAGATTTATTAAGCGATCATCCCAACCAGGCTTGCGCCAGTTGTGGTGTTTATTGGAGTCTATAAACTACAGACAGAGGAGAATTGAAAAATGGCAACTACAGAAGCACAAATGTATCTTGAGACTCTCGAAAAGATCGCTGTGGAGGTGATTCGTCCAGCCGCCGCAGAGATCGACATAACAGGTACCTTCCCGCGCGCCGCTCTGGATGCTCTGAGTGCCAGCGGATTGTTGGGGCTCATCAGCGCACAGGAAGTCGGCGGCATGGGACAGGGTCTACGCGCCGCCGCGTTGGTCATTGAACGCGTTGCCCAGGAATGCGCTTCAACAGCGATGGTACTGGCTATGCACTATGCAGGTACGGCTGTCATCGAAAGTCACGGCTCGCTCGCTATCAGGCAGGCAATCGCCGCCGGAAAACATATCACCACTCTGGCTTTCTCTGAGAGAGGTTCACGCAGTCACTTCTGGGCGCCCGTCAGTACAGCGGCTGGACACAATGGCACAGTCAATCTAGATGCATCCAAGAGTTGGGTTACTTCGGCAGGACAGGCAGATAGTTATGTTTGGTCGAGTCGCCCATTGGAGGCGGAAGGTGCCAGCACTATCTGGCTGGTGCCTGCGGACTCCGCTGGGCTTTCCATTGCAGGCGCGTTTGACGGCTTGGGGTTGAGGGGCAACGCATCCAGCCCGATTGCCGCCAAAAAGGTCGCAGTTGAACGAGCGGCAATGCTCGGTCCAGATGGAGGCGGATTCGATATTATGATGTCCATCGTCCTCCCCTACTTTCAGATCATGAATGCCGCCTTTTCGATCGGCACGATGGAGTCGGCTACAAAGAAAGCGGCTCAACATGTGGCTGGAACCAAATTAGAGCATATCGGAAATTCCCTGAGCGATCTGCCAACAGTTCGAGCCTATGTTGCTCGTATGCGCATCAAAACGGACCTTGTTCGTGCTCTGTTGCTTGACACATTGAACGCCGCTGAGAACGGTCGCGCGGATACCATGTTGCGTGTCCTGGAGATCAAAGCCGCCGCAGGTGAAGCCTCGACGGAGGTCACCGACCTGGCGATGCGCGTGTGCGGTGGCGCAGCATTTCGCAAAGATGTGGGCGTCGAGCGGCACTTCCGCGATGCGCGCGCGGCAACGGTCATGGCTCCCACCACCGATGTGCTTTATGATTTTATCGGCAAAGCTGAATGCGGCATGCCGCTTTTTGGGTAAGCCGAACATAGACTGGAGAAAATCAACCTCATGGGCAAACAATCCGATGAACTGATACAAATGTTGATCTCTTCCCTGAGCGAAAGCCTTGGCGTTCTCACGCACTTAAGTGATGCAGAGTTAGACGATCCATCCGAACATCCCTGCGCAATGGGCGGACCCGTGCGCGACTTGCTCACTCACAATATCGATCATGAACAAATGCACGCCGGTCAGGTGTACAGCCTGCGCTATGGCATGCGGAAGATGCAAAAAAACCAGGTCGATCGTTTTATGGCGGAAACGATCCGCGCACGCGCAAATTTGATCGCGGCGTTGGTTGGGTTGGACGATATGGATATTGACTCCAAGGCTCCAGACGATGATTGGAGCATTCGTGAAATCGTCGAGCACACGATATATTGGGAAAGGCATTCGATCGATGATCTGGCGGAAAACAAATTGAAGCCCCGTTTGCCTGCCGACCGACCGCGCGCCCGGCTGGATGTTGCCGATCCTTTTGAGGGCAAGTTGGTTTCTGTGGATGCCCCTGTGGCTTCAGGGAGTAAAAGTTAGTAATGGCAACTTTGACTGAACATAACACCCACATGCCAGACACTGCGACAGCGCTGAACAATGCCCCGCCTCAGCCTGCCTCGTTATGGAAACTTTGGCTTTACACCAATTACGACTGTAACCTGAAGTGTTCGTACTGTGTTGCCAAGTCCGGTCCGAGCGCGCCGCGCCGCGCATTGGGAATGGCAAATGTTCAGCGGTTGGTCGATGAAGCAGTCAGCCTTGGTTTTGTGGAAGTATTCTTTACAGGTGGAGAGCCGTTCCTTCTGGATGATATTTACGATATGCTGGCATACTCCGCCGCGCGTATCAAAACCACAGTGTTGACCAATGCCATGCTATTACGCGGGACACGCCTGGAAAGACTCGTTGAGACAGCCAAAAATGTGCCGGCTGAAAATTTTATCGTTCAGGTCAGTCTGGACGGCGGGCGACCCGAGGATCACGATGCTTATCGCGGCAAAGGAAGTTGGGACAAAACTGTCGAGGGGATCCACTTGTTGCAACAGAATCAATTCCGGGTCCGGATCGGAACGACAGAGACGCCGGTCAACTCGTCCCACCTACATAAAGTCTGCGAATTCCACCGCAGTCTCGGCATCCCGGATGAAGATCACTTCGTCCGCCCTCTTGCAAAACGCGGTTATTCGCGCGAGGGAGTCGAATTAGGAATGCACAACCTAGTCCCAGAGCTCACAGTAAATCTTGATGGCGTGTTCTGGCACCCGCTCGCTACCGACACCGATATGCAAGTAACAAGGGAATTGTTTCCCCTGTCAGATGCGGTGGATAAGATCCGCGCTCAATTGCAAACCATTGAAGTCACCGGCGCCGCGCCGTTGATGACCTTTACCTGAGGCTGATCATTCAGCTTCCGTGTGAAGCAAAACTACTCAACTATAAAAACAATCGGAGTTCAATTGCGCATCGGTGTTGTGATACCCACCTATAACGAAGCGGAAAATCTACCCGCGCTGGTTGCCGCTCTGCTGGCGCTCCCTATAGATGTAAGCGTGCTCGTGGTTGACGATCACAGCCCGGATGGCAGCGGCTCGATCGCCGATCAACTGTCAATATCCAGTTCTGGTCGCGTGTGCGTCATCCATCGTCCTGAAAAATTAGGAATTGCATCTGCCTATATGGAAGGATTTCAGATCATCCTCAAAAAAGGCGTGGATGCCATTGCTCAGATGGACGGGGATTTTTCACATGACCCAGCGGCGCTTGTGCCAATGGTAAGACAATTGGAAACGTGTGACGCCGTATTCGGTTCGCGCTATATTAAGGAAAGTAGCCTCGACCTGCAATGGCCAGTGTGGCGCAGGGAACTTTCTATATGGGGAAATTTTTATGCCCGCACGATTCTACGGATCCCTTTACGGGATATTACAACAGGCTACCGCCTCTGGCGAGCCGAAACGCTTCGAGGCATACCTTTTGGCAGCATTCAATCAAAAGGCTATATCTTTCAAGTCGAGATGGCTTATCTGGCACACTGTCTGGAATACAAGATGAGAGAGACACCTATTTATTTTGCAGATCGACGTTATGGAAGATCAAAGATGTCACTTCAGATCCAAGTTGAGGCGGCTTACCGCGTCTGGCAAATTTGGTTAACCCATCGCCATCTTTGTCACGAAGGTCAGGCGGCGCGCATTCAGCAGTCTGGTGCGGCGATTTGATGTGCGTTATTAATATGTAACACCGGAAGAGAAAGCATGCCCCCGAAACCCTGGAAAACATTATCGAGCCGTGAAGTCTACCAAAATCCCTGGACGCGTGTACGGGAAGATATTGCCGAAATGCCGAATGGTAAGACCACTGTTTACGGCGTTGTGGAAAGCGGTCATTGCGTAGGTGTATTGCCCTTTCTTGATGACAAGCATGTGGTGATGATCCGGCAATATCGTTACGTTTTCGGCGAAGACCACCGCTGGGAGATGCCAACTGGCGGAGTCAAACCAGGCGAATCACTGGTGGATGCCGCGCGGCGCGAACTGCGTGAAGAAGTGGGATATGACGCGGTGGAATTGACACATGTCAACACATACTATACGAGCAAATCTGTGATGTACGAAATTGGGCATCTCTATCTTGGATATGGTCTCACCCAAGTGCAAGCCGCGCCCGATGAAACAGAGTTTCTGGAGATCGAAACATTCCCCTTTGAACAGGTTCTCAAGATGGTGTTGGAGAATGAGATCCGCGACAGCATGACTGTCATCGCCGTATTGCATGCTGCCCGTCGGCTGGGAATGTAATATATTCATAAGGATTGTGCTCTATACTGTGTCTTGACTTAATCATCTCAAAACGGAGGCTCTGATGGATATGCTCTCGAATCCCGAAGGTCTGGTGCTTGATAAAGTTGGTCAAATAGGCATGTTGATTTCCCGCCTTACTATTGGCTATTTATGGTACACCCAATTATTATGGAAATTGCCACCCACCTTTGGCTGCCCCAAAAATTTTGCCGTGACTACGAATATCCATGCACGCACATCCGGTCTGTGCGATTGGGTCGGCATCATGACGCTGTACTCAAAGCTGCCGTTACAGGCTTCGCTGGTGAAAACCTTTGTTGTTCCTAACATGGCTTGGATGGGCTGGCTCATCTGGTTGATGGAAGCCTCCGTAGCAGTATCCTTGATTCTCGGTTTGTTTACACGGCTAGGAGGATTGGCAGGGCTGCTTCAGGCGGTCAATCTTTATATCGGTGTAACGGCCGCCCCTGGTGAATGGTATTGGACTTATGGAATGCTTGCCATCTTGAGCCTGGTCTTCCTCGCGGTCCCAACCGGTCGTATGCTTGGATTGGATGCCTGGCTGCGTCCGCGTCTTCAATCTGGAGCCGACAAAGGCAACCGTCTCGCAAAAATATTGCTTGCTCTGACATAATCTAAACGATGACGCGCCCTGCGAAATGGCTGCTTGGCATCCTGGGATTTCTCCTCGCAGCGCTATACATCTACGCCTTCAAGCTCGGCGATCTGCGCAAACATACGATTGCGTTTGAATGGCTTTTCTTTTCCGCCTGCCTGTTATATGGGATCGCCTGCTTCTACATCCTGCAGTCGGATAATGGTGACCGCCGCATCCTTTTCTGGACCTTTGGGCTGGCTGCCGCGATGCAAGCGATTCTCATCTTTATGCATCCAACCTTATCCGATGACATGTATCGTTATGTATGGGACGGCCGAGTACAGGCTCAGGGCATCAGCCCTTATCGTTATCCTCCGAATGCTCCCGAACTGTCTAAATTGCGAGACTGGAAAATTTATCCATCCATTAACCGCAAGGGAGTCGTAACGGTTTATCCTCCAGCCGCTGAAGCCGCGTATGCGTTCCTTTGGCGAATCTCGCCCGACAATGTTCATTGGTTTCAGGCAGTAATGGCGGTCGGGGGCTTATCCGCTGGATCTCTTCTTTTAGGGTTGCTTCGCGATCTGGGTCGTTCGCCTGCGCGCGTGCTGATCTATTTATGGTCACCCCTATTAGCTTTTGAAACGGCTCATGCGGCGCATATAGATGGATTAGTTCTGCCGTTCTTAGTAGGAGCCTGGTGGGCGCGGGTTCGTGAGCGCGATGGATTGGTTGGATTTTTATTGGGCATCGCTACAGCGCTAAAGTTTTATCCAGCACTGCTGCTTCCTTTCTTGTGGCGCCCCCGCCATCCTCAGGGGCGCTGGCAAATGCCGTTGGCTTTTGGTCTAACCGTAGGCGCGTTTTATTTGCCTTATGTAATTACCAGCGGCAGTTCGGTGTT
>JBDTWO010000124.1:0-14266 GCA_040006635.1 Chloroflexota bacterium
CGAAGTGTGTATCCCAGCCGCCCACATCGATCGCAGAGACTTCAAGCCCCACCTCGGCTTTGATGAGCATGGCAGTTTGTTTGAGCGCGAGTCCAAATTCGGTATCGGGGTATTTCGCATTGCGTGAGGCGGTATACGTTAATGGATCAAGCGCTTCCAAGGTATCCATGATCGAAAGTGTATCCTGTCCCAAAACATCATCTTTGTAGACTGTTTTCAGCGCCAATCGCATTTGTTGCAAGGCGCGCGCGTCACCACCAAGATGAAAATCAGCGATCGACCTCAATGCCGAGACCGGTACACTTCCACTCAAACTCCGTTGCGGACGAGTCCCCATCCCCACTGCACGCAGAGGTGATGAGTTGCCCGTGTTCAACGTGGCGAGATGACGACCGATCCAACCTGAAGCAGGACCCCGTTCATCGTCCACGCCGCGCTCCATCAGTTCCATGGCTTTGAAGTGACTGCGCGATTCGTCGGGCGCACCGCAGGCATGGATGATGGCAAGCTGTTTACTTTGCCAGGCTTCGAGCAAGGTTTGCATATTCGGGTGCAGACCGAAGAAACCATCGAGGTCAACAGCACGGTCTGCTTTTTTTGCGTTCGCATCATCGGGACGCGCAATGCCGAGCGACGGTCTTAATTGATAATAAGCATCTTCGCCATGTGGCACGACCATATTGAGCACATCCGCTGCGCCGCGGAGAAAGACGACCACTAAAGTGTCACCACGCGGGGCGGTGTTGGCTGGCGCGAAAGAGAGGCGCGGCATCCACGCGGGGATGGTTTGGGTGAGGGTAGATAACATTAATTTTTTCTCCGTAATATTCTGGAGTCCGACAGCTTGCTGTCGTCGAGTGCAGGAGCAAGTTCCTGCACTCCAGAGTTAACGCCATTGAAACGCGGGTGAAGCGATCATGCCTGCGGCAAGGATGGTGAGAGTCTCTTCTTCGGTGGCACCGGCTGATCGGACGGAAGCAATCAACTCATCACGCGCGAAGCGTTCAATCGGAGCGCCCAACATCAATGAAGCAAGCGCATCTATATCGTCAGATAAAACGCCGGTAGAAGAAACGTCCAATAGATCTTTGAGATGGTGTTGCGTACCTACGATCTCGCTGCGAATGAACGCAAACGCAAATTGCCAGCGCGGCATAAGATTGCCCTGCCACGCGGCGCTGCGATCGGGATAGCCATCAGGCGTGGGCCAGTTGAAATAAAGTTGACCCATGCGCAACAGGTGCTCATGTAAGGCAGCCGCGTCGGTTTCGGCGTTGAGCATACGCAGCGCCGAAAGAATAAAATTCGCAGGGCGTTTATATTTTGGCTGCGCCAGCGGCAGACCGTCCAACAGAATGACGCGCAAGACAGATTTAATATCGCCCTGAGTTGCAAGAAATGTTTGCGTGGCTTTTTCGATCAACGCTTGCGGCGGCTCATCGGCGATGAAACGTCGCGCCAGTTTGGTGGATATAAAACGCGCGGTGCTGGGATGCGAAACCAGATGTTCAATGACTTGCTCCGCTTCACGCTGACCCGACGGCTGAATCGTGAGCCCCAAAATTTTTTTCTCGCCGGTATCGTGGAGGTCATCCTTGAAGACAAACTCACCCAACCAAAAATGTTCTTTGACATTCCAGCCAGTAAGACAACGCGCCAGTTCCATCACATCTTGTTGAAAGTAGCCGCCGTCCACGCTGAGGGTGTGGAGTTCCATCAACTCGCGCGCATAATTTTCATTCGGATGACTCTTCTCGTTGGCTTGATTATCGAGATAGATCATCATCGCAGGCGAATGCGCAGATGCCCACACCAGATCGCGGAATGAACCGAGCGCGTGCTTGCGGATCACTTCGCGGTCGTCAACCGTTTTGAGAAAGAAGCCATTGCCTTTTTCGATGAAGATGTTGAAGTGATCGCTCCAAAACTCGACCATCACTTCATAGAGTTGACGCTTGCTATACACCTGACGCAACAATGTAGCCTGGCGAAGTTCATTCGGCACTTTCTCACGGTCGTAATTATCGAAGAGTTGATTGCTGATGCCTTCCAGTTCGTTTGCTTCCATCTTGAGCGTTTTGAACGGAGCGAGTTGTAGTTCGCAATCAAAATCATTGATCGATTCGAACACGAGTTGTTCTTCGATATACGCCTGCAAACCGATCTCTGCGAAACGCGCACGCTCCTCCACACGCGGACCAAAGGTGAGACGGTTGAGCGCGAGAAAGTCCTGTGCATTCATCGCCGTCCAAGGCACGGAGGGCAAGTCGCCAGCGAGCCTGCGATACGCGTAAGCGGGCGCACAAGAGGCTAGCGCCGCGCTGGCAGTGACGAGGGCGCCAAGTTTGAGGAAGTCACGTCGGGAAAGAGTCATAAGGGTCAAAGAGTAGCGGATACAATACGTTAGGTGTGGTGAAAGAAGAAAGATGAAAGAAGGTTAAGCGTGGGAGGGAGAAGTGGCAGGAGAAGGGATTTGAGTCTTCTCACGCGGCATCCAGTTCATTAGCGCAAAGCCAGCGGCACCAAAGGCAGTGACGAGCATGGGCAGCCAGATGAAGAGCCAGCCAATGACGGGAAAGAACGCCGCAAGCTCAAGAATGACCGCGCCACGGATGAATCCACTTAGGGGCGAGACGTTACTCTGTTGCATGAGTCTTGCACCGAGATGGGCGGCGATCCCGGCTGAACCGATGGATGAAATCGCAAGCGCCAAGCCGAGCAAGATCCAGCCGATGAACTTGGCGGGTCCAAACGGAAGGGCAAGCAAAACGACAATGGGGATGGCAAGCGCAATGACGACAATGAGTCCCAGCCAGAAAGAGGAGGCGAGAGATTTTTCGATGCGTGTTTGTGCGCGGGTGATTAGAGCTGGAAAGAGAAGCCACCATGCCGTGAGCATTGCGGGGAAAGCAACGCCAATGATCAAGAGAATGAAGAAGATCGCGGAAATATCTGCCATGAGAATTAGCCTTTCGATTTGTTTGATGTAAGGGATACAGGCGCAGGTGGGAAAAAGTTGCAGGGTATTTTTAAACACGAAGGACACGAAGAGCACAAAGGATTTTTAAAAGCAAAGAACACGCAGGTTGCGCGTCCTTGTATAAAAACCTGACAGGTCTTTTGTGCGGCGATGTCGGTCAGAACAGCTCCGCGGACGATAGAGCGAGTCAGGTTTGGATTCTTGGAGACCTGTCAGGTTTATTCGCCGCGCTGGAAGAATCCCAGGAGCGTTGCGCCAAAGCCAACAAGTCCTGTATATGGTAACAACAGGAACCAACCCACGAACGGCAATGCACACGCAACAGATAGAATCACCGTCCCCCACACACTGCGCTTCAATGGTGTGAGATCGGAAAGGATTCTTTCTCCCAAAACGCGGACCATGCCCGCAAAACCAAGGCTTAAGACCGCTGTCAACAGACCAGCAAGGATCAGCGTTGGGATGAGTAGAATGACACGCACCACCGAATTGACTCGGTTGGCGTTGCCATCGGTGATCGTGATCAATACGATCAGGATCACTCCAAAGAACAGGAGATTCACCAAACCAATACCAAAAGCCCTGCCCGGCATTTGGTTAATGACGCGCTGGGTCTTTTCCACGCGGTTGGGGAATAGCGCGCCAATGACCAGGAAATATGCCGCGAGGCTGATGGTCAGCAGGATGACGATGAGAAGCAGGCGTACGATGTCGTTCATGTTTGATCTCCTAATTTTGTGAGGGCGAGGTCTTCTCGCCCCGGGCGGGATAACCCCGCCCTTACCGTTGATTTCTCAACAACAACCCATTCCCCACCAGCCAGAGCATGGATACGCCCGCGAGAGTCAAAGTGATGACAAAGCTAGATACTTCAAGCGCAGGGAGTTGCGGTAGGGTTGGCATTTGGAAAGTGGATAACAAGTCAAGCCACGCTGCCCATTGGGATTGTAGTTGCAGGAATACATTGGTCAGTGAGGGCATTTGAACAGCGGGCAAAAAATTCGTGATGAGGGGCGCGGCGAGGATGAGGGCAACCAACGCGACGGCGCCTTGTAGAGTCGCTGTCAGCGTGAGCCAGCGTGGAAGTTGCGGAGTCAGGCTGGGGGTCGGAGTGAAGCGGGCGGCGATCGAGTGAGTCAATTCCAATTCGGGGAGCGATTCAATTTCGGCGAATAAGGCTTGGAGCGTAGTGAGACGCGCCGCACATTCATCGCATGTTGAAAGATGCGCTTCGATCTGTACGCGTTCAGCAGATTCATTATCTACATATTCGTTGAGTTGCTCATCAGTCAGGTGCATGGAGTTGCTCCGCTAAAATTTTGCGGGCGCGGAAGAGGTGACTCTTCACGTCGCTCAGGGGTATGTTCAATTCCGCCGCGATCTCGTCGTAGGATAGTTCTTGATAATGCCGCAATTCGACGACGGCGCGGTACTGCGGCGGCAGGGATAATAACGCCTTGCGAATTTGCGCGCTTCTTTCTTTGACCTCAACCTGCTTCTCGGGTCTCGCGCTTTCATCGGCATCCCGTTCCTCATCGAGCGGCGCAGTGACCTTCTGCGACTCAAGATGATTGAGGCACAGGTTCGCAGCGACCCGCCGGATCCACGGACCGAACTCACGTTCAAGATCAAAGGTGTGGAGGCGGTCGTAGGCTCGCATAAAGGTTTCCTGCGTCAGGTCTTCCGCTTCGCCGCGTTCGTGCAACATGCGGTAACAGACGTTGAACGCGCCCGTTTGATAGCGCGTGACCAGCTCGCCGAACGCGTCACTGGCTCCGCGACGGGCACGCAATATAAGGTCGCGGTCGGTGGGCGCGGTCATGGCTATAGTGTAATACAGGCGATGGGGTGAAAAAGTTGCAGGAGAATCTTATAAAGCCACAGAGACCACAAAGCTTTTTGAGATTCATTCTCAAAGTCTCAATGAACTCTGTGGCAAAAGTTACACCTTCAACAACACATGCTCCCAATTCAACATATCATCGAGATCCTTGGTAGGGATGCCCGCTATATTCTCTGGCACATAACCCACGAACGAACCGTTATAAGTTTCCTCGCCGCCGTCGAAGAGCAGATTGTAATCGGTATGCTTGAACAGTCCCACACACGAAAGGCGGCGGTCTTCATAAGGCAGACTCGTTTCGTACGTTAAGATCACGCGCCCTTCGGCGGTCTCGGCGATCGCAGCGACCGTCGCTTCATGGAGCCAGCCCAGGTACTGCGTCTTGCGTGTGACCGAGTTCGTGCGGACGGTGCCTCCGCCTTTATAGGTCCATGCACTGCCGGTCGTTCCACTCAGATAGGCGGGCGGCACCAACCGGTCACCGCCTGAGGTGGTTGAATCTTTGACCTCGTTCCACATTGGCGGCGGGTCATTGCGATAACGCACCCACAAGATACTCGCGCCCACGCGATAGTCTTCCGCTTTGCGCGGTTTGATGTAATACGCCTTATCGGGATTGGTTGAGCCTTTGGCTTTGTTCTCCTCACCGCGATACCAATCCGGTTTCGAAGCAAGCCCCGCGCCGCCCTTATGTCCACGCAAGTGTTGGATGAACTCTGCCACTTCGTTGCATACCGCGCGGCTCACCACCATCTCCGCATTCTGTTCATGCTCCTTGCGCCAGCCGGTCAGGTTATCCTGCTTCCACTTGTTCATGATCTCGCGGTATTTCGCATCTTCGGCAGAACTACGTTCCTGCTGCTGTTCGGGCGTTAGCTTTTCCCAGGTGGCATCCTTCGCCTCTCTGAGACGCAGGTTCGTGACCGCGCTGATCTCCTTCCACATCCAATCGGGCAATGTGTCTTTGATCTGTTCCAATTCTGCCAGCGCCTCATCCGCGGTCATGGCGTCGACTGCATAGCTCTCTTCATCGAGCGACAAGTTAAGCAGACCAGCACGGCGCGAATAGGGATTATCCATGTGGATGCGCGTCAGATGGTTGGCAACTTTATCTTTCCACTTTGCCTCCTGCGCACCGGCGAGTTTGGGCGGCTCCACTTTGGGTCCCGGTAACAGTTGTGCAACTTGCGCCGCCGGTTCATACCACGCCAGCTTTTGCTCACACAAAGCGCGCACGCCGTCATCATCCAGGTGCTTCACATCTTCTTCGATCGCTGAGGTACGCAGATTCAAATACAGATCCTTCGGGTCTGCCCACGAACCGTGCGCGCTGGCATAGCGCATCCCCGAAAAATGGACGATCATATATTGCAGCCAGCGCGGGTAACGCTGCGGCTCGCGCTTGAACCGCGCCACCAGCAACTCCAACAGTTGATGCTGATCCAACTCCAGCAACGTGGCTTTGTATTCATCCAATTTCAACAGCACGATCTCCTTCACAGACGGCTGGACGGGCGTGTACTCGGAGACATATTTTTCTTCGGTGACAAATAGGATGTCATCCAACGCATCGAGTTGACTCTTCAAAGCACCCGCCTCTTTTCCTGGACCGGCGAGGGCTTGCTGTACCTGGGCTATTTGCGTCTCTGCTGCATTGATGATCTGGGTTAATTCCGCCGGAGTCCGTTTGGCGTTTTCAAGGATGAGTTTAAAATCCTTCAAGCGGTTTATTTCATCGTCGAAGGCTTTCACAGTGTTCTCTTTGAACGTCGCATTGATACCGGTGCGCCGCTCGAAGCGCGTCTTTTCCAACTGCAGGTTGAAGATCTGGTTCTTGAGCGTCACCAGCTTAACCATGTCATCTTTCAGCGCGGAAAGATTCCGATGAAGCTCGTTGAATTTTTTCGTCACTTCCTGGTCGATCTGCTGGAAGCGCTGCCGGAGGTCGTCCGCCACGTCAGCGAGGGAAAAATATTTTTCCACCGAAGCCCGCTCCGGCTGAGTCCGGAGGCGTTGCACTTCATCCTGGGCTTCCTTGAGCTTCGCCTCCTGCATATTGATCCGCTGTTGAATGGGTGTAAGGCGGGTCTCAAGTTCTTTTTGTTGTTTGAGCGCCATCTCCACTTTTTTGGCAAAATCCAATTTGCGGCTGGCAAGTTTCTCGTGGGCAGAGATGAGGTCCTTGAGCCTGTTGCGCTCGGCTTCCATGGCGGGTCTGGAATTTTGGAGGGTCTCAAGCCTTTGAGTTTCAGCGGGAATCTTGGGATGGTTCGGGTTGGTCGCCTTGATGGCGTTCACCCGCCGCATCTGCATCACGCTGTCCTTATCCAGTTGAACGCGGACCTTATCCAGCACTTCGAGCCGCTGGGAAATAAAATAGGATTCCTTGCGGGCATCCTTGAGGCTTTCGTAATAGGTTTTGAATACAGCGTGGAGTTCGGCAAGCCTTTTCAGGGTTTCGGCATCGACTGGTTTGTCGGCGCTGGCAGCGTTTACATAGTCCCGCATGAAATAAGCGAGCACATCTTTGTAATCCGCAACCGCCTTGGTGATGACCAGCTTCTTGCGGTTGTGATACGCGGTGATCTCGGTGGGCAGGTCTGCGATGGTCTTGCTTTTATATTGCGCCCACAGGTCGATCTCCATGAAGTATTCCAACGCGTTGCGCAGGTTCATCCGGCGCAGCGGGTAGATGGTCTTCTCCAGCACTTCGTTCTGCCACTGAAAATAGATCTGCCGTTCGGTCATCTGTACCTCCTCATTACACTAAAACAAATAATCTAACATGTGGACTGTCGTATTTTATTCCATTCAGCAATAAGCGGGCAACCCAAAAAGGCTTTATAGAGCCGATCTCCGTATCATTATTCCCTGAATAGGGTTGTTATATCCACACTCTACAAACAGTTTACATGCTCCGGCAGGCACGCTTTCCTTCACCTACCCATGCTATACTCGGTTAATCTCACCCCCTAGGCAAGGCTAGTATGGACAAGACCCTTCTCGAAATTCCAACTGAACTATTACAGGCGGCAAAGTTGACGCCCGAGGAAGCCCGCACTGAGCTGGCGATCCGGCTGTATCAACTACACAAATTGAACGACAAACAAGCTGCTGAAATGGCTGCTGACCCAAAAGCCATCGAGACTTTGGTCTGGAATAACCGCGAAACTGGTCACTTTGACCTGGACGATTTTCTCGACTGGGCTTCGCACGACCTCAAAACCCCCCTCAATGCCGTGATCGGATTTTCCAAGCTGGTGATCAAAGGCATCGACGGTCCCATCAACGAAACCCAAAACACCGATCTCACCACCGTCTTCAATGGCGGTCAACGTATGTTAAGTTTACTCAGCAACCTGGTGGATATTGCACGCCTGAATAATGGCATCACGCTCGCGCGCGAAGAAAAGAATCTTGCCACGCTGATCACAGAAAACGCCGAACGCTGGAAGGCGCAAAACCCCGCCAAGCCCTTGACATTCGATATTCAGATCACCTCCCCCACCTACAGCGTGGACCCACAGCAAATGCGCCAGATCATCAACCATTTGCTGACCTTCGCCGCCATCCGCGTGACGGAAGGGAGCGTGTCCCTTTCAGCGACGGAGAATGAGCAGGGCGTGCACGTGTCAATTCAAAGTACTGGGAAAAAAGGACCGGATAAAATGGAAATGGATTCAGCCATGCTGGGCTTTATCGCCGGTTCGTTGATCAAATTGCACGGGGGAAAAATGAACGAGCCGCAAGAAACTGAAGACGGCATGGCATTGAGTTTTTCACTGCCCCACTGAGCCATAAAATTATAAAAAGTCCTTGAATGTCACAAAACATTCAAGGACTTTTGCTTTAGGCAGAACCTCCTCGACTTCCAGATCGAAAAGGATCAGCCTGCATCTATCTTTCTACGTTATTGCCAGGCAACCGGACCGGTCTTGCGATAATTTTGCGCCAACAGTTCCAAGTCGATCACGTTGATGATGCCATCGTTGTTCAAATCTGCGACGGCGGGTACGGCGGTGTTGTAACTCATACCAATGGTCATGGCATCGAATTGGTCAATGACGTTGTTGCCATCAATATCACCTGCCAGCATGGTGAGGCGGGGCAGAGTGGTGGTGCCGCCGGGTGTCAACGTCACAGAGCCCTGGGCACTAAGATAACCACTGGCGGTAGCAACGACGTTATAAGTTCTAGCGGATACCGTGAAGCTGAATGTGCCATCGGGGTTGACAGTCACCGAATCGACCAGTGTATTGCTTAAATCATACAAACTGACTGTGACCGGTTTGTTGGCAAGCGCTTGTCCAGTAAGCGTGGCAAAAGGCAAAGGCGTTGGTGAAGCTACCGGTGTGGTAACTATCGGGGTCGGCGAGGCAACCGGTGTGAACGTCAACGTCGGGGTTGGCGATTCAACTGGGGCGGCAGTTAAAGTCGGTGTGGCTGTGAGTGGGATCGCCAGCCATTGATAGGTTGAAACGATCTGTCCAAAGACAGCTGACTCAGCCGCATAATCGAAGACCGGTGGCGGCGTGGGGAAAGCACTTGGGTCATGAGACTGCAATACAAACTCCAGATTCACGCACACGCCATCTCTCAGCGTAGAGTATTCAACCAACTGAAAAAGACTCCCCGCTGCTCCTTGCGCGCCGGTTTGTTTCAGGAAGGGCATGCCGTTTATCGTAACAGTCACGCCCGGATCTTGAACCTGTAGACTTTTACATTCTGTGACGTTCTGCCCCACGAGCACATCCATAAATTTCCGCGTGAGATTCGTGCCCGGCTGCGCGATGGGCAGATTATTGATACGGGTGTTTGCGTCGTTACTGTCCGCCTGAATTTGTCCCTGTGGCGGATATTTGAATTGGAAGTTGTACTGGAAATTGGTGAAGGTCAACCAATTATCAGTCGGCGATGTAGGTGTTCCGATCGGTGTCGGAGTTGGACCAGTGGGCGTAGCAGTAGGCTCAGACACGTTTATATCCAACACAAGCGGGTCGTTGGCTGAAGTGCCAATGCCAAACAAAGTGCCTGAAGAGTTTTTGAGTTTCCAAAAACTTGTATAGCGACCGTTGACAGCGGGAGCAGTGAAGGGCACGCTCAAAATGATCAACTGACCAGGCGCTACATCGTAAGGGATGTTGATCGACTGTGGCGCGCTCATCTGATCGCCGCTGAAGAATACCAATTGATACGCTGGTGTCCACGTACACCAACCAATATTTCTCAAACCCCAACTCTGCGTAAGTGTTGCACCCGTAGAGATCATGGTGCCGGGGGGTATGTTGATATACCCGGTCAATTCCGCTTGATCACAGGTCGTGGGCGAAATGGTTGGAGTCGAAGGCGGGAAGGGTGAAGTAGCTGTCGGTGTGGGTAAAGCTCCCAGAACGCTGAGGCTGGTGCCCACTGAAGGCAGAGGCGTGAGCACGTTGTCGCCTTTGGAAATACGCGCCGTACATTCCAGCACAGTCTGTCCGGCACTCAAGCCTTTGACGTCAAAAGTAAACGCAGCTCCGCTGGTTGTGGCACGATTGCCTTGACTGCCAGCGATCGCAACAATGACACTGCCGATCTGCGGCTGGATCACCGTCGCGGCATCTGCGCCAAAGAGATTCGCAATGACGAAGTTGCTTACTTCCACCAAATTTGCGTTATAGGTACAAGTGAACTCGGTGCTGGTATAACCTTCACTCGGCACATTATTCAAACTGACCGTGGCGAGCGCAGTCTCACCAATGTTGATATTCGGCACGTTGACCGTGGTGGAGACATACGGACCGGAAGGCGCAGTTGGCGTGACTGTCGGCGGATTCCCCGGCGTTGCTGTGGTCTGTCCGCCAGGTGTTGCTGTCGGCGAAGTTGCAGGTGACGGTGTTGGGGTGGTGGGTTGCGTATCAAAAACATTCAACAACGGCTTATATAAGCCGAGTGTTTGATTGCCCTTTCTAAAGGTGGTGTTATTCCAAAACCAGTTATAACGAAACTCCCAACCCGCAAACGTTACGCCAACCATCGTGGGGCGCAACACAAAATGCAAGTGGGGGATATCAGGCGGTTCACTGCCCGGGCACACCGGCTGCGACAAAGCATTCGCAATCACCGCCAGCTTTTGATTGCGCGCAACCACATCGCCCAGCTTCACCTGGATGTTCGCCAAATGTTGATACTCACTTACCCAACCGTTGGCATGCGCGATCTTCACATTGCATTTCGAAATTTCAACGACCGTGCCATCCGCCGCCGCCGCCACCCAAAAATTCGAAGTGTTCTCGCCTCTGATCATATTATTATGCGGCGCAAAATCGATTGCGCCGCCGTTGCGATAATTATGCGGGCTGCCCGGCAAACGGCTGCTGCCATTATCGAACCCGTCGATCGCGACCCAGGCTTTGCCCTGCTCCCATGGCAACTGGAACATATCCACAGGCGGCAATGTTGGCGCCGCCAGCACGGGCTGATTTAATGGGATAAACGAGGTCAGCAACAAAAGCAGACTTAGGATCCGCAATACTCTTTTATATTTTTTGGACATCGTTCCTCGCTTCTTTCAACGGGGCTGTCTGATGCTCTCCATTTAAATTTTCTCTACGCTGACGCATTTTCGAGTCGGCGCTGGAAAGCATCTCACGAGCCAAACACGAACAGCGCACTCTTACCGAGCCGCACTACATCACCGGATTGCAAAGCCGCAGAAGTTCTGATCAATGCCTTGCCGTTGATGAAGGTCTCGCCGCCCAGGTCCATCAGATAATAGCTATTGTTGTCGGCAAAGATCCTGGCATGCTGGCTGATCACATGTGGGTCATCCACCCGAATCTCATTCATCGGATCGCGCCCAATATGACAGGGTAGTTTGGTGAGCTTAATACTCTTCCCCGCATTGGGACCATGTTTAATTTGCAAGCTCGCAGCGCGGGCACGCGATGAACTTTTTTGACCTGTGGACTTCTCAGCCTGTGGCAGGCGCTTGAACATCACGAACAAGCCGCCGAAAACAAGCAACACAGTCACGGCACCGATCAACCAACCCGGAATGCCCTGCTTGGTCACGGGCGGAGGTGTAAGTTGTAACAAAGCGCCAGACTCAGGCTGTGCCGCTTGAGACTCCACAACTTCCTTATCAATATTCAACGCAATATTCTTTTCGCCGAGAACCACGCCCGCCAACGGAGCCGCAAACCCGGCTTCGTTACGAATCGCAAGCGCGGCACTTTCCAATGACAAATTCGTCTGGCAACCTTTGAGTGCTGTGAAACGCACTTCAGCCAAAATACCATTAATAGCTTGCGGCGTAGTGCTGGCATACGAACCATCTACTAAGCCGGTCAGTTGTGGTAGAGGCAGTCCATTCATACCGGGGACAGGGCTGGATGCGTTGGTCGGTCGCAAACATGCCGAGTCATAGCGGATCTGAAATGTAAAGCCCTGAATGAGAGTGGCGGAGGCGGCGTTAAGTGTAACAACGACAGTCTCGCCGGTCTTATAGGCCGTTGTATTGGCAGTCAGCCAGATGCTTTCCGCAGATTGGGCACTGGCATTCATCACAAATATGAACGCCATCAGACACGCAACGATAAAGCTACGCACAGATTTCATAAACACTCCAAAACTCGGGGCGCACAAATTTGATGCGCCCCGAGAAATTCAAAAGCTCTTACTGCCAAATAGTCGGTCCGGTTGCACGATAGTTACGGGCAAGCAATTCCAAATCCAGAACATTGATCACACCATCACTGTTGAGATCAGCTTCGACAGGGGTTGCCGAGTTGTAGCTCATGCCGATCGTCATGGCGTCGAATTGATCGATCACATTATTGTTATCAATATCACCAGCCAGGAGGCTAATGGTCGGCATTGGGCTGGCAGAGCCGCCCGCGATCGTGACCGAACCCTGTGCGCTCAGGAAGCCGCTGGCGGTGGCAACGACTATATACGTGCCAGCCGGAGCCTGCAGACTGAAAGTCCCATCGGGGTTGGCATCTACGGAAGCAGCCAGGGTGTTATCTGCATAGTACAAATACACAGTCACCGGCTTGCTAGCCAATACCTGTCCTGTTAACGAACCAACCGGCAGAGGCGTGGGTGATGCAATCGGTGTAAACGTGAAGGTCGGTGTCGGTGACACATCAGGTGTGAATGTGAAGGTTGGTGTCGGTGATTCAAGCGGCGCGGGAGTTGAAGTTGTAGTCGCAGAACCATCGGGGGTGGAAGTAGCGGTAGCCGAGCCATCCGGTGTGGAAGTTGCTGTAGCTGATCCATCTGGGGTGGATGTAGCGGTAACCGAGCCATCAGGTGTGGATGTAAATATCGGTGTCGGTGAAGCGATCGGTGTGAATGTGGGCTCAACGCCGATAACGGTCACGCTTGCGCCTGTGGAGGGCAGATCAGCCAGCAGGCTATCGCCCTTGGAGACACGTGCCTTACATTCCACTGCGGCTTGCCCCGCTTGCAGACCTTTTATACTGAAAGTAAAGACCGTTCCGCTGGTGACGGCTTTATTGCCGTTACTGCCCGCGATCGCCACGATGAAACTACCACTCTGTGGACCATTGATCGCAACGGCAGCGTCCGCGCCAAAAAGATCGGCAACAACAATATTGCTGGCTTCCAGCAAAGCGGGATCATAGGTACAAGTGAACTCGGCGCTGGTGTAGCCATCAGCCGGAACATTGTTCAATGTAACCGTGACCACCGCACTCTCCCCCACATTCAAGCTGGCAGGATTCACGTTCGTGGATACAGATGGCACAACGTTCACGATCTGTCGCAGCGTTAGCACATAGAAACCACTACCTGATGCCGGCTGGGTCTGGATATAGTAACTCCCGGCGGGCTGGGATGTGGTCAGTGAACCCGTACCGCGCGCGATTTCAATACCATTCGCATCCTGCAAAATGATCAAGGGCACCAGATCACCCGTGATGGCAGATACTGACACATTAAAGTCGTGTGCCTCCGTGAGATCGAGATGCCATTTCTCATAGATGCTGGCGCTCACAAAGCCAACATAAGTAGCATCCCAAATATTCAGACTGCGGTTGATGACCAGGGCATCTGACAACGGGCGTGGCGAATTGGGACTCGCGCCTACATGCTGTCCACTCCCAAAGGAACTGAACACCAGCACAAACAGGACAAAGATTTGAAACAGACGTTTGGATTTCATGGGCAACGTTCTCCTTATGGATAATAAATTTCAGAAACTAAATTACAGCCGGAGAAAATCTGGCTGCATGACACCACTACGAACCCGCATACTTTGTAGCTCTCTCTCCCCATCGGATCTAGCTTCGAGAACAAGCATAGGGGCTACATTCTTTTCCATTGTATGTCCGTGTCATTGTTTATTACGTTACAGTAGAGTTGCCACGATATTGCAGAATAGTTGCGAAGAAAAATTTATGAGAAAAATAAAATTAGTACCTTTGTATGATGCGCGA
>JBDTWO010000125.1:0-14138 GCA_040006635.1 Chloroflexota bacterium
ACCGGTTGTCGTCCCACCGGTTGTCGTCCCACCGGTTGTCGTCCCACCGGTTGTCGTCCCACCGGTTGTCATCCCACCAGTCGTTGTCCTGCCGGTTGTCGTCCCGCCGGTTCTCGTTGCACCGGTTGTTATCCTGCCAGTTGATAACAACAACACGACCAACGACGATGCTTCCGACATAGACAACAACACTGCCAACAACAGTAATCCATTAAATACCGCTATAAGTAATGGCACAAACAGCAATGCACCCACGTTGAACAATGGCAACCATAGTGAAAACAACAAAGGTCATAAGTTTGGAAAGCATGGTGTCGGCAAGATCAAAATGAGAGGCAATCATCATTTCCATAGACCTTGTATCTTGAAGGTGATACCCATCTAACAGTGCCAGTAACGACAGCCTGTCATTTCAACCTAAATGCTATAATTGAGGAACAGCGCGCGCTGTTCCTCAATTTCTCTTAAGGACAACACCATGAAACAACAACGCCATCTCATGATAATACTGATCGTTTTATCATTAACAATTTTCCTGGCTGCCTGTGGAAATGCGACCCCGGAAACAAAATATATTATTGTCACAGCAACCATCCTGCCCACAGACCTGCCTACTGAGGTTTCTGCAACAAACACACCTGATCCATGCTCATCCGAAAACATCCAAGCAGAGGTTCAAAAGGTACATAAATTCATGCGCGAATTTGATGACGCATCCTCCCTGGCTGCCAGCAGACCGCGTGAACAACTCGCCGATGCCATCGCGAGTCTACAAACAATCCGACGTGATGCCGAAGATCAGCCCATACCAGCCTGCCTGGGTAATCTGAAGACCTACCAGATCTCTCACATGAACGCTGTAATCAACACCTTGATCGCTTTCATGGGCGGCACAGACCAAAAAAATGTTGACCAGGGCATATCTCAAGCACGTCAACTACATGACCAATACACAATAGAACTTGCGCGGGTGCTTGGCATCACAATGGTGCCTGCTACTCTCAGCCCGGTCATTACCCAAACACCAAGCCCATAAATCAATCCACACCCGTGGTAACTATAATAAGCGGCTTATCCATCTACTTTATGGATAAGCCGCTTATTTTGTATGAGCTCAACCTGCATACAAAGTATAATGTCGAAAATTGATAAGGAGATAACCTCATGCGCCCAGAATGGGACTCTTACTTTATGAAGATCGCCTACGCCGTATCCGAACGCAGCACCTGCGACCGCGCCCTTGTCGGCTGTGTACTGGTTTTCGAGAAGCGCATCCTCACCAGCGGCTTCAACGGCTCCCCCGCCGGGCAGGAACATTGTGACGAGATCGGTCACCTCATGGTGGATGGCCACTGCGTCCGCACGATCCACGCCGAGACGAATGCCATCATTCAGGCCGCATTACATGGTGTCTCGACCAAAGGCGCCACGTGTTACGTCACCCACCTGCCCTGTATCAATTGCACTAAGGCGCTCATCAACGCGGGAATTGTCCGGATCGTTTACAGTGTCGCCTACCGCACGGACGAAAACGCCATGAACTTTCTAAAAGCCGCCAACATCGAAGTTGCGCAAAAGGAATTTATCCCCGAATAAAAACCCTCTCCTTTTGGGAGAGGGCAGATCGAGGACGAATTTACATTACTCGCTTGGTATCATTATCCACATGATCAAATAGATCAAGACTCCCGGCACGCCGCCCGGGATAAACGCGATAAACATTCCCAGACGGAACCAGAACGCACTGATACCGAAGAACTCCGCCAGCCCGCCGCATACTCCCGCAAGGATGCGATTATTCCGTGAACGTCGTAAAACTTTCTTTTGATCTGTCATCATTTTCAACTCCTTTGATTTGTTTCATATAGGTTTACGCAGGGTATAATAAAAAGTAGCAAGACAAACTACCCAAGAGGTATAAAACACCCATGAGACCATGATCTACTCCCACACCCCCAGCTCCAAAGCCCTTAAAGCAATCTCTGAAATTTCGCACACCCCTTTCTGGCTCGACGACCCAGCCAAACCCAATCCCGAACCCCAACTTACGCAACCTATATCCACTGACCTGCTCGTTATCGGTGCAGGTTTTGCCGGTTTATGGACCGCCTTACTCGCCAAGGAAGAAAATCCGAATCGCGAGATAGTTCTGCTTGAAGCCGGTGAAGTCGCCATCGGCGCCAGCGGACGCAACGGCGGCTTCATGGACGCATCCCTTACCCACGGTTTTCTGAACGGCTTATCACGCTGGCCCAAGGAAATCAATACACTTCACGCCCTTGGTGTAAAAAACCTGGATGAGATCGAAGCCACCCTCACCCGGCTTGGCATTAAATGCGATTACCAGCGCACCGGCGAAATCGATGTTGCCACCGAGCCCTACCTGCTCGCTGAATTCAAACAGTTCATAGAGCTTGCAAAGCAACACAACATCCCTTTTCAATATCTTGATCACGATCAGCTTCAGAGCATCGTAAAATCCCCCATCTTCCTCGGTGGCATCAAACGACCCGATACTGCCATCATCAACCCCGCCCAACTTGCCTGGGGACTTCGCAAAGCCTGTCTCGATCTTGGCATTCGTCTCTTCGAAAACACACCTGTCACAAAACTTCAAGAAGAAAATAAAATCGTCCTTGCTCAAACCTCGCACGGACAAATCCGGGCAAATCGTGTCGCACTTGCAACAAATGCGTATCCGCCCCTCCTCAAACGCATCTCCTATTATGTTGTCCCCGTGTACGATTACGTGCTCATGACCGAACCGCTCACGCCCTCGCAACGCGACTCCATTGGCTGGCATGGACGCGAAGGCTTGAGTGACGGCAACCATCAATTCCATTACTTCCGTACCACCGCAGATGGACGCATTCTTTGGGGCGGATTCGACGCCATCTATCATACAAATAATGGATTTGGTTCCGAGTTGGAAAATAGACCCGCTTCTTTCGCCCGATTGGCTGAACACTTCTTCCAAGCCTTTCCCCAGCTGGAAGGACTCCGCTTCACCCACGCCTGGGGCGGCGCCATCGACACCTGCTCACGCTTCAGTCCATTTTGGGGCACAGCTCATCATGGCAAGACAGCCTACTCCATGGGCTACACGGGACTTGGCGTTGGAGCAACCAGATTCGGCGCCCAAGTGATGCTCGATCTGCTCGATAACAAAAAGACCGAACGCACCGAACTTGAATTTGTCCGCACCAAACCATTGCCATTCCCACCTGAACCCTTACGCTCCATCGGCATCAACCTCTCGCGCTGGTCGTTAGATCAAGCTGATCGCAATCAAGGCAGAGAAAACCTCTGGCTCAAAGTCATGGATTGGGTCGGGCTGGGGTTCGATAGTTAAACAACACACCCCGTCATTGCGAGGAGGGCGTTAGCCCGACGACACTTGCACCAGCACGCAAGTACAGGTAAGCAATCCCCAACACGATGAGGGAGATTGTTTCGCCCTATCGGGCTCGCAATGACGGGTCGTTATAAAAATCCTCTTTCAATATCTTCTCCAGCGTCTCCAATAAAAACTCCGCGTCGGATTCATTGAACGGCATCGGCGGGCGGATCTTGACCACATTGTGATAAGGTCCGTCCGTGCCAAGCAGGATGCCGTGGTCACGCATCCGGTTGGAGATAAAGCTCGCTTCGGCCGCAGCAGGCTCGAGCGTAGAAAGATCGCGCACTAACTCCAGTCCAAGAAAAAGACCGGCGCCTCTTGCATCCGCAACCATGTTGTATTTGCCGACAAAAGATTTCATTCCATCCAACAATTGATTACCAACACGCAAGGCGTTCTTCTGCAATTTCTCTTCCTGCAGCACATCCAGCACCGCCAACCCCACCGCACATGAAACAGGATTGCCGCCAAATGTCGTGAAATATTCCATGCCATTGTTGAATGCCTCGGCAATTTCGCGCCGCGTCACCACCGCCGCCACGGGATGACCATTGCCGATGGGCTTGCCCAGCACCACGATATCAGGTGTGACGTTCTGCATTTCAAAACCCCATAGGTGCGAGCCGACCCTACCGAAACCCGTCTGCACTTCATCAGCGATACACACGCCGCCCGCCGCGCGGACGTAACGATATACATCAGTAAGGTAGCCATCGGGGAAAACGATCTGCCCGCCCACACTCGGCAAAGACTCGGCGATAAATCCCGCGATCTTATTTGCATTGGAATCGATCACGCGCTGCACATGCGCCGCATATTTCGTACCCGCCTGCGGATCATCCGCCTTAAACTCGCCGCGAAACACATCCGGGATCGGGACCGTATGCACCCAACTCGGCGCACCCCTGCCGCCGGGAGCGTCATGCTTATACGGGCTAATATCGATCAGCGACGTGGTGTTGCCGTGATAAGCCGCTTCCAACACGATCATATCTTTTTGATTAGTATATGCGCGTGCCAAACGTAAAGCTAGTTCATTCGCTTCGCTCGCCGAGTTGACGAAGTAACAGACTTCCAACGAGTCGGACATGAGGGCGGTTAATCGTTCAGCATAGCGATTGATGTTGTCATGTAAATATCGAGTATTGGTATTCAACACACCGATCTGACTGCGCGCGGCTTCGACGACTCGCGGGTGGCAATGCCCGACATGCGCCACGTTGTTATAAGCATCAATATATTTTCGTCCTTGCTCGTCATACAAATACTGCATCCAACCGCGGACAATCTTTACCGGCGAACGATATGCAATGCTCAAGTTACCGCCCAAGCGTTCACGCCGTTCAGCTAGTGTTTCTTCTTTGGTCGGCGTGCGTTTTGGCAGAACCTTTTTCGGAATATTGAGGATCAGATTCGGGTCAGGGCACAGACTCAACCACACGCTCCGCTGACTGGGTAACGCCACGCCCGGAAAATCTGTTCCCAGATCCAACAAATCAACCATGATCTGAAAATGCAAATGCGGTGTCCAACTACCATTCACTTCGGCTGAACCCAATTCGGCAAACTTCTTCCCCTGCTTGATTTTTTGTCCAACCTTCAAACCCTTGAGCGATTGCCGACTCAAATGTCCATATAAAGTGTAAAACTTAATTTTCTCATTGCCCGTCAATAACCGATCATCCAACGCATTCTGCATTCCGCTTTCTGACTTCTGCATTCCCCCCTCATGCTCCAACACGATCACTGGACCATAATCCCGCGCGGACGCATTATCCGCAAACGCAGCTACTCTGCCATCCAACGGCGCGCGGACAGGTGTTCCCGCCTTCGCAAATAAATCAATTCCCAAATGGACAGTCCGAGTTTCATCAGTCGGCTTATCACTTACAGCAAAGGCTAGAGATGTATATATATAGCGCGCCTCGTCATATTGTCCAATGCCAACTTGAACACCCGCTCCTTCCATGAGAGCATCGAGGCGTTGCGTCAATTTCGGTTCGGCATTTTCACGCGGGTCACCATTCAGCAACGGACTACCAATCCCCAAATCAAAAACAACCACAGGTTCATGACGCAAGTCAAACGGCAGAATCTGTGCAAACGATTTGCTATTCTTCTTCAACCAACTCACTACCTTGAGCGATGAAGTAAACGGAGATAATCCACAAGCCTCACGGAACGTCGCCTCCGCAAATCGTGGGTGGATATTCATCAATTTCGGTAGCGTATTTCGTATCGGCTGTTGACTGATGCCCAGATATTCATTATCCGGCTGGCTTTGTTGTTGCTCTGCCCCGATACACACGCTCATACACAAGCGCAATGTCACCAAGCCAAACAACGCTGCGATCTCGTTATCCGTTAATTTGAATACAGAATGATAGCCCTTCACGATTTCAGCGGCAGTCACAAAAGGCTGGGGCTTATCTAAAATGGCATAGGCAATCGCAATTGCAAGATCTCCAATCGTATAACTGTATAACATATCACCTAGATCAATAAATCCCGTCACCGACTGATCGCGCGAATACAGATCTATCCCGCCGCCGACCAAGATGTTGTAATCGTTGGGGTCGTTGTAGATGATACTCTTCGGCAACAGTGGCAGCAACGGCGCAGTATATTTCTCAAAGTTCGCGGTCAGCGTCTGCACCATTGCCCGCAGTTTTTTATCTTTCACTAACTTCAAATTTTTGCGGACAATTTCCAACCCGTTCGCAAAATCCCAGTGGAAATCTCGATGCAGGGGAAAGGCATCAAAGCCCACTAAAACAGAATCCAACGCGCCAAGTTTACAGCCGAGGTCAAACATCAACTCAGCGGAATGCCGCTTCACGCTACCCAGCGGTTTGCCGTCCACATACGAGACCAGCCGCACGAAATGCGTTTTATCATTCACGGTCACACTTTCGATCATCTCGCCACGCAATGACTCAATCACTTGCGGCAAGAGTCCCAACTCCGCCACATGCGCCATCGCCGCATTCTGCGCTTCCAACAACGCGCGTTCCTCGGTCGCATTGGCAATCTTCAATACGCGCCGCACACCCTCGGCACTCACCAGAAAATTCTGATCACGCTCACTGGGTAATTCATGCAACGTACCATCCAAACCGTACAGCTCTTTTGCGATTTTCCCGGCGTCTGCCAACGTCAACTTTGGCGCATGTTTTACAATGGACATGATTCTCCTTATTTCACAAACACACATAACCCCTGAAAATTTTCGATCTTTGCGGTCTGCTCGAACTCATCCCCAAACAATTCCTTCAACAATGCCGCGTCCATTTGGCACAACTCCGGATGTTTCCCGATAATAGACGCATACGGACAATGCCCAAACAAGATGCGCGGACCTTGCGGACCCGCTTCCCAACGCGCGTGATAATTCATCTGATTTAATTTTTCGACGACGAGATTCAAACGTTTTGCAACTGGTTGACTTTTGATATTTGACTCACCCGCCAGACGCTTCGCCAACGCTTCAACTCTGACCGATAAACCTGCTTCCGTCAAAAGCGCCTCACTCAAAGCGGACAAATTATCCCCTAACGCCGCCCTCGGAATTGAATACATCTTCTCCGGTCTGCCTCGTCCCTCACGCCCCCGCACCGACATCATCTCCAGCCGCCCATCCGAAACCAAGACTCTCAAGTGATGTCTCACCGTCGGCACGGACATTTTCAACGCGCGCGCTATTTCCCGCGCGGATGTGGTGCGCGTTTTTATGAGATAAGCAAGGACTTTTTGGCGGGCGGTTGTCATATTGGCTTGGTGATTATACTCACTTTCTGAATTTTATAAAGATATATTGACGTAATTCGATTGACTTTGAATGTCCAACAGGTATAATCAGAATTTGTGATAGATAGTACCAAAATTGCTGGAAATCTCCTTTAGAGGAAAATGATGGAATTCCAAAACTACATCAACGGCAAGTGGGTCAATGGACATAGCACATTTCAGACAATCAATCCTGCCAACGAAGAATTGGTGGCTGATATTGCGCAAGCTGATCTTGCAGATGTAGACGCGGCAGTCAAAGCCGCCAGCGACGCCTTCAAAGCCTGGCGGTTGACTCCTGCCCCATTGCGCGGGGAAATGTTATTCAAAGTTGGTGACATCCTCAAACAGAAAAAAGAAGAACTCGCGCAATTGCTCACGCGCGATATGGGCAAGGTCATTACCGAAGCGCGCGGTGATGTGCAGGAAGCCATCGACATGGCATACTTCATGGGCGGCGAGGGACGTCGCTTACTGGGCTATACCGCGCCCGTTGAGATGCCCAACAAATTTGGCATGGCAGTCCGCGACCCATCTGGCGTTGTTGGGCTCATCACACCCTGGAACTTCCCCATCGCTGTCCCCTCTTGGAAAATTTTCCCTGCCCTCGTGGCAGGTAACACGATCATCTGGAAACCCTCGCCAGAGACTCCTGCCATCTCCGCGGCGTTCGTCAAAGTATTTGAAGAAGCTGGGATTCCTGCCGGTGTCTTCAACCTCATCATGGCGCCCGGCGCGGATGTGGCGAAGGCTTTGGTCAATCATCCCGATGTGCGCGTGCTTTCGTTTACTGGCTCCACCACAACCGGGCGCTCCATCGCAGAAGCCGCCGGGAAACTCAACAAAAAGTTATCGCTTGAAATGGGCGGCAAGAACGCCATCATCGTCATGGACGATGCCAACCTTGAACTCGTCACGGATGCAACCTTGTGGTCGGCATTCGGCACGACCGGTCAACGCTGTACTGCGGCAAGTCGGTTAATAGTTCAAAAAGGAATCGCCAGCAAACTCAAAGAAGCGCTGGTCGAACGCACCAAGAAACTCAAACTCGGCGATGGACTCGACCCCAACGTAGATGTTGGTCCCGTGATCAACAAAGCTGCCCTCGAACGAATCCACAACTACGTCCAACTCGGACAAAAAGAAGGCGCACGCCTCTTAGTCGGCGGCTCCATCGCCTCCGCTTCATCCGACATCATCCGTTTATCCGCTTCCCAATCCATTACCCAATCCGTTCCCGAATCCGCTACCGGCTTTTTCTACGCACCCACTCTATTTGACGGAGTCAACCCCGGGTCCATGCTTGAAGCGGAAGAGATCTTTGGTCCAGTGCTTTCCATCATCGAAGTCGAGTCGCTCGAAGAAGCCATCGATGTCAACAATCGTTCCCAATACGGACTCTCCACCTCCATCTTCACTCAAGATGTCAACCGCGCGTTCACTGCCATGCGCGATATAGCAACTGGCTTGGTGTACATCAACCACGGCACGACCGGCGCAGAGATTCAATTCCCGTTCGGCGGCGTGCGCGGCACGGGCAATGGGCATCGCGAAGCTGGGCAAGCCGCGCTCGAAGTCTTCACCGAATGGAAATCCATTTACGTGGATTATTCAGGCAAGCTTCAACGCGCGCAGATCGATAATAGGGAAGAGTAGTATGTCATTGCGAGGAGGATGCTCTTCCCGACGAAGCAATCCCCAACCTTGTAGGAGATTGCTTCACTCGCAACAAACGCTCGTTCGCAATGACATCAGGCTATTATGAACCTCACCTGGGAAGGCACCTACGCCATCGCAATGGAATTACGCAGGCAACACAAAGGCGTGAATATCGAAGATGTGACCCTGCAACAAATTTATAACTGGACCTTACAACTTTCGGAATTTGAGGATGACCCGTCGCTTGCTAATGACGACATCCTATATGCAATCTATCAAGACTGGTTCGAGGAGAACATCAATGGATAATGAAAAGTTAAGTCTGCCCCAATACGACATTTCAGAAGATATTCAGAATGCCGTAGCCATCACCACGCTTGACCGCCTCTATAACTGGGGCCGGCGTTCGTCGGTGTGGCCCCTCATGTTCGGGCTCGCGTGCTGCGCTATCGAAATGATCGCCGCGCAAGCCTCACGTTATGATATGGCGCGTTTCGGTATGGAAGTCATGCGCCCTACCCCACGTCAGGCTGACCTCATGCTCGTTTCGGGCACGGTCACCAAGAAGATGGCGCCTGCCATCGTCCGTCTTTACAACCAAATGCCCGAGCCTAAATATGTGGTTGCCATGGGCGCATGTGCGTCCGGCGGCGGACCTTTCAAAGAGGGCTACAACGTCGTCGCAGGCATCGATAAATTTTTGCCAGTCGATGTCTACATCCCCGGCTGTCCTCCCACCCCGCAAGCGCTCATCGCAGGCATGATCAAATTGCAAGAAAAGATCGATAAAGAATCGCTTAAGAAAGTACGCTGGTATCGCAAAGGCGCCGACAGCGTGGAAGTCCCCGTGCCGATCCTTGGACCGGATTTGATCGACCCGCGCCGCAATGCGGAAATAAAATCAGTTGCCGCCGCAAAGACGACGGAGAGTGCAGCATGACCGCTCCCGCTTCAACCCTGACCGTTGACCTGGCCGCTCGTTTCCCGGGCATTGTCACCGCTGAGACTCGGCCCAACTTCGCAGGCTTCATCGTAGAAAAAGATAAGCTCGTTGAAGTTGCCACTGCCATCCGCGATGAATTCGGCTTCGACCTACTCACTGCCGTCACCGGCGTGGATTATCACCCTGAAAACAAAATGGAAGTGGTTTACCACGCCTACAAAACCACCGGCGGACCTGGCTTGGTCTTCCGTGTGCAAGTTCCGCGTGTTGACCCAATTGAAGTTCCATCCTTGATCGATGTATATCCTGGTGCTGACCTACAGGAACGCGAAGCCTGGGATCTGCTCGGCATTAAATTTACCGGTCACCCAGACCTGCGCCGCATCCTCATGTGGGAAGGTTATGAAGGTCATCCCCTCCGCAAAGACTGGCAGGAGCCGTTCTACGAAGAAGATTTCAAACCCTTCAAGAGTCGCTGGCCTGAAGGGAAGCATATTTCTGCTGAAGACAAGAATCCTCTCAAAGACAATCTTAAGTTCCCGCAGAATTTCGACCCCGAAAAATGGATCCCCGAAGGCGATGCGCTCCTATATGGTTCACTGGCACGCTACACTACAAAAAGCGAAGCAGGCATGGAAACAGACCGCATCGTGGTCAATATGGGACCGCAACACCCGTCCACACATGGTGTGTTCCGCGCTGCGCTGACCCTCGATGGCGAAACCATCGCTGGCTTGAAACCTGTAGTTGGATATTTGCATCGCAATCATGACAAGATCGGTGAGCGCAATACTTATTTACAGAACATGCCTTTCACTGACCGCCTAGATTACTTCAACTCGATGAGCAACAATCTAGCCTATGCCATTGCTGTTGAAAAATTGATGAAGATCCAGGTTGCCGAACGTGCTGAATATATCCGCGTGATCATGGCTGAACTCAGCCGCGTTCAAAACCACCTTGTGTTCGTGGGTATGTTGTTGAACGATCTCGGCGCCATGTACACCCCCGCCCTGTATGCCTTTGAAGAACGTGAATTAATTCTCGATATCTTCGAAGAAGTCTCTGGCGCGCGCATGATGTGCAACTATTTGCGCTTTGGCGGCGTAGTACGCGACATCGGTCCGGGTGCCATGCAAAAGATCAAGAATCTAGTCTTTGATCGCTTGCAAGGCAAGACCGATGAAATGGAACGCCTCCTAAGCGAGAATGAAGTCTTGGTCTCGCGCTTGAAAGGTGTCCGCGTGGTGGATGCTGAAACCGCGATCAAGTATTCGGTCACGGGTCCCGTGCTCCGCGCTGCGGGTGTGCCCTATGACCTGCGCCGTGCTGATCCATACTCAGTCTATGATCGCTTTGACTTCGATGTCTGCACCCGCCCCAACGGCGACATGATGGATAACTACCTGATCCGCATCGACGAGATCCGACAATCTCTGCGGATCCTGGAGCAAGCCCTCAAGCAAATCCCCGAGGGACCGATCAATTCTCAGAAACCGGCGTACCAGGTTCGGGTCCCGGCCGGCGAGGCGTATGGTCGCATTGAGTCACCCAAAGGTGAGTTGGCGTTCTATCTCGTCTCGAACGGCAAACCGAATCCATGGCGCTATCATGTGCGTCCCGCGTCGTTTGTGAATATCACCTGCCTTGAGCAGATGTGCATCGGCACCAAGATCGCGGACTTTGTCGCGTTGCTCGGTATGCTCGATATCGTGATGGGCGAACTAGACAGATAACCGTCATTGCGAGCCGCGATAGCGGCGAAGCAATCTCCAACTCGATGAGGAGATTGCTTCGGGCAAAGAACAAAAGCGCCCTCGCAACGACATAGAATACGGAGAATAAATTATGTATGGTCAAGGAATACTCAAGGGTTTGAAGGTAACGCTCATACGGTATTGGAACACGTACTGGGACGATATCGTCTGGTTGTTCCAAGGCAAGAAACGCTACAACAGCGCCGAGGGCATCGCGCACCGCTCCAGCTCAAAGACGCGCGGCATCTTCACGGTTCAATATCCTGAAGAGCGATTGCTCCTTCCTGAAGAAGCGCGCTACATCCCGTTCCTTGTTTTCAATGAACACGCGGATGGAAAAAAGGAAATACTCTGCACCTCGTGCGGGATTTGCGCCAAGGTCTGCCCACCCCAATGTATCTGGATCGTGCGCTCAAACGACCCGCAAACTGGTCGCCCAGTTCCAGAACCGACCGAGTTCTACATTGACGCCGATATCTGCATGAACTGCGGTTTCTGCGCGGAATATTGTCCGTTCGATGCGATCAAGATGGATCACGATTTCGAGATTGCTTCCTATGGACGCAATGTATACAACATGGAGAAATTGCTCAAGCCTGAATCATATTACAAGAGCATTCGCCCCGAAAACTTCGCGCGCGAAGAAGCCGACCGCAAAGCCAAGGAAGCTGCAAAGGCAGCGAAAGCTGCCGGAGCTGTCGTGCCTGCTGCGCCTGCGGCGTAGTTTTATATTCGTCATTGCGAGGAGCGTTCGTTGCGACGAAGCAATCTCCTTCACACAGTTGGGGATTGCTTCGTCGGGAAGAACCCCCCTCCTCGCAATGACATAATATTTTTAATAGGTATAAATTAAATGACAATTACAAAAGAAGCGATTTTAGCCGCACTGAGTACAGTCCAGGAACCTGACCTGCATCAAGACCTTGTAACCCTCAACATGGTGCACAACGTTGAGATCGAAGGCGACACAGTTTCAGTAACCATTATGTTGACCACCCCTGCCTGTCCGTTTCGAGTCAAGATCGAAAAAGATTCGAAAGCAGCCATGCTGACAGTTGAGGGCGTCAAAAATGCCATCGTCAAAATGGATTCGGATGTGCCGAACGATGGTCGCATGCGCGGACTGGTCAACATGCCCATCCGCAACGCCATCGCAGTTGGCTCAGGCAAAGGCGGAGTCGGTAAATCCACTGTAGCTGTGAACATTGCCGTGTCGCTGGCGCTAAGCGGTGCGCGCGTGGGACTGCTCGATGCCGACATTTACGGACCCAACACGCCAACCATGCTCGGCGTGGAAAAACTCCCGCCCCCGAATGGACAACGCCTCATCCCTGCCACGGCGCATGGCATCAAGATGATCTCGATGGGCTTGCTCGTGAAACCGGGGCAGCCCCTCATCTGGCGCGGACCGATGCTCAATTCCGCCATCCGTCAATTTTTGGGCGATGTGGAGTGGGGCGAGTTGGATTATCTGATCATTGACCTGCCCCCGGGCACAGGTGATGCGTCATTATCGTTAGCACAAGCTTTGCCGTTGAGCGGCGCGGTGATCGTTACACTTCCGCAGTTGGTTTCACTCGAGGATGCCAGCCGCGGACTCAATATGTTCAAGACGCTTGAAGTTCCCATTTTGGGAATCGTTGAGAACATGTCCTATCTCGAACTGCCCGACGGCACGCGCATGGATATTTTCGGTTCAGGTGGCGGTGCAGAACTGGCACGTGCTACTGATACCACTTTCCTCGGCACCGTGCCTATGGATCAGAACGTCCGTATCGGCGGTGATACCGGTCTGCCAATCGTGGTCAGTTATCCTGAGTCGCCCGTCGCCCTAGCATTGACCGAGATCGCGCAGAAGATTGCGGCGAAGGTCAGTGTGGCAGCATTGAGCGGCAAAAACGAACTACCGATCAATATTGTGGAATAACAAGAGCCAGTAATAGTATAAGGTGAAAAGACCTGATGGGTACATTCCATCAGGTCTTTTTTATTCCAGCAGTTTAATTTGTTCAAGAATATTCAAAAGCCGGGATAAACTCTGACAATTCATCTACAAGCAGCTGCAATGGCTCACTCAAATACATCTCACTAACATGTACACAATGCCGTGCACTGCCAGTTTTCACAGTGATGGTGTAGATGAATTCGTCAACAGCCGATTCAGTAACAAGCTCCTCCGGGAAGCGAAAGAAATCAGCATCCTCAATGAGATACATAAAGCGTTGTGCCTCATGCGGCACGAGAGAATCCAGGTCTAGTGTGAGATCAATGGGCGGCTCGAGAAATCCACCGGAACGCTTAAAACTTATCTTTGCCATTTTACGGTATCCTTTCTGCGATAAGCATTGTGAAACGAAGCTTAGAACAAGGAAGACCTGACAGTAAGCATGCTATTTGATCTTCTTATAAATGTTCAATGAACTGCCGCAAGTGTCGCCAGTTCATTGATTAGTGGTCGCAACGCTTCAGGCATACTTGTATCACTGACACGGACCCGATTCCGCATAGCGCCCGCTTGCACAGTAATGGTGTAAAGAAATTGGTAGTGGTTAAGTAACAAGTGATAAGTTGTAGCGGATGATAAAAAGCCTAG
>JBDTWO010000126.1:0-13999 GCA_040006635.1 Chloroflexota bacterium
AGCGAGCGGCTGTTAACCGCTAGGTTCCTGGTTCGAGTCCAGGTCGAGGAGCTAATATAAAAGACCTCTCATTTGAGAGGTCTTTTATATTAGCTATGTGGAAAATTTTTTTACTGCGTGATCTGGCTTTGTTCAGGAACAATGATCGCCATGATCAGATACGCCAGCAAAAGTCCGCCGTGCAAGCCGAAGAAAGCCAGCACGAAGAGCAGACGCACCACGGTCGGGTCAATGCCGAGATAGTCACCCAGCCCTGCGCATACGCCCGCGATCATGCGATTGGATTTACTGCGAGTCAATTGTTTTGTTTCTGTGTTCATTCGATTACTCCTTGTTTGATTTCTACAAGGACATACGCAGGTTATTTTGAAAAGTTGCATTCAGGAATTAATTTGGAGTCTGTCAGCTTGCTGATAGCCAGTGGCAAGCCGCTAGACTCCAGAGAGGTCTATTTATATTTTCTACTCTCCAGATAATTTGCCACAGCCGCCCAAAGCAAAGCCAGCCCGATCAGCAAGTAGACAACTGCCTGCATTCCCAGCCATTTCAGTTGGGAAGCGCCGAACGCTGTGAACAATATTCCAACGCTGCCGTAGAAAATCGTGTTCCGTACATAATCTGACCCGACGCGTTTGGCTTGCAAAATATTCTTCTGCAGGAGCAATTCCATATCGCGGACTTGTACCTCGTGCAGATTATTACATGCTAATGAATCCCCGGCGTGCGCGGCGCAAGCGGAGCATAATCCGCGCTGGCAATATTTGCATAATCCAACTGCGATCTTTTCAGGGTGGTAAAAGCAATTCAATTCTTTCCTCTTTCATCTTTCTTTGTATACCTGTTTACCTGTCTACTTCTTTTCCAGTGGATGCCTCAACACCGTTTTCAATTTCGCCGGGTCCGCCTTACGTGGATCGCCGAGATAGATCTCGTGGTGCTTGCCGTTGGGTCCTACGCGGTCGCGATAGCCATTCTCTAATGCGAAGGCGCGCATCCGTTCGACGGTGGTGGGTTCAGTAGCGTACGGTCCGATATGCATGATTTGCATGCACAGACCTTCTTCAAAATTTGTCAGCCGCAATTTGGAGAGTGCCGGGCTGTCGCCTTTTTTCTTTATGACCTCTGCCAATCCCTCCTCAAAAACATCCTTGGTAATGACATCCGGTTGCAGGATCATCAGCGTGTAAAACCAATTGTCCTTGACGGTGATATCGAACATGCCATCTTCCACCCACCAGAGTCCCTCGAGCGCCATCACGGGATAATCCGCCGCATTTGTTTTCCGTTTTTTGAGCATGAACTTGAGTGTGTATGAAATTGAATACAAGGCTTGCGTGGCTTCTTGAAAGGCTGGTGAATTCCCCGGCTCTTTGTCTTTCTCGATTGCGCCGTCGATCATCGCAAATTGCAAGCGCGGCACTTTGATGATTTCCACTTTCTTTGCCGAAGGTTGATATAGAGTCTTTAAATCTTTTTTAAGGTCAAGTATTTTCATGAGAGTCTCCTTTCGCAGGCACTTGTGTACCTGTCTCTTATATACTCTTACTCCCCTTTATGAATAACATCCTTCCCATACTTTTCTTGTAAAGCATCCACCGCCTCTTGCAGCTTGCGCGACTTCTCGCTGTTCATATCCCATAAACCAAGTTGCCGGATCGGTGCGCCCAGTCCGCTGACACCCACACCGATCAGGCGCACAGCTTGATTTGGTTTGCGGACTGCCTTCAGCAATTCTAATACTGTCGTTGCAATTTCATCTTCTTGATCGGTTGGGTTGTTCAGTGTTGTTTGGCGCGTCAATGTTGTGAAATCGGGCCAGCGGATTTTCAGCTTGATGGTTTTGCCCGCCAGATTATTTTTACGCAATTGCTTCGCCACCTCACCCGACATTTCTCTCAGTGTCTTTTGTAGCAGCTTGTCATCGCGCACATCGCGCGAAAATGTATTTTCCTGGCTGATGGATTTTGTCTCGCGCTCGGTCTCGATCGGTCGGTCATCGATGCCTTTTGCATGGCGCGACAACTCGCGTCCGTTTTCACCGAACAGGCGCAGCATTTCACTCTCGGGCCATTTCGCAAGTTCGCCGATCGTATGGATTCCCAACTCAGTTAAGCGCGCGGATGTTTTCGGACCGACACCCCATAACATATCCGCAGGTAATGGATTTAAGAACGCCGCCTCTTCTCCGAAGCCGACAACGGTTACAGCATTCGGAGGCTCCACCAAGCCTTGAGCTTTAATGCGTTTCAGCGCGAGATGTTTCCCAACTTCGGTGGCGATCTTCGCAACAAGTTTGTTCGATGCGATCCCGATCGAGCAGGGGAGTTTTAATTCGGTGTTGATGCGGGCTTGGAGTCCGCGGGCGAGGCGTAAGGGGTTATCCTGAATGTCAGAGATATCGAGAAAGGCTTCGTCGATGGAGATCTGCTCAACGAGTCCGGTTACGTTATGGAGAACCTCCATGACCTGCCTGGAGACTTCGCTATAGATGCGATGCTGCCTGGGCACAATGATCAGCCCCGGGCTGAGTCTGAGCGCTTTACTCATCGGCATGGCGCTCCGTACCCCCAGCTTCCGCGCCGCATAGGAACAGGATGCTACTACGCCGCGTTCATCCGGTTTGCCGCCCACGGCAAAGGCTTTGCCGCGCAGTTCGGGGTTGCGCGTCTCTTCCACGGCGCAGTAGAAGGCATCCAGATCGAGGTGTAGAATGGTACGGGGCATCCGTCCATTATAAGTAAAAAGAGTCATTAATATGATATTGAATAATCGTTGCAGAAACGTTATACTTCATATTAACGGAACTTTTGTAATTTTCTGAACGTCGTTATGAACTGGATGAGCTAAAGAGGAGAATGACTATGAAATCACGCTTGAAAATTACGTCGATCATGTTGTTGTTTGCATTGGTGGCGTCGGTAATGCCTGCCCTGGCATTGCCCTCCCAGGCATCTGCTGCGGCTTGTTATCAGGCGCAGTTCGTCTCGGATGTAACTGTGCCTGACGGCGCGAAGTATGATGCCAACACCGCCTTCAAGAAAACCTGGAAATTGAAAAACATTGGCACCTGCGCATGGAGCACTTCAGATTCCATGATCTTCGATAGCGGTGCGCAAATGAGCGGACCCGTTTCGGTAGCATTGCCCTCAGCCGTTGCTGTGGGAAGCACCGTGGATGTCAGCGTTGATCTGAAGGCGCCCAACTCAGCGGGTCACTATATTGGCTATTGGAAATTCAAAAGTTCAACAGGCACTGTCTTTGGCATTGGTGTCACCGCCAACAAAGCCTGGTGGGTTGATATCAATGTAGCTGGCAGCACCACTGGCAGTGTAGCTTTGGATTTTGCTGCCACGGCTGATAAAGCCACCTGGACCAGCGGCGCAGGCGGACTGACCTTCCCTGGCACTGAAGGCGACGCCAAAGGTTTCGCGATCAAGAAAGACAAACCGAAATATGAAACTGGCATTGAGGGTGCTCAACCAGCTTTGCTCTTTGTGCCTCAGAACATCACCAATGGCTTTATTCAAGCCCGTTACCCAGCTTATAAAGTCGATGCTGGCGATACCTTCCAGACCACAGTGGGTTGCGAAGCCGGTGCAACCACCTGTTATGTGGCATATCGCCTGGATTACGAAGTAGGCGGTGTTGTCAAAACCTTCTGGTCCTTCCGTGAACGTTACGAAGGTCTGACGTATGATGCCAAAATCAATTTGGCTCCGCTGGCTGGCAAGGATGTTTCGTTCATTCTATATATTTCAGCGTATGGTTCACCAGCGGGTGACCGTGCTTTCTGGGGCAACCCGGTTATTCTGCGTAAAGGTATTGTGCCGCCTCCGCCTGTAACGGTGACTGGTACGCCTCCGACCGCTACTGCCACGAACACACCCGGATCGATCACCCCGACTGTTCCGCCTTCAGCTTGTGACAAGGTTCAATACGTCGCTGATGTGAACTTCCCGGATGGCACTGTGGTGCAACCCGGCGCACAGTTCACCAAGACCTGGCGCTTGAAGAACATCGGAACCTGTGCATGGGCGAAGGATACTTATCAGCTTGTATACTTTAGCGGCGAGAAGATGGGTGCTTCAGCGGCGATCTTCCCCAAGAATGTTGCAGTGGGCGAGACCGTGGATGTTTCCATCAATTTGATCGCACCCTCTGCGGCTGGTTCCTATCGCGGCTATTGGATGTTCAAGAATGCCAATGGTGCGTTATTCGGTTTGGGTGCACAAGGCAACAAGCCGTGGTGGGTTGATATCAAAGTCACTGGTCCTACTGTTACACCCGGCGGACCGACTGCTACACCTCAACCAACGAATACACCTGGTGGTCCAACCGCTACACCGGTTGCGAACACTGCCTATGATTTTGCTGCTAATGCCTGTAACGGCACCTGGTTCAGCGCCGCAGGTCAACTGCCGTGTCCTGGTACCGAGGGTGATGCCAAGGGCTTTGTCTTGAAAGTGACAAATCCCAAACTCGAAACGGGTGCTACCGATACGCGCCCAGGTCTGCTTACCTTCCCGCAGAATAAGCAAGACGGATATATCCAAGGCTTCTATCCGCCCTTCAAGGTGCAGAGCGGCGACCGCTTCCGCTCGACCATCAACTGTGAAAACGGCGCCACGAATTGTTATGTCGCTTTCCGGCTCGATTATCAAACCGGCACTGACCCGATCAAAACATTCTGGGGACCATTCCTCGAAAGATACGAAGGCAGCGTTTATAACGTGGATGTTGATCTCAGTTCATTGGCTGGCAAGGATATCAAGTTCATCCTCACCGTCCTCTCCGCTGGTTCTGCTTCCGGCGACCGCGCTACGTGGGTGGGTCCGTATATTTATCGTGGTGGCGGCGCACCAGCTCCAGCGACACCCACGAACACACCTGCTCCATCGGCATCGCTTTATCAGAATGCGAAGTACAATTTCAAATTCACGCTTCCAACCGGCGCCACGATCGCCAGTCAGTCTGATAATAAAGGACGTGTCAACCTGCCGATCTCATCAGGAACCAACCTGAGCGAGAAATATATTATGGTGGATGTCGTGGAAGGCGCAAATCCCTGTGTTAGCCCGGCGGTTGTTGGTGGAACACAGAACGCGCCTGAAAACGTCACGATCAACAATATCCAATTCGTGAAACTGACCGGCTCCGAAGGTGCGGCTGGCAATATCTATGATTGGGTCACGTATGCAACGACGCGCAACAATGCCTGCATCACCCTGGCCTTCATCTTGCATTCCGTCGACCCAAGCAACTTCCCGGTGCCCCCGCCGGTGTTTGATAGGAATGCTGAATCAGCGGCCTTCACGACCGTCATGAATTCGTACAACTTGATTACTCCATAGGATAAAGACCCCGCATCATTCGGGACGAGAGGCCTGGTCGGTGTGACCAGGCTTTTCTCTCCCCTTAGCCTTGCACGTAGGGGCGGGGTCTCCCCGCCCAACTTTAAAGCCGAAGCGTCTTCTAACATAACCATGTCCCTCGACCGCCCCACTATCCTCCTCGCCGATGACGACCCCACGATTGCAGATAGCCTCGCGCCGTTTCTTGAGCGTGCTGGCTTTCATGTATTGGTCGTGTCAGATGGTGTCAGTGCCTTGGAAAAAGCCCAGGCGCATCATCCTGAATTGATCATCCTCGATGTGCTCATGCCGCGCATGGACGGGCGTGAGACTTTGCGACGGTTAAGAAAAATAAATATTTGGACTCCAACTATTTTGTTGACACAAGTGGGGGAGGCGTCTGAACGTGCTCTGGCACTCGAAGAAGGTGCGGATGATTATCTCAACAAGCCGTTCGATCCGCATGAATTGTTGGCACGTATCCGCGCCGTTTTGAGACGGGTGCGTCCGGGTGAGCGTTCATTATCCGCGGCGTGGAAGTTGACTGCTAAAGAGTTGACTCTTGACCGGCGTGCTCGCCGCGCCACATTAGCTGGCAAGGTATTGGAATTAACCCCCAAGGCATTTGCTGTCCTTGAACATTTGATGACGCACCCCGATGAAGCCGTGACTCGCGAACGTCTGTTGGATGTGGTCTGGGGTTGGGAATATCCTGCTGGAACCCGCACCGTTGATACCCGCATGGCTGAACTGCGCCGTGCCTTGAACGATGACCCGGCCGATCCGATCTTTATTGAGACGATTCCGGGGGAAGGCTATCGCTTTGTTGCCCCTGTGCATGGTGAGGGCTAAAGTAACATGCTGAATTTCATCCGCAGGAGGTGGCGCAGGATCTTATATTTCACAATGCCTTTTGTTGTGGGGTTGGTGTTAGCAATTCTTGCCCAAATGTTATTGCCAACGGTTTTTCCGATCCTATCCTCAGTTGATTTTGGTTCAGCCGCTTTTGTCTTTGGTATGACCATCCGCAACCCGGGCGTGGTGGCTTTTTGTTTTGGCTTCCTTGTAACTGCTTTTATTTTGCTGGTTTATTATTGGGATCGTCGTCGCATTGCTCAAACGCATACTCTATATGCCGATTATTTGCAGGATGCCGGCGAGAAGCGCAAAAACTTTCTGCGTAGACTTGATCACGAGATCAAGAATCCGCTGACGGGTTTGCGCGCCGCGCTGGTCAACCTTACCGAGGAGAAGACCGAAGAGGAACGTGACCGTGCTGTAGGGAATGCCCGGCGTGCGGTGGAACGTCTCACACGCCTCTTGACCGACTTACGGAAGTTATCCGATTTGGAAGAACGCGCCATCGAACGTTTGCCGGTCGATGTGCCGGAGTTGTTGGAAGATGTGGTCACAGCTGTGCGGATTCTGCCTGCGCATGAAAAGCGCGAGATCAGCCTTTTAATCCCGAAGGTGCCATCGCCTTTTCCCATGATCACTGGTGACCGCGATCTTCTGCTGCTCGCGGTGTATAACCTTGTTGAAAACGCACTCAAGTTCACGTCCGCGGATGATTCGATCGAGGTCCGCGCCATGGAGGATGGACGGTCGATCCTCATCGAAGTGGCGGATTCCGGCACAGGTATCCCAGCCGAAGATCTATCCAAAATATTTGAAGAGCTGTATCGCGGCTCCAACGCGCGCGGCACGGAGGGGAGCGGTCTGGGGCTGGCTTTGGTGAACCGGATCGTGACGTTGCACCGTGGGGGCGTGGGGGTGCGTTCCAGCCAGGCTGAGCCGCGTGGGACGGTGTTTACAGTGCGCCTGCCGAGGCGATAACGTGGAAATTTGATGGTTTTGGCTCGAAAATTGCTCAAATAGTGTGCTTTTTGAGCAAACCAGTGTTACAGAACTGTAACATGTTTGGGACAAGACGGTAACAGCGGGGAAGTATAAATAAAGCATAGGAAGCTATGCTGTATTCTTTCACACTTACTTTGTTGTTGATCATGGTTTTGGCTGGTTGCACGCCACAAACGGTTAATGTGACGGTTGTCTCTGGGACGCCCGTTCAACCTATTCCAACAGGATCTTTAGCTACACCTATTGTCTTGCATCCAGCAGGGTATTCATCGGAAACACCGCTCCCGACATTGGATGTAAATATTGTTCCCACTCTGGTGCAGTTATCTATCCCTGTTGAAACTGCAGCGCCACTGATGACTTCCGTGGCGCCCAATATCTCAACCTTGCTTCCCGACCTTGTTGCCCTTTACTCCTATTTGGAGATCGAAGGCAGAACTGAAAATTGTATTTATGGTTTTGGAGGCTACGAGGTCAGAGTGGTAGTGAAGAATATTGGCGCGACAGCCGCAAATGGTTTTTTTGTTGAGCTAAACGGCGTACGTCAGTTCCATGAAGGACAACTGCTGCCTGACCAGAGCGCTGTGATCCATTTTTCAGGTGCGCCGTCCAATGGATCGGGACAAATCCATGTGGATTCAACAGATCTTGTTCAGGAACTCAACGAAGATAATAATGTTGGCCAGTATATTGCGATCACCCCAACATTACCAATGCTCTGTACACCAACACCTAGCCCTGTTCCATAACATAGGAGATATTATGAACGAGTCAATTCTTATCAATTCTGCCCAAAACGGCAACCTGGACGCATTCAATCAACTGGTGCTGAATTATCAGGATATGATGTACCGCATCGCGTTACGGACTTTGAACGATGAGGCTAGCGCAGAAGACGCGGCGCAGAATGCCATGATCCAGGCTTTTCGCAATATCAAGTCATTCCGCGGCGGGTCGTTCCGCAGTTGGCTGGCGCGCGTGACCGTGAATGCCAGTTACGATGAGATGCGTCGCTGGCGGCGTCAACCAGCTGTGTCTTTGGAGCAGGTGAATAGCGATGGAGAAGAGATCGAGTCCCTGCCCTGGATGGTGGATCTTTCAGCGGGTCCTGAAGATCGCTTCGAGACCGTTGAATTGAAGGATGCAATTCAGTCATGTGTGAAGTCGTTGATCCCTGATTATCGTTTGGTGGTTGTGCTGGTGGATGTGGAAGGAATGTCTTATGAAGAAGCCGCGCGGATTGCTAATATCCCGGTGGGGACGGTCAAGAGTCGCCTCGCGCGTGCGCGTGGACAGTTGCGTAAAGCGATGCAGTCTTATCGCAACCTCCTGCCGACTTCGTATCAGGTCAGCATGCCATCCTATGCAAGTGCCTGATCGGATTTGAAGATAGTACAAAAGCGTGGCGACCATCGGCGCAAGACTGGTCAGGCTGAAAACAGTTTGAAAATTTAGAAGAAGGGTAATTTTCTCCTAAAACATAAAAAGCCGACTCGTACAAACGAGTCGGCTTTTTGTTCATCATCTTGCGATATGGCTTATTGCCGCTGATAAGTCTGTTGTTTCACTCAATTCGCCTCGACCCAAAGCCCAAATGCTAATGCTGCCCATTAATCTTGCATATCCATTGATCAATACTACTGAGACTCCGCCGATGATTAATCCAGCTACAGATGTGACAATGGCTCTTTGCATGGTATTGATCTCAAAGCCATTCCACAACTGCATCTGTGCATTGGGTACATAGGTGATAATGAATGGGGCGGCAATCAAGCCCAGGCTCAACGTCACCAGCACAATGGCGATGGTGAACGAGATCACTCCCAAGGGCATCTTCAACAACAAGTATCCGAGTTCCTTCCAGAACTGCGGGCTCTTCAGTTGAGCAACCAGGATCGAACGCGCTGAATTATCGTTTGAGGGTCGTGCTTCAGGCTTGGCAATATTTACTCCCAGTAATAATGATGTCATTTTGCGGTCGAGGTCGCCAAGGATATACGTCACAAAGATCATGGATACGAGGATCGGGATGCCGATCAATGTGATCAGCAGGCCTATGCCCAGGCTAAAACCCGTGACCAAAACTACAAAATACAGAATGCCGATCGGCAGGCTCAGTAACAAATAAATTAGATTGGGTAAAAACTTTTTCATGGATGCTCCTTATTGAATCTTTCCGGCTTTGGTTAATGCATCTTTCACTTCGGCGCTCGCCTGAAAGATGCCATAAACTTTGATCGTTTCCACCACTTCCACGGCGAGAGCGGGGGAGATGTCACTGGCGAGGTTACACAATCCCACCACGCTGAGCTTCACCTTTTCATTCCGTGTCTTATAACGTTCCAAGTCAGTACGGTTATAAGAGAACGCACCGACAACATACGAAGCCCGTACCACTGTTTGTTGCACCTCCACCGCGTGCTTCTCCAACTGCGAACGGATCGCCGAGCGGATGAAGTCCGTGCGGTTCGAATAGTGTCCCTCGCCCACCAGTAAGTCGATCTTGCCCAACTCGACCGCGTTCATATTGATCGTAATTTTCTCAGTATCTGCCATATTTTCTCCTTCTACCATCCCTGTGGATGGCTACTGGATGTATTTTATGCATTTCTCTGAATTTGTCAAGGAAAAATCATCCTCTTACCATCCATGTGGATGGTTCTCCCGCTTCGCCCCAAGCCGATACTTGCTTCCCATCCCAAATCTTCCTGCCCCTGTATCATTTTCCTGCTCGATAGGAATTGCAAGTAATACCTTGCCGAATACATCATCTAAACACAAAACGGAGGTAGAAATGAAAATCGTGATCAAAGTTCTAAAGGGCTTGTTGTATATTGTTGTAGGATTTATCCTGTTCATCTTTGGCTCCATCGCCATTGACGGACTCATCGGTGGCGGACGTATTACCAAAGTCACCAACACCACCATCCCCGGCACCAACGGCGGACCCGATGTCCGTGCTTATGTGGCGAAGCCCGAAGGGACTGGACCCTTTCCAACCGTCATCATGATCCATGAATTCTTCGGCTTGAACGAATCGATCGTCGGCAAGGCGGACTTGCTTGCGAAGGAAGGTTATTTAGTTATTGCTCCAGATACTTTTCGTGGGTCAACCACCACATGGATTCCGCGTGCGATTTACCAAGTGATCACCAACAAACCCGAAGCCATCAACGCCGATTTGGATTCGGTTTACGCATGGCTGGAGTCGCAGCCAGATGCGGATCAGGCGCGGGTGGGCGTGGCAGGCTTCTGCTACGGTGGACGCGCGTCCCTGTTATACAGTCTGCATAACAACCGGCTGGCTGCTACTGTGATGTTTTATGGGTCGCCTGAAAAAGATCCCAATGTCTTGAAATCTTTGCCGGGTCCTTTATTGGGAATCTTCGGTGGCGCAGACCAATCCATCCCTGTGGCGGATGTGAACGCGTTTGATTCAGCCCTTACTGCGGCGAACGTTCAACACGAGATCACCGTGTATGATGGACAGCCGCATGCCTTCGTCCACGATGCGGAGGGAATCAAAGCGGGCGGCGCGCAGGGCGAGGCTTGGAATCAAATGCTCACCTTCCTCGAAGTAAACCTCAAGAACAAAACAGCTCACAACAACAGCCGAACTACATTGGCATATGAACCAGCGTTCGCATGGAAGTATTACGCCATGTTGGTGTACGAACATGCCTTTGGCAGTGCCAGCCACATGCACTAGTTGAAGATCAATTTAATATATGCCAGCCAGAGATGCACATCTCTGGCTGGTTTGCTTTACAATGAAAATGGAGCATCCTATGCAAGCATTTATCAAACCACCAGAACGTATCCCTCTATTTCTCAAACTTGGTATTTGGCTCTCAGAAAAGATCACTGGCAGGACCATGCTGCCCGCACGGATATTGGCGTGGTATCCAAAAGCCGCTATCGGTTCAGGCCTCATGGAGTCCTTGGTTGCTCATGCGGATGGGCAGATGACCCACCGTATGCTCAAACTCATCCGTATGACGGCTTCGTATGCGGTGGCTTGTCCATTTTGTGTGGATATGAATTCGTACGAATATCGGGAGGTTGGGATCAGTGACGAAGAAGCTGAAGCCTTGCGTGGCGATTATGAGCAGGTTGCTAGTTTTTCAGAAAGCGAAAAGCTGGCGATCGCTTACACGCGCGTTATATCTCAAACGCCTTTGAAATTTCACCCTAACCTGGTTGAGCGCGTCAAATCTGTATTTTCCGAACGGGAGTTTGTGATCCTTGCCAGTACTGCGGCACAGGTAAATTATTGGGCGCGTTTGATACAGGCACTGGGCATTCCGCCTGCAGGGTTTGGGGAATAACCAGAAAGTCCCGAAGGTTTCAGCCTTCGGGACTTTCTTTATCCATCCAATATCTTGAACAGGATCTCCATGTGCTTTGCTGCGCGCTGGACCGTCATCAGCGGTTCCGCTCTGCCGTCCAAACAATCTAAAAAGTGGGTCGTGATGGCGTGGCTGTCATCGGGCGCGCCGGTCGTATCTACAGTAAGCGTTTCTTTGCGTGGTTCGCCGTTTTCAGTTGTGAAAAATTCAACCTCGTTTGAATCCCAACTATAGTGATGGAATCGTAAGCCGCCTTTTGTGCCGTAGAGGCGCGTCTCATTGGGAGTCTCGTTGTGGACGCCGCCACCGTTTTCGTAGTAATACGTGAGACCTGTATCGAATTGCATCCATGCCGCGCCGTGTTGTTCCACATCGCTGAATGCCACATATTTACTCATATCGCGTAAATCGTTACGTGTGAAACTCTGCATGGACTTCAACTGCGGCGCATCGTTCAGCAAACCCAAATGGAACGATAGGTCATACACCCCTCGATCCACGAATGGACCGCCGCCTGCAAGTTTTTTGTCCATCGCCCAGGCGCCGTTCGGATTGTATTCGATGAATGTAGTGCGCCCGAGGCTGTTATGGTGAATGTGATAGACCTCGCCCAGTTTGCCGCTATCAATGATGTCCTTGATGAATTTGAACTTGCGCGTCAACCGTGTGTGACGACAGGACGCTTCCAACACCTTCAGGCTGGGTGCGCTTTCAACAGCTTTGACGATGCGCCTGACGCTTTCCAGAGATTCCGCCATTGGCTTCTCAAGTAGAACATGCTTGCCTGCATGAAGTGCCGCCTCCAGTTGTTCGGCATGTAAGAATGGTGGCGTGGCAATGATCACTGCGTCTACAGCAGGATCAGCCAAAATGTCGCTATAGTCGGTTGTCCATTTCTCGATGCCGAATTCCTCCGCCGCGGATTTGGTCGTGGCTTCGCTGGCGCTGTTGACCCAAGTGATATTGGCGCGTTCATCCTGTTGGAAGTAACGCATCAATATCTTGCCGTACATCCCTGCGCCGATGATTCCGAGATTATATTGTTTCATGATGGCTCCCGAACCTGTCTGGAATTTTGATGTCATTATATTCGATGTGTGTGCGCAACTTGGACACAAGCTGGTTGTTATAAATAATGGATTGTTTATTGGTAAAGGAGTGTCCATATGAATAAAAAAGATAATTGGGCAAGCGGGGATTTATATGAGCCCTATGTCGGGCGTTGGAGCCGACTCGTTGCACAGAAATTTCTCAAATGGCTGGATGTGCCCGAACAAAGGCGCTGGCTCGATGTGGGCTGTGGCACGGGTGCATTAAGCCAAACCATACTCAAGATTTGTAATCCCCAGGTTGTAAAAGGTATTGATCGCTCGGATGGCTTTGTGGCATATGCGCGCGCCAAAGTGGATGATAGGCGGGCGGCGTTTGAAGTGGGCGATGCCCAGTCCCTACCTGTGGATTCGGATATGTATGACTCAGCAATTTCCGGATTGGTGTTGAATTTCGTGCCTCAACCAGAGAAAATGGTTTCTGAAATGGCGCGGGCAGTGAAAAAAGCTGGAAGCGTTGCGGTCTATGTTTGGGATTATGCCGACAAGATGCAACTAATGCGTTATTTTTGGGATGCTGCTATTGCACTTGACCCTGCCGTAGCTAATCTTGATGAATCGCCACGTTTCCCGATTTGTAATCCAAATGCTCTTCAAGAATTATTCGATAATGCAGGTTTGAGTCAAGTGGAAACACGTGCCATTGACATAGAAACGCATTTCAAAGACTTTGGCGATTATTGGAATCCGTTTTTAGGCGGGCAGGGACCTGCGCCCACGTATGCCATGTCATTGAGCGAGGAAAAGCGTATTCGGTTGCGAGAAAAGCTTCGCACGAGTTTGCCATTTGCAGCGGACGGTTCGATTCCGCTCCTGGCGCGGGCTTGGAGTGTGAAGGGTGTAAAGTAGGGGCGGAGCACTGCTCCGCCCCTACACAATTACTTCCCCAATTTCTTCTTGAACGCCGCATTCAACGCGGGGACGATTACAAACAGATCGCCGACCACGCCGTAGCGGGCTTGTTTGAAGATGGGGGCATCGGCATCTTTGTTGATGGCGACGACCATCTTTGCGCTTCGAATTCCTGCGAGATGTTGGATCGCGCCGGAGATACCGCAGGCGATGTAGAGATCAGGCGCGACGACTTTACCGGTCTGCCCAACTTGATTTGAATACGGAATATAACCCGCATCCACGGCGGCGCGGCTTGCACCGACTGCGCCGTTTAGTGTGGTCGCAAGATCACCGATCAATGTAAAACCTTGATGTGCTTTCCAGATTTCGGCTTGCTTGTCGTCGAGTCCGGCGGGAGCTTGCAGTGACGGATTATTCGAGACGCCGCGTCCGCCAGAGACGATGACGCCAGCATCGCTGAGGCTCACGCCCACGG
>JBDTWO010000127.1:0-13923 GCA_040006635.1 Chloroflexota bacterium
GCCGCTGTAGCTCAGTTAGCAGAGCGACGCTCTCGTAAAGCGTAGGTCACGAGTGCAACTCTCGTCAGCGGCTCAATATAACAAAACCGTGCCGGGTGCACGGTTTTTATTTTACAGAAAATCTGACAAATACCAGATTGTTACACTTCTATTGACAGCGACTCTCAACGTTTCTATAATGGAACCAGCAACACCAAACCCAATTCGTCAGAGGAGGCACAGTATGATGAAAAGCAAGTATTTTACGTTCGTGCTCGTGTTCGTTTTGGTTCTCGCCACGCTGGTTAGCGTAACCGGCGCAGGTGCCGCTCCGAAGAGCGACCTATCGGTCAGCATTTCCGCCGATAAGACCAGTTTCTCAGCTTCGGACGCCGTCATGGTCAGTGTGACGATCAGCAACAACGGCAAGAATTCAGCCAAGGTGCTCAAGTGGTTTACCCCGGTTGATGAAGTCGAGGAACCGCTTTTCAATGTCAAGCGCGACGGCGCGGCTGTTGATTATGTAGGCGCGCATTACAAACGTCCCGCCCCCACTGGCAGCGATTACGTCACCCTCAAGGCTGGCGAAAGCCTCACCCGCTCTGTTGACCTGGGTCTGTATTACGATCTCTCCGGCTCCGGCATCTATGAACTTGAATACAACGCCGATGGCACAGGCCTCTCCTCCAACAAGATCCAATTTGCCGTGGCAGGACGTGCCGGGGCTCCGATCGCAGATGCGGCTGCACCTTTGGCAGTCAGCGGCTCATCGAGCTTCAATAAATGCACAACCGCACAGCAATCCGCTATTGTTACTGCACGCTCGAATGCCAGCACTTATGCCGCCAGTGCGCTTTCGTATTTGAATTCGCACAATTCAGGGACAACGCGCTACACCACCTGGTTCGGCATTTTCGACTCCGGCCGCTACAATACGGTAACGAGTCACTATTCCGCCCTCAGCAACGCCATGAATACGGCATCCATGACCTTCGACTGCGGCTGCAAAAAGAAATACTATGCCTACGTTTACCCCAATCGGCCTTACACCATCTACCTGTGCAGTGTCTTCTGGACTGCCCCGGCAACCGGCACCGACTCCAAGGCTGGCACGCTCATCCATGAGACGAGTCACTTCAATGTAGTTGCCAGCACCGATGACTGGGCGTACGGTCAAACCAACGCCAAGAGTCTGGCGATCAGTGACCCCGTCAAAGCGATCGACAACGCCGATAGTCACGAATATTTTGCAGAGAACACACCAGCATTACCGTAACGAAAAAGTAAGCTAACAAAAACTCCGAGATTTTGAAAATCTCGGAGTTTTGCTTTATTCGATCCCGTCAAAGATATGATCTAGCACTTCTTCACTGACATCAAAGACCGAGCCATTCTCAGGGAGGGCTTCTTTCGTCATCCATTTGGGCAGACGATCATCTTTGGCGGTGAAGCCCGCGCGCTTATTGAATTCACGCTCCATTTTGATGACTTCCTTACCAATCGCTTGTAATGTGTTATCGGGCAGATCATCCCAGCCATAGCGCGCGGCAAGCAAACGTTTGACCACGCCATCGGGCGTGGCGGCATATCCAAAACCCGCAAAGATACAAGCACCCAGCGAATCATATCCAGCCATGTTCAATTGGGCATTGAGCGAAGCATCCTTTTGCGCGGTCGGGTCAAGGTGATTGACTTTCGCGCGAATTGTCAAACCCGCGGTGTGATCCGCGCCTTGCGGAGTCGTTGCATAAGTCAAGCCTGTCCCCTTGATCGAGCGTGGCTCATAGCCAGACATGGCTTGTCCCTTCACGGCGGGCACACGTTCGATGTTGTACGCTTTCCCAACACTGACCGCGCCGTTGCCGATCACACGCCCCAGCTCAGTGCCTTTCCGAATCTCGTCGATCAACTTCAGTGCATCGGCTTCGTTGCCCCACTCCATCAGACCAGCCTCCGCCGCAACGCCGAGCGCGCCGCCGATCTCAATCGAGTCGAGTCCCAGGTCATTGACCTGCCAGTTCAAACGTCCGATCGAATCGAGCGAGTCGATCTCTAGGTTCGTGCCCATCAAACTGATCGTCTCATACTCCAACGGCGAGACGATGATCTTGCCATCCTCCCCGCCAAACACATTCGAGCATTTGATCGTGCAACCTGCCATACACGCATGTGACGGGTCAGACGGCTTGCCGCGCTCCAACGTAAACGCACGCAACGCGTCGCCGCTGATGCTTTCCATTTTCTCGAACGTGCCGCGCGAAAAATTCCGGGCGGGCAGCGCCGCAAAGCTCTGACACATCGGCGCGATGGCGGCGGTCCCATAATCACGATATGTGATGGACTGCGGATGTTCCATCACTGCCTTTGTATAATCTTTGGTGGCGACTTTGAACGCTTCGGGATTCACGATAGGCGGCTTCTGCCCACCGACATTATCGAACACGATGGCTTTTAAACCCTTCGAGCCCATCACCGCGCCGAGCCCACCCCGGGCAGCGATACGGGATGGGATACGGTCTTTATCAAGATTCTGAATTCCTGCGGCTTTGAGTTTCATCTCGCCACCGGGACCGATCAACGCAATCGCAACTTTCTCGCCAAATTTTTCGATCAACTTCGGCGCAACGGAATAGACACCTAAACCAACCAGCTCGTCAGCCTTTTCCCATTTCGCACCACTCAACGATAAATGCAAAACCCAAAAGCCGTCTTCTTTGGGCTGGTCTTCAATGATCAGCGCATGGATGCCCATGAACGTCATGTGATAACCAGTCCGCCCGCCCGCGTTAGCTTCCTTGATGCCGCCCGTCAGCGGAGACTTCCCGCCGACCGAAATTCGATCCGTGGAGGAAAGCATATGTCCCACCAACAAACCCGGCGCAAAAATAAGTTTATTTCCCGCACCGAGCGGATCACACTTCGCGTCCACTTCATCGAGCAGGATGCGCGCTAAGAGTCCGCGCCCGCCAAGGCGTTTCCACGAATCAGGGACGGGTTCTTGTTTCAAAGTTTGTTCGCGCACATTCACGCGCCAGATTTGGGATTTGTATTCGGTCATTTCACGCTCCATTTTTCACTTTATTACCACCAAGGTTTCGCAAGTGGAACCCAGGCAGGAATCTTGTCTGACTTGAATAAGACAATAATATGACATGCTTTACAGTCAACTCCAATATCTACTACGGTTGACGTTTGAAATCTTTTTGAAAAAGATACTTCCATTTTCTGTCCGCAAACCGGGCAAAATTGAATCTCTTCAGGTTTATTCTCGCTTTGAATCAACTGGTAAAGTAAAGGCAATAATGCATCAACACGCTCGCGCGGCTCTACAAGACGAGAATGTATATGGGGCTTATAACTTGATGCGCTCGAAAACTGAATATAAAAATCCAGCGACATACTTACCAGCGATTATCCAAACAAACTCACAACCGATTCCCGAAATACCTTCGTATGATAATCTACATCGGATTGGGTTGTCTCGGGCGAGATCAACGCCATGTTATGAAACGGTGTCATCAAGATACCGCGGTTCAATGTGAAGAGGTGCATGTAACGGTCGAGTTCATGGTCAATGGCGGCGAAGGCTTCTCCGCCATTTTTTGGCGGCGTGGGTTTGAACCAATATTCAGAACGATTACCAAGTTGCTTGACGATCCAAGGTAATTTAAATTCTTTGATAACCGATTCAACGCCAGCTGTGAATTGCTCTTGTAACGCAGTCGCTTTGGCGTAGAACTCATCGGTCAATACATTTTGGAGAGTCGCTTTCATCGCGGCGATGGATAGGGCGTTGCCTGCCAAGGTCCCGCCGATGCCGCCAACATCCGCATCATCTACATTTAGTTTTTCCGTAAAGGCTTGAGACACTTCTTCGGTGAAACCATAGATCGCGGCAGGGACGCCTCCAGCGAGGGGTTTGCCGAGGGTCAAGAAATCAGGCTGAAGGTTGAAAGAGGCGGTATATCCACCGGGTCCCGTGCAGATCGTGTGAGTCTCGTCAATGATGAGATACGTCCCATATTTGCGAGTCAATTCACGCAGCGCATCGTGATAGCCAGGCTTGGGATGGATGATGCCGATGTTGGTCATCACCGGCTCGGCAAGGACTGCGGCAACATCCCGCGCCGAAAGCGCCGTTTCAAGCGCGGCGATATCGTTGAACTCGATGACCTTGGTGGTTTGCAGCGGATCGACCTGCGGACCCATGTTATTGGGGCGCGACATCGGCGTGCCTTCTTCATCGAGCGTGATAAAGGTTTCATCGACCGAGCCGTGATAGCAATAATTGAAAACCAGAATCTTCGGACGTTCAGTGAGCATGCGTGCCATGCGCAACACGAAACGATTCGCGTCCGTGGCAGTAAGCGCGAACTGCCAATACGGAAGTTTGAATCGGCGCTGCAACTCTTCACCCACCCAAATGACATCTTCATACGGCAGCATGAGCGTGATGCCTTTTTGAATTTGCTCTGTGATGGCTTTAACAGTTGCATCAGGAGAATGACCGGTCATTGCGCCGGTGTCGCCGAGACAGAAGTCGATATAACTGTTGCCATCCACATCCGTGAAGTGTGCGCCTTTGGCTTCTTTGACAAAAACCGGAAACGAACCCGCCCAACGAATCATCCACAACATCGGCACGCCGCCGTGCAGCGACTTGCGCGCGCGCTGATAGAGTTCGTAGGATTTGGGATGATTTTTGTGGAAGAGTTGTTCTTCGGTTTGGAGGAGTTGCGTGAGTTTGGTGCGGTCAAGTGTAGGCATGGTGTTTGTAAACAGGTATACAAGTAGACATGTAGACAGGTAAACATAGAAGGCAAACGCAACTTGTCTTGTTTACCTGTCTACGTGTTTCCGTGTCTACTTGATAGTTTCCTTCAACGCTTCGCCAAAGATCCTTAACCCGTCATTGATCTGCTCCGTGGTGACATTCAACGGCGGGATCCAGCGCAGGGTGTTGTCGTACGTTCCACAGGAAAGCAGTAACATGCCTTTTTCCTCCGCGGAGCGAATGATGCTTTTGACGAGCGGCTTGGCTTTGACTTGACTGCCGCCTTCGACAAATTCCGTGCCAATCATGAGACCATGTCCGCGCACATCACCGATCTGGGAATATTCCTCCTGGAATTTTCGTAGACCCGTCATGAGCTGGATGCCTTTATCAGTCGCATTCTCCAGCATGTTCTCATCGCGGATCGCGCGGATAGTGGCGACGCCTGCCGCACACGCCAGCACATTACCGCCGTACGTGCCCCCGATCGAGCCGACATCCAATTTCAACATCAGGTCGGTGCTGGTGAAGACGCCCGAAAGCGGCAGACCCGAGGCGATACCTTTTGCGGCGGTGATGATATCCGGCACCACATGGAAGTGTTCCAACGCAAACCATTTGCCTGTGCGCCCAAACCCAGATTGGACTTCATCGAAGATGAGCAGGATGCCATACTTATCGCAGATCTCGCGCAAGCCTTTCATGAATGCCTTCGGCGGGACAACGTATCCACCTTCGCCGAGAACTGGTTCGATCAAAATAGCCGCAGTCTCCTTTGGAGCGGTTTGCGAAGCGAGTAAGTGTTCGAGTTGCTCCAACGCATACTCTGAAGCCTCGGCTTCGCTCATCTTCAAGCGGAAGGCATACGGATACGGCGCAACGAACACACCGGACGGCAGTGGTCCAAACCCGGTACGATAGACGGTCTTGGACGTGGTCAGCACCATCGTGCCAGCCGTGCGTCCATGGAAGGAGCCGCCGAATACAATCACGTTCTGTCTGCCAGTTGCCACGCGCGCGATCTTGATTGCGTTCTCCAAAGCTTCGGCACCGGAGTTGGCAAAGTAGAAAGAGTCAATCGAAGGCGGGACGATCTTGCGCAGTTCTTCGATAAGCTGCAACATCGGTTTGTGAATGACGATATTCGCCTGCGCATGCAGGAAGTTACCCGCCTGTTCACGGATGGCTTCAACGACTTTCGGATGGCAGTGCCCGGTATTTGTCACGCCGATGCCGCAGGTGAAATCGAGTAGTTTGCGTCCGTCATCGGTGTAGATGTAGGAACCTTCGGCGCGATCAGCAACGAAGTTGAAGATGCGCGTCCAGACGGGCGCCATGTGGGAGATGTTATCGGTGTAGAGGGTATTTGTTGACATGATTCTCTTTCAGTTTAATAGTTAACAAGTAGACATGGAAACACGTAGACAAGTGACCAGTATCCGTGTGTACCTGTCTACATACTTACATCGTTACGCCGGCAAATATTCCGCTGCCCACTCGACATCGTGTTTCTTCATAGTCTCGCGCGTCGGGGCGCCATCGGAGTTGAGTCCTGCCAGCTTGTAGTAGGTATTTAGTGCAGAATCAAATTCCTCTTGAGTCAGAGCGAAGCCCGCAGTCGGTCCGGTGCCTTTCAAGGCTTTGAGGAATTTCTTGGGCAGTTGATCGTCCTTGCGTCCGAGTCCTTCGCGGGCATTGAACGTTCTGAAGAGGCTGATGCGGCGGCGACCGACTTCCATCAGTTCTTCAAGGGTCAGATCCCAGCCTGTGACCGAGTTGATCATGTTGACAGTGTCTTTGCCATCATAGAGCGTCCACGTGGGACCGTACACGAACTGACAAAGTTCAGCGGAGTCGAGCATCGAGTAAAAGACTTCGGTCTCATACGCAAAGCGGACTTTTTCTTCGGTAAGGCTATAGGCGGGTTGCGGTGAACCGAGACCGATCTGCTTGAGACGATCGAGATTGAAATCGCCGACGCCTTCTTCGTAATAAGGATCGTGCTCGGAGGATTGATGATCGGCGCCAAAAGGATTGACCGCATAAATAAGCGCCAGCGAACGTTTGGCTTGCGGCATATGCGCGGGAGCTTCGCCGCCTTTGAAGGTGATGAGGAATTCATCGGAGCCCTTGCCCCAAACTTTTGCAGCGCGTTCCGAGCCCATGCCAAGCGTCTTGCCAAATTCGCCTTCGCCATTGACCATCATATATAAGGCTTTGATCATCGCATCGGCATTTCCAAACTTCAGGTCAAGTCCAGCTGTTTGTTCGGTTGTGATCACACCTTTTTCAAAACATTCCATCGCAAAAGCGATCGTGGCACCAGCCGCAATGGTATCGACGGCGTATTCATTGCAAATTTGATTCGCCAGCGAAACCGCAGCGAGATTATCAACACCGCAGTAGGAACCGAAGGTACCAAGCGTTTCGTATTCAGGACCACCATAGCGCGGGTCGGCTTTGTAGGGACCGTCTTTGATCTCAACTACGCGTTTGCATTTCACCACACAGGCATAGCAGGTATCACGTTCCTTCAAAATGGTTTCAGACATGCGCTCGCCGCTGATCGGTTCGCAACCTTCGAACTGACCTTCAGTATAGTTGCGGGTCGGCAGCGTGCCGATGGTGTTGTTGAACAGCACGACTACAGCCGTACCATGTTTCGCAAGACCATCCATATCGCCATTTTCAGGAATGGCTTTCGGTCCAATACGATTCAACTCGGTCAACGACTTTTGATCCGCCACATTCACTTTTTTCTTGCCACGCACCACCACGGCTTTGAGATTCTTGGATGCCATCACCAAGCCCATGCCGGTGCGTCCATTATGACGATTAGACATGGAAACCAATGACGAGAACAGCACGCCATTTTCTGCGCCCATACCATGCTGTAAAATTTCAGCCTTCGGGTCAACATCCTTGTGGATGATGTCATCCACTTCCCCCGATTTCTTGCCCATCAAATGCGCGGCATCGCGCAGTTCATAATTACCATCAATGATCGCCAGGTAGACCGGCTTCGCAGATTTACCCTTAATGACAATGCCGTCAAAACCGGCAAACTTTAATTCAGCTGGGAAAAATCCACCACTTTGTGAATCGCCGATACCACCACTGATCGGCGATTTGGCGTTCGCGTTCAAACGACTCTGCCCGGAGATCGCCGCGCCGGTCGTCACGCCCGCCATCAACGTCAACACATTTTCAGGGCTAAGCGGGTCAGCGCCTTTCGGCATATCGCGCAGAATATAGTGCATGCCCATCGCACTCCCACCGAGATACCTGCGGTAAAAAGCCTCCTGCGGCTCTTCCACCGTCAACGCACCTTTTGTCAGATCAACGTGCAGGATCTTTCCGTTATAACCGTTTGGCATGGCGACCTCCATTTTATTTTTTGATATCCGTAGTGGCGACTTCAGCCGCCGAAAAACGACTAAAGTCGTTACTACTATTCCAACTAATTATACAGTTCCGAATCACTGCTGACAACACACATATTCCGAAATAGACACGCGGGATGGGATGCGCCGCTTCTTTCTGGGATTTAGTCTGCTTCTGTTTCGACCCCCACCCGGCCTCCCCCAAATACGTCATAAATATTTTGAATAATTATTTCAACTACTCTTGACGTATTTGGGGGAGGTGCCCGGAGGGCGGAGGTGGTTACCCCTCCCGCATCCCATACGGGAAGCCGTAATCCGCCATCTTCTCCATAAATGGGACCGGCTCGAACGCTTCAGGTCCCAGCACCCCAACGCCGCCCCAAACGTTATGTTCGACCAAATCCATCGCGATGACCGCGCTAAAGGCCGTCTGCGCAACCACCGCCTGACAATTCCATTTCATCATACATTCCTGGTTGTCAGCCACCTGATAGAGATAGACTTCTTTCTGCTTGCCGTCTTTCGTGCCGGTGATCCATGTACCGGCACAGGTCTTGCCGTGCATCTTATCGCCGAGATGCGCAGGGTCAGGGAGACTTGCGGCGACCACATCGCGCGGCGAGACGTCAATGCCTTTGACTTTGATCTTTTCCTTTTTATCCAAACCCAGCATGTGCAGAGTCCGCAACACTTTAATGAACTCATCGCCCAAGCCGTACTTGAAAGTAACCCGCTTCGCCTTCACCCAACGCGGGACCAGCAAGACTTCTTCGTGTTCCACGTTCACAATTTCAACCGGACCAATTTCAGGGAAGTCGAAAACTTCCGGTTCAGAAAATGGCGCGGTGGTGTGCCAGTCGCCATTTTCCCAGATCACCGGCGGGTTCAAACATTCTTCAATCGTTGTCCAGATCGAAAAATTGGGCGCAAATTCATAACCGTCAATGGTGATGTTCGCGCCATCGCGGATGCCCACTTCATCAATTTCATCAAACAAATGATCCTGGGCATAACGCGCGAACACATCTGCCATGCCCGGCTCCACCCCAAAGCCGACCAACGCCAGCAAACCTTTTTGTTCCCACTCTTTGGCTTTATCGAATTGATAATCTCCGAGTTTGACGCCCGCCTGGTGGAACGGGTCGGTCGGGTGCGGCTCAGAGAGAGTCATTGCCATATCCATGTACTTCACGCCGACGTTATAGGCGGCGTCGAAAATTTGCTTGTTGAAGATCGGGTCAACCGAATTCATAATGAGGTCAACGTTATATTTCTTTGCAAGCGCTTCGATGCTTTCCTGCTGGCTGGCATCGATGAACTCAACGGGAAAACGGCTTGCATCCCCCAATTTTTTTTGCACCTCTTCGGCGCGTTTGACATTGTAATCAGCCAGCACCATCAACTCCAGCCACTGACGCGGCTTCGCAATGGCGGCAATAGCTTCCCCAACTCCCCCAACTCCTACGAGTAGTACTTTCATAATCCTTTCTATTCTCCATTAGTTTTATAACCCGCGCAGTGCGAGTTAGTGTAAAAGCCTAAAGCGTGGAAAAAATCTGATTGTGATGAAGCAGCCGCCTCTCATGAATGATACGGCGCGAAGCGTCATCCAAAAGAACAGCCTCGACAGAACGAATCTGTCGAGGCTGTTCTTCATATATTACTGTCCGCCTTTAACCTCGGTCCAAATTTGATCGTAGATCGGCAGGGCATCGCCAACATCATCGATGCGATGGCCATTCTTGATGGCATCAGCAGGTGTGTTGGTGATGGGTGAATTTATGTAGGCGTTGTAGATATCCGCCTGGGCGTCCTTGGCGTAATCGAGCGCGGCTTTGTTCGGGTTGGTGTATGGGAAGTCGCGCAGCATCATCCAGAAGATGTTGCCCTGGTTGGTATAGTTGAGCCAGGCGTAGGCGGCATCTTGATGCGGGGCATCTTTGGGCATCGCCCAGTTATCCTGCCAAAGGATCGCGCCTTCGGTGGGATACACATATTGAATGGCGGGTTTTTCCTGTTGAGCGAGGAACGCTTCGCCGGTCCAGGTCATGCCGAGGTCGACATCGCCAGCGATGAGCGCGGTCTTCGGACTATCACTATCGAAGGCTTTGACACTCGGGACGAGTTCAGCCAGTTTCTTTTTGGCTTCATCGAGTTGGGCAGGATCTTTGGTGTTGACATCGTAACCCAGCGTTAATAACGTGAGACCGATGACAGCCCGCGAGTCATCCAGGAAGATCATCTTACCGGCATATTCAGGCTTCCACAGATCAGCCCAAGATTTGGGAGGATTGGAAACCGTGTCGGCATTGTAGACGATCGCATCCGTGCCAGCCTGGTAAGGGATGGTGTATTTATTACCCGGATCGAACGCAAAGTTTATATAGTTCGGGTCGAAGTTCTTCAAGGCGGGTAACTTGGCATGATCAAGTTCCTGCAAGAGTCCCTGACGGATCATCAAACTGACAATGTAGTCAGTCGGCTGAACGAGGTCATAGGCTGTGCTGCCAGCGGAAAGCTTGGCATACATTTCCTCGTTGGCTGAGTATTCGTCGCGGTTAACTTTGACACCATAGACCAACTCAAAACATTCCTGCATGTCGGGAGGAATGTATTCCGTCCACACGAACAGGTTGAGTTCCTTCGAAGTTACCTTCGAGGGGAATTCAGCTGGAGGACATTCAAACCCAGTCGAAGTGACTTTCTTTTCACTTGCAGCGGGCGTCGCAGCGGCGCCTCCTCCGCAAGCTGCCAGCGCCATACTTGCCACAATCACAAGCGCCAGCAAATTAAACAAACTTCTTTTATTCATCTTTCTCTTCTCCTTTTGTAAGATGGATAAGCTGTTTGGCACGCAGTTGCAAAACCTGCGAAATACCCGAGACCCTTACAAGATCAATTCTGTTTTTGTTCGCGGTTTTGAATGATCTGTAACAACAATACGGCAATGAACACGATCGAGATCCAGACAGTGGACAGGGCATTGACTTGCGGCGTGATGATCCGGCGCAGCAGACCATAGACATAGATCGGCAGGGTCGTTGACCCAGGTCCATTCGTGAAGAAGGTGATCACGAAGTCATCGAGCGAAAGCGTGAAAGCCAGCAATGCGCCTGACAACACACCAGGCAGAATCATGGGGAGGGTAACGCGGCGGAATGTGATCCATTCGTTGGCGCCCAGGTCCATGGCGGCTTCTTCATAAGATTTATCAAAGCCCTGCAAACGCGCCTGCACCACGAGCGTCACAAAAGGAACCATAAAGGCGATATGGCTCACGATCACCGTACCCAGCCCCAGGCTGAGACGGGAAGCGCCAGTCAATCCCAATGCATTATTGAGGACTCCGAACAGCTGACTGAACAGGGTCAGGATCCCGATGCCCATCACAATCTCAGGAATGACAATGGGAATGTAAAGTGAAAGCTGCGAAAAGGGTTTTAATTTGAAATCATAACGCTGCATCGCGAGCGCCGCCATGGTACCGATCACAGTGGAGACAATGGTCGCGATGAAGGCAACGGTCAACGTGTTTCTGGCGGCGCTGCCGACATCTTTATTTTTTCCAAGCTCACAAAACCAGTGGAACGGTCCGCACGGACTCGATTTCACCAGGCTGCCTTCCATGACCACACGGTCGCTGAATTTCGGGATAAACCCTTCGAAGGTGACATTGGCGCGCGAGGCGTTAAAGGAATACAGCACCAACACGATAATAGGCGCGTACAAAAAGAAGTACACGAGTGATGCGGCAGTCAAGACAAACGGAGAGCGGCGATATGGATTCATCCCGCACACTCCATTTCAAAAGAGATTGTCGTGTATGGATTCATGCAACAATGATCTCCTCTCCGAAGCCGAATTTCCGCGTATAGAAATACGTCACGATCAAAGTCATAACCATCAGGATCAAGGATGCCGCGCTTCCAAAAGTGGGGTCGCGCGCATCGAGGAATTGTCTTTGAATGAGGTTACCAACCAAAATTACTTGCCTTCCACCAAGAATATCCGACACAATGAATGTGCCCATCACGGGGATGAAGACGAGAATTGTCCCAGCCACCACACCCGGCATGGAAAGCGGCAGCGTCACCCGCAGCAGAGTCTTCATGGCATTCGCGCCCAGATCAGCGGCGGCTTCGTACAACGAAACATCGATCTTCTCCAGCGAGGTGTAAATCGGCAGGATCATGAACGGCAAAAATTCATAGACCATACCTACCAACACAGCGCCGGGCGTATAAAGCATTTCCAATGGCTGAAAGTGAATATGAAAAACATGCGTGGCGATCCAGCCGATCACGATGTTGATCGCACCTTCTTTTCGCAACAACATCATCCAGGCATAGACGCGAATCACAAAATTTGTCCACAGCGGAATCAACACCATGAACAAATATGTATTTCTCTGCTTGGGATGCGCGCGCGCAATAAAATATGCCAGCGGATACGCCAGCGCGATAACTAACACGGTGGTATTAAATGCCAGCGTGAGCGAGCGCCAAAGAATTTGAACATATAAAGGATTGAAGCACGTTGCCTGTCCATTGGCGCAACTGGTGTCATATCCAAATAGCCGGAAATAATTATCCAACGAGAAGGAGTAAATCACGTTGCCATCCGGGCTCCGTTGGCTGAAGCTGATCACCAGGGTCAACAACAACGGAATGATCAGCAAAAAAAGCATCCACAACATCGTGGGCGCCGCCAGCAACGTCCCTTGGGAAGATTTGTTTTCGCGCAATCGTTTCAACATGGCTAATCCTTCTTCAGAACGAGCACGTTCTCAGGCATCATCACAACCATCACGTCCTGCCCAACGGTATAAAAAGAACCCGGGTCAAGCCGCGAGATGCGGTTCTGTTCAAACACTTTTAGCCGCTTACCCTGCAGGTCAATATATACATGCGTATCTGTGCCAATATAAACCGTGTTCGTGACCTTCCCCGTGAACGTATTTTGATTCATACCTTTTTCTGCGATCAAAACTTTTTCCGGGCGGATCGAAACCGTGACATTCTCACCGACAACCAAACCTTGCGAAACCGGCAGACCGGTCAACTCCGCATTTAATTCGGGGATAAAAACCACCGCTTCATCTTTCGATAACGACTTGAGCTGGCCTTCAAAGAAATTTGAGTCGCCGATAAAATCTGCCACGAACTTATTCGCGGGACGTTCGTAGATCTCAACCGGGGTCCCCATCTGCTGTACCTTGCCCTTGCTCATCACCGCAATGCGGTCAGACATGGTCATGGCTTCTTCCTGGTCGTGGGTCACATACACAAAGGTGATGCCGAGTTGTTGTTGCAACGCCTTGAGTTCGAGTTGCATTTCCTTGCGGAGTTTTAGATCCAATGCACCGAGCGGTTCATCGAGCAATAACACATCCGGCACTTTGACCAACGCCCGCGCCACAGCCACACGCTGTTGCTGTCCGCCGGAGAGTTGCTTCGGTTTACGGCGTTCCATACCGGTGAGCTGCACCATCTCAAGCACATGCTTGACGCGTTTTTCAATTTCATCTTTCGGGGCATTTTCCATCTCCAACCCAAAGGCAATATTCTGAAAGACGGTCAAATGCTGAAAAAGAGCATAACTTTGAAAAACAGTATTCACTTTCCGTTGGAACGGCGGTGTGTGCCCCATGGCTTGCCCCTCAATATACACTTCGCCTTCGGTGGGCCACTCGAATCCGGCGATCATTCTCAATGAAGTAGTCTTGCCGCAGCCAGAGGAACCCAGCATCGAAAAGAACTCGCCGTTCTTGATCTGCATCGTCAC
>JBDTWO010000128.1:0-13922 GCA_040006635.1 Chloroflexota bacterium
CATGTCGCCTCCGTATAAGTTCCATTTTTACCCCACTTTAGATGCAATCGCCCTGCCTATCCCGCCAGTTTTGACGAACAGACTCGGACTTAGAAAACCAGGCTTCTCCCCCAGCCAGCGGATTGAAATACAGCCCTTTAATGCTATACTTTGTTAATCGAATTCGTCAAATTATTCCCGCTTCACACTCACAAAAAAGAAAGGGATCCAATATGCGCAAGATACTTCTTCCCGCTATTGTCGCAATTCTTGCAGTAATACTTTATGCTTGCAGTCTCTTCTCCCCTACGCCCACTACGAACACAAAAGGTTTAGTTTCAGGAGACCTACCTACCCTGAGTTTAACTGTGCAGGCGCAGAACTCGGTCTACAATTCGGTTGGACAAACTGTCCCTTATACTTACGTCATCACAAATATTGGCACCTCAGTTCTTACGGGAACCTTGACGATCGTCGATGACAAGGTTGGCGTCAACTGTCCGCTGATTAGTACCGTTGGCAATAAGGATAACAACCTCGATAGCCAGGAGAGTCTCACGTGTACCTCAACGTACACGATCACTCAAGCAGACATCAATGCCGGTAACGTCACCAGCAACACGATCGCCAAGTTAGGTGCGACCGATTCAAACAAGGTGACCACGGTTGTTCCAATCACCTTGAATAAGGTTCTAAGCCTCACCATTACCGCCAATCCAGCCACTTATAGCCAGGCGGGGCAAACCATAACACTTACCTATTCTATAAAGAATACAGGCACAGCACCACTAGGTCCGACACAATTCGTCGTCAACGTGGACCGTCTGGGCGCGATCAACTGTCTCGCCAACAATAGCCTGATTGCCCCTAATGAATCAGTAGTGTGCACATCCCCATATACGACCACCGCAAATGACATGGCTGTCAATCAATTGACATTCAATGGGATCGCCAATGGCGGCGGCGCAGCTACTATTCAACCGGCGGGCATTAACATCGCGAACACGAATGTTGTTGTTAATCCGGGCAGCCCTTCATCGACACTGACGAAGGGCAGCACGATCCAGCATAAGGTTGAATCGGGCGAATGGATGCTGCAGATCGCGCGTTGTTATGGAGCAGATTTCAATGCGGTGCGTGCAGCAAATCCACAGGTTTCAGATGCAGCCATGATCCAACCTGACCTTGTTCTAACCATTCCTAATATCGGCAGCAATGGGAATATGTACGGAAAGCCTTGTATTACTTATTACACAGTTCAAGCGGGCGATACCTGGAATTCGATCGCACAAAAACACAATGCAGATATCGCTGTCTTGCTGGAAGCAAACCCAGGCGTGACATTGGCGAACGGGATCAAGGTTCGGGTACCGCTAAATTCTGCAAACGGGAATCCAATTCCGCCTTCGAGTGATGCGATCCGTATCAATATCCCCGCCGGAGCGACAGGTACAACTATCTCTGGCAGTGTGACTGCCGCAGGTAAAGTGCGATATGCGTTTGGCGCTACACAAGGGCAACTGTTGAACGTCAAACTCAATGCGCCGGTGAATGAAGTATCTCTTGGAATTACAGCTGCCAATGGGACGGCGTTGAAAACACAGGATACAACCCTGACCTTCTCTGGAACGATCCCAACAACTGGAGATTCATCCATCGATATCATCGGCGTTTCAGGCGCCTCAAGCAAATCCTTTACGCTGGATATTTCCATCACGACCCCAGCAGTTCCATCGGCTTTTGAACGAGTCGCCGATATCAATCCTGGAGCTGGTGACTCGAGCCCAGCCTATCTGGCTGTGTTCAATGGCACCCTGTATTTCAGAGCCACCGATAACACCACCGGCGCCGAACTATGGAAATACGACCTGGGCTTGAAAGCTGCCAGCCGTGTTCAGGATATTAATCCCGGCGCGCCAGGTTCAGACCCGAGCTTCTTAACTATCTATAACAACGCGTTGTACTTTGGCGCTAATAATAATGACGGCGCTGGTGTTGAACTCTACCGCTTCAATGGCAATGACACTGGGCGATTGGGAGATATCAACCCCGGTGCTGGCAACGGAAACCCGGCACATATGGCTGTATTCAACAACTTCCTTTATTTCAGCGCCAACGGCAATGACGGCACGGGGACTGAGCTATGGAAGACCGATGGCACCACCATCAGCCGCGCCGCAGATATCCATCCCGGAACAGGCGATTCGGATCCTGCATTTTTGACAGTCTTCAACAACGCACTCTATTTCAGCGCTACCAGCAATGACGGCGCAGGGACTGAACTCTGGAAGTACGATGGCACAACTGCCACGCGTGTATCGGATATCAACAGCGGTGTGGGCAATTCCAACCCATCCTATCTGGCGGTCTTCAATAATATGTTGTACTTCAGCGCCAATGGCAACGACAGCACCGGAACAGAGCTTTGGCGATACGACGGTACAACTGCCGGACGTGTGGCAGACATCAACCCAGGTGCGGGCGATTCTGGTCCCACCTTCCTGACCGTATTCAATGGCGCGCTTTACTTTAGCGCCACCGGTGACAGCGCCGGGACTGAACTCTGGAAGTATGACGGCGCAACCACAAAACGCGTCAGCGACCTCAACACCGCAGGGAATTCGAATCCTGCATTCCTGGCGGTCTTTGACAATACGTTATTTTTCCAGGCAAATGGCGGCGATGGTGTCGGCATTGAATTATGGAAGTTCAAAGGACCGTAATCAATAGATAACCGAAAAGAGTCGGCGCAACTGATGAGTTGCGCCGACTCTTTTATTTCCAAAGGTTATACTATCATCATCCACACACACTCTTCCACCATCAAGGAGTCCCAATGGAATTCAAAGACACAGTTCTCAAACGCCGCATGGTTCGTAACTTTGCCGATAGACCGATCGACGCGCAGACCCTTGAACGCATCGTTGAGTTGACCCGTCACGCACCCAGTGCTGGCTTCACACAAGGACAAGCCTTCATCGTTGTCACCCAACCTGAATTGAGGAAAGCGATTGCGGATACGTGCGAAGAAGCAGAATATGTCAAAAGTGGTTTCGATCCCTTCGTTTCAAAAGCCCCGGTCTTATTGATTCCCTGCACGAGCGAACTCGCTTATCATCGCCGCTATCAGGAAGCCGACAAAGTCAATGACGATGGCTCCGAGATCGTCTGGCCCGTCCCTTACTGGTTCATGGATATCGGTTGCGCCGTGATGATCGCCCTGCTCGCCGCGCTGGACGAGGGACTTGTCACAGCCTTTGTCGGCTCGAAAGATCTGGATACGCTGCGCGCGCTCTTGAACATACCGACTGAGGTCACCCCGGTCGGCGTCATCGCTGTTGGCTATCGCGCCACAGATGTCCCTTCGCCGTCCCTGAAGCGCGGACGCAAACCCGATCAGGATTACGTCCATCACGAGACGTGGTAATCTGCATGTTATACTCCGCCAAATATTCCTGAACACTTTATCGATAATAGGAGATCAACATGGCTGAATTAAAAACCAAACTCAACAATGCCAGCGTGGATAAATTTCTCAAAGGGGTCAAAGACGAACAAACCCGCGCAGATTGTTATCAGATCATCGAGCTCATGCAGAAAGCCGCCAAGGCTGAGCCGAAAATGTGGGGTACGAGCATCATTGGGTTTGGCAACATCCACCTCAAATATGAAAGTGGGCGCGAACTGGATTGGTTCCCGATCGGCTTTTCGCCGCGCAAACAAAACCTGACTCTCTATCTCATGGGCGGAATGGAAAGCAAACAGGAACTGCTTGGCAAACTTGGCAAACACTCCACCGGCAAAGGCTGCATCTACATCAAAAAACTTGCAGATGTAGATATCAAGATATTAAATAAACTCATTACAGCCTCTGTGAAAAAGGTTCCAACGAAGAACTCGTAAAACATCCTTATGGTGAAGAAAAAATTTATCGGCATTCTATGGATGACTGTCCTCATCCTCTCCGCTTGCGCAGGGACAAACTCCGCTTCGCCGCTTTCATCACCCACTGTTCCACCAACCCAAACCTTTACCCCGGCTCCCACCCTCCCCCCCACAGCGACTTCCACCTCGACAGCCATTCCAACGCCGACACCGATTCCGAATCCGCTTGAGATCAGCGCGATGCGCGCGCGTGATTACCCCGGCAGTGACATTATCATCGAAAAGGTTCTCGACCCCGGAGTCAATTACAGCCGTTATTACGTTTCCTATCTCTCGGAGGGCTTGAAGATCTACGCCTTGATGACCATCCCCAACGGCGAGAAACCCGCTACCGGCTGGCCCGTCATCGTCTTCAATCACGGCTATATTCCGCCAGATGTGTATGTCACAACCGAACGTTATATCGCTTATGTGGATCTGATCGCACGCAGCGGCTACATTGTTTTCCGCTCTGATTATCGCGGGCACGATCAATCCGAAGGTGTGGCACGCGGCGCCTACAGCAACCCCGATTACACGATCGATATTCTCAATGCGGTTGCTTCCATGAAAAAATATCCAGATGCTGACCCCAACCGCATCGGTATGTGGGGACATTCCATGGGCGGCTATATCACATTGCGTGCGATGGTCATTTCAAAAGATATTAAAGCGGGCGTGATCTGGGCTGGCGTCGTTGCATCTTATCCAGACCTTTTATACAACTGGCGGCGTGGGCCAGCCGCCTCACCCGATTCGTCACCCCGCCCAGGGTCATGGCGCACCACATTTGTGGAACAATACGGCTCCCCCGAGGAGAACCCCGCGTTCTGGAACTCCATTTCAGCCAATTCCTATTTGAGCGAAATATCAGGACCCATCCAATTGCACCACGGCACAGCCGATACCGATGTGCCACTTGAATTCTCCGAATCGCTTTACTTCCAAATGCTGGATGCTGGTCAATACGTCGAATTATATAAATATGACGGCGACAATCACAACATTTCAAATAACTTCAGCACTGCCATGCAACGCACCATCGAATTCTTTGACCGCTATGTGAAATAATCTCATAAAGGAAAACAACAATGACAACCCGCCTCTACCTCGTCCGCCACGGAGCGACACCGCTCAGTGCTGAAGACCGCTTCGCTGGCTCAGAGAATGTTCTTCTTTCTGAGGAAGGTCGTGCGCAGGTGGCACGCCTCGCGAAACGCCTAAAAGATGAAACCATCGATGCCATCTTTTGCAGTCCGTTAGACCGCACAGTGGAGACTGCCCGCATCATCGCCAAGCCATATCAGATCACCCCGCTTCCAAAGGACGGTTTTCGCGAGATCAGCCACGGTCACTGGGAGGGGTTATCACGCAAGGAAGTGGAAAAACAATTCCCTGAAGAATATACATCTTGGGAAGCTGACCCATTCACCTTTGCACCCGAAGGCGGCGAATCAGGGATTAGTGTTCTCGCGCGTGCTTTGCCGGTGATCCACGAAGTGGTGGTGAATCATAAAGACAAGAACATCATGGTCGTGTCACACAAAGCCACGTTGCGTATCATCATCAGCAGTCTCTTGGGTTTCGACGTGCGCGGTTATCGCGACCGGCTCGACCAGGCACCCGCCTGCCTGAATATTTTGGATTTCAAAGATTCCGTCCGCGCACGATTGATGTTGTTCAACGATATTTCACATTATGCCGATCATCCGCACCGCCCGCAGCATCAGATCTCACGTTGGTGGGATGTTGGGAATGCTCATGAAGCAGATAAAAGCTGAGATCAAGCATCGGGAAACAGGAGCCGTTTTCGGCTTGGAATGAAGCGCGGCACGCGTCTACTTTGCAAAAATAATATTTAGGCAGAGTCGAAAGTGGAGTAAAATCGGGCTTAGTACTTAAGTCCCATTTGTAATCACAATTCAATAAACACCTTAGTTTGGAGGTCGGCAATGTTCAAGACACAAAATCTTTATCAAAACGATGAGAAGTGGAAGAGCACAAAGCTAGGCAACTCAAATGAAACCATTGGCGGCTGGGGTTGTTTGCTTACCTCGGTCACGATGATGCTGAACGGTATCGGCTATAGCGAGACACCCGACACGGTCAATGAGAAGATGAAAAAGGCGGGCGGTTTTCAAGGCGCGTTTTTTATCCCGAGTGTGTTGCCCTATGTGTGGCCCAACTGCGCGTTCAGGGATGTGGCGCCTTGCGAAAGTTACCCCGCCCCGTTGGCGCAAATTGACGATGCCGTGGCACAGGGCAAGCCGGTCATTTTACAGGTAGACTGGAACAAACAAGCCGGTATTCAAACTCACTTTGTATTGGTAAAAGAAAAGAAGGGCAACGATTACGTTTTGTATGATCCGTACAAATATCCGGGTGATGGTGCAGAAAAGGAAGTGTTGCTGACCTCGCGCTATAAATATAACGGCGCCACCCTCGAAAAAGAAATCAGTGCGGTGATCTGGTTTGACGCGTATAGCGCCGCGCCGCCTGAGCCTCCCAAAGTAACCAAAGTGCCCGTGCCGGCCGATGCGTTCAAGCTCTTTGCGATCGAAGATGATCTTGCCCTGCGCGCCGACCCAGATCGCACCGGCTATCTTTGGAAACGCCTGGTCAAAGGCACTGAACTTACCTGCCTTGAACCCAAAGCCACTGTCAAAGCAAAACTCGGCGTGAACGGTCAATGGATCAGCATACAAGAACCCGCCGGAGCTCAAGGCTATGTTGCCGCCTGGTACGTCTCGGACTCGAAGGACGCCCCGGCTCCAGCCGCATCCGCACCTGCTGCTGCTCCGGCAACTTCGGCTACAACCAAAGTTGCTTCTCCCGCAGCTGCCGCAATAAAATTGCCCCCTGGCGCATTGGCATTCATTCCCATCGAGGAGCTTTCCTTCCGCACCCAACCGGTCATCTCACCTGAGACTGTCATCCGACGCATTCCGCCCTCTGAAATGCTGGTAAGTATCGAACCTGCCAAGAGTGCGATTGCCAAAGTCGGGGTGACCAATCAATGGCTCAAAGTGCGTGATGCTTCCAACAAGGAAGGTTATGTTGCAGCCTGGTATGTCAAATACGCCAGCGGCTCACAACCAGGAACTACCACAACTGCTACTGCCACCACTACCACAACTACTACTTCAACAGTCGCGGCGCCAGCTCCTGTGCTCGCACCGGGCGGCATATTGAAAGTCACAGCCACTGCTGAAGGGATCGCGCTCCGCAAACAACCCGTGGTCAGCGATGCATCCTTAATCTATCGCCTGCCGCTCGGAACCGTATTCACCGTCACGGAACCGAACGCCGAAGGCAAAGTCGGCAAGAACGATCAATGGCTAAAAGTCAAAGACCCAAATGGCGCAGACGGCTATGTTGCCGCCTGGTTCGTAGCACGCTAATACAAAGGATGGAGAAATAATCATGGAAACTGTAACCCCAAAAGCTGCACCTATCCTTGAAATCGCGTGGACGCGTCATGCCCTCCTCGATCTGGCCGCGGGCCGGCGTACAAAGGGCTTCTACAACATCCGCAGATGGATCATCGTTTTTGGTGTGTTGGCAACCCTATTCGCTATTTTGACCCAGGTCTTCTTTCCAAAACTTGATGACCTACAGGGTTTAATGCTGATCCTAGGGATCATCGTCAAATTCCTGTTGATCGCAACTCCAGTGCTTGCCTCAATATTTGCATCCTTCGCCACCAAGTTCTACTCCAATGGCGCCTGGTTGATCTATCGCGCTGGTAGCGAGGAAGTCAAAAAAGAAATTTACTTCTACCGAACTATTCTTCAGAAAGATCCAGCCAGACGGGCATACCTCGAAAAACGACTCGGCGAAATTCAACGCCAACTCTTCCGCAGTTTGAGCGGCGAGTTTGCATTTGAAGAATACAACGGCGCAATTCCTTCAAATTTCAATCCGCAGGACCCAAGTAGCGATTCGGGTTTCAACGACCTGACCGGCGAAGAATATTTCAAATATCGGCTTGAAAACCAACTTGGCTGGCACAATAAAAAGGTCAACCAGCGTAAAGTGGAACGCCGTAGAATGACGATCTACATCCTGATCGCAGGCGGCTTGGGCGCGATCTTTGCGGCATTAGGCAGCGGCTGGAGCCTTTGGGTTGCTTTAACCGCCTCTGTCACAGCCGCATTGATCGGCTGGCAAGAGTTACGCAATGTAGATTCAACCATTAAGAATTACAGCAAAGTCGTCATGGAATTAACAATCCTCTATGATCACTGGCAAAACCTCGAAGGCGAGGAACGCACTCCTGCTGAATTCTACAAAATGGTGCGCGGTTGTGAAGATGTGCTCTGGGCGCAAAACATGGAATATATCAAATCCATGCAGGAAGCGTTGAAGGAAGCCGATCTCGAACAGGAAGCCGGATTGATCAACCGCGTCATCAAAGAATCGGTTGACTCAGCCGAGCGTACCAAGCAAGCCATGGCCGATGCCATCGTAGAGCAAACCACTGTCACCTTGCAAGAGACCGAAAAGAAAATTGATGAGACCTTCAAAGAAACCCTGGGGTCGCTTGCGGAAGAAGCCTCTTCCGAACTTGTTCAGGCAGAGCTCGATGCCATGAGCAAAGCCGCTGCCGAAATGGCTCAAAATGTGGTCAAGAAGGTATTTTCGATGACATCCCAACTGGAAGATATCGCCAAAGAATTTGCGCACGTCGATATCGGCCGGGATACCACCAAGGAACAACTCAACGCCATCCTAACCCGCTACCCGAAAACAAATGATGTAAAGGGTTAATCGAGATCAAAGATGGTCTTAAGTCGCTTATTTGGACCGAAGAAGAAAGAAGAACAGATCATGCAGCCAAATCATCCAACTACAACTCCCGCCTCGACAGATACAGCCGCTGTCGTGCAACAACAAGCCCAAGCTGAACCGGCCGCAACACCTGCGCCCTCCCCACAGGAACCTAAAAAGGCGCCGGAAGTAAAGACTCTCGATCTTGCAACACCTAAAGATAAAGAAGACGACAGCAAACCCACTGCCCTGCGCCCTGAGCATCGCCCGCACGCCTTCGTGATCATGCCTTTCGGCAAGAAAAAAGGCGCCGACGGATCGCTCTATGATTTCAACGCGATCTACACCCAGCTCATCAAGCCGACCCTCGAAAGCGTAGGGTTTGAATCCTTCCGTGCCGACGAAGAGGCTTCCAGCGGTGATATTCTCACCGACATGTTCCAGGAATTGCTATTGGCAGACTTCTGCCTTGTGGACATGAGCATTGATAATGCCAATGTCTTTTACGAACTTGGCGTTCGACATGCCTTCCGCAAACGTGGCATCGTGCATATTCAAGCCGGCCGTTCTTACATGCCATTCGATATTTTCAGCGTGCGCACGATCCCATATCATGTCACACCCGAGGGCGTGCCCGACCCGGATTTCCTGGAAAAAGACAAAGCCGCCATTGCGCGCATTGCACGCGCCACGTGGTCATCCGAACCCGAACGTATCCACAGTCCGATATTCAACTTGTTGACCAGTCTTACCGAAACTGACCGAAGATCTTTGCGCACGCCGCTCGCTACTGGATTCTGGCGCGAATATAACGAATGGAGACAACGCGTCACCGTCGCGCAACGCCAAAAACGGATCGGCGATATTTTGCTTTTGACCGAAGAGATCAAGAATCCACTGATCAAAGAGGAAGCTATCGCCGAAGCCGGAAGAGCCCTCGCCAACCTGGGACGCAACGAGCTTGCGCTTGATCAATATCGCAAAGGCCTGGAGATCAACAGCCAGAATCCACTCTTCCGGCGCGAAGAGGCATTCCACTTGAACCGGCTCGGAAAAGTGGATGAAGCCATCGTCAAGATCGAAGCGATCATGGCAACCAATCCCAATGATGGTGAAGCCATCTCCTATCTCGGGCGCATCTACAAAGAGATGTGGCAGGATTCATGGAAGTGGGTCTCGGATCAAAAGACCCGCATGCGTACGGCTTTCGACTCCTATCACTGGCTCATCAGAGCGATTGATACATACATGCAAGGCTATCGCACCAATTTAAATCAGTATTACCCCGGCATCAATGCGCTGACCCTCTCCACCATGCTTGTGGATCTGGCGGCGCGCTTCGATGACCCGCAAAGCCCTGACCCCGATATCGAATGGGTGCGCGCCAACCTCGAAGACCTGCGCGGTTCACTGGTCTTTGCCCTTGATACGTATATCGACGAAGATAGAGCCGATTACTGGACGCTCGTCTCTTTCGCGGAATTGAAAGTATTAACTGCCAAAAACGTCAACGAGGTCGTACGCGCCTATCGCAAAGCCCTCACCGCCTCGCGCCGCAACACCTTCTACCTGCAATCCTCCCTCGCCCAACTCGAGATGCTAAAGTCACTCGAAATGCGTTCAGAATTTGTTGAAGCTGGCATTCAAGTCATCAAAGAGGAAATGCGCCGCATGCGCAAAGACGAAGGCGATGAAGATGAAAAGAAAAAGAACGAACGCGTCAACCGCGAAGGTTATGTCTTCCTGTTCACCGGCTACATGATCAACAACTCAAAGAAAAAAGAGAGTCATTTCCCGCCCGAAAAAGAACAAGATATCAAAAAAGCGATCTCAGCCATATTGGAAAAACATCATGCCGGTCCCGATGATTTGGCAGTGACCACAGGCATGGATGCTGGCAGTGAGATCATCTTCGTTGAAACTTGTGCTGAACGCGGCATACCAGTGCGCGCCTACTTCCCATTCTCTGAAGCGCCCTACGTGCGCGACTTTGTCAGCCCGGGCGGCGAACAATGGGTTGAAAGATTCTATAAAATGCGCAATCACCCCCTCGTGGATGAGTTCTATCAGCCCGAACAGGTTGGCGCAGCCAAGGAAGGCGACAACGTCCACGAGCGGAACAACCGCTGGGCATTGTACTCAGCCCTGATACGCGGCATCGACAAGGTCCGCTTGATCGCGGTGTGGGACGGCAAAAATGAACAATCCAAAGATTTGGATGCGCGCCTCGTCAAGCACATGATCGATCTCATGCGCGATACCGGCGGCATGGTTGAACATATCAATCCCTTTAAACTATCCAACGAGCCGATTGTTCTTCCTCCATCTGCTGACGCAGTCATGGAGAGCAAGGTCTCCGAGAATAAAGTAAAGGCCGCACCCAAGGTCAAACCAAAAACCACCAAGAAGAAATAAAGAACTCAGGGATTGCGTCCTAGCCCCATAGCTCTTCAATAAAAAATGATGCCCGCTGGTTCAACCAGCGGGCATCATTACATGTTCGATCTTCTCTTTGGGATATGCCCAAACTTCGCCTTTCACACCTTTCGCCAGGCAAAAGTCACCGGCGCGGACGGTCTCACTCCCCTCCATCGAAACGACTGTCACCATGGCATCGGGGTCATCGCGCGTTATGTCTGTAAGCGGCACCAGCATCGTCACAGCCTTCTTCACGCAATATCCAGGTCGGATCAGCACATAACTCTCTTCAAAGATCGTGGCATCAATGGGCCAAAAATCATTGGGCGCATCAATCTCGCTGATCAGAAAATCCCCGCTCTTGGCAGTTAAGACCGCGCCCCACGGCGTCTTAATATCCATGGATTGCTCTTCGTTCGGCGCAGGCATAAACGGAATCACCCGTCTCTCAACCTTGCTCCGATAAGGCTTGAAATTCAAAGTCTGTAAAATAGGATTATCAGAAGTAATTACAATATTTTCAGTCATAGTAATAATAAAAATATTCTACCATACGCGCAAGCCGCCTAAACATTGCAAAACCGCCACACATTTAAAACAACATCTCAGAACACTACGATACAATATCTGCAGGAGCATCTTGTGAGCAAACTCATTAGCATTGTTGGCGTAAGCGGCGTGGGCAAAACGGCTTTGGTTCAAGTTCTTGCACAGCATAAAAATTTCAACACCGCCTACGAACAACATGTTCAACGTCCCTTTCAAGCGCTCTTCAAACAGGACAGAAAATACGCGCTCGCGAATCAGATCGATTATTTCCTCCTACGGGCAGAACAGGAAAGAGACCTCCGTACCGCGCCGCAGATCGGATTGATCGACGGCGGACTCGATCTCGACTTTCACGGCTTCACCCGCCTCTTTCTAAGCCGCAACCTGCTCGCTGAACCTGAATTTGATCTTTGCCGACGGCTCTATACGCTCGTCCGCGAATCTCTGCCGCCGCCCGAACTCATTGTCAGATTGGTGGCGGATGAAGAAACTGTAGCAAGCCGAATATCCAGCCGGAAGCGGATCAACATCGCCAGCGCAGAAGACACCGCATTGTTCGATTCCTTTTTAGACGAGTGGCTCGCGAACATCCCAGCCCCGCAAAAATTAGAGATCAATGTCACCAACGAAACCATGGCATATAAACGCAGCCTGGAAATCATCGAAGATCGGATAAAGTTTTGGTGACACATGGAATTGATCATTCGACCAGTACGCGAAGAAGACGCCGGATCAATCGTCGAGTTATTGAATCCCATCATTCAAGCGGGGATATACACAGCCATGGACGAGTCTTTTTCAGTGACAGATCAACTTGACTTCATGCGCAGTTTTCCACAACGCGGCATATATCAGATTGCATTGGACGGCGCTACTCAAAAAATATTGGGCATTCAAGATGTGCTGCCGATCTCCACATCCAATGTTTTCAGGCACGTTGGCGAGGTCAGTACATTTGTGGCTTTGGATGCGCACAGGCAGGGAGTAGGGCAAAGCCTATGCCAGGCAACATTCAAGGCAGTCAAGGTACAGGACTTTCTGAAATTGCGGGCAACCGTGCGGGGCGATAATCCATATGCACTCGCGTTTTACCAAAGCCAGGGATTTGAACTGATCGGCATCGCAAAACAACATGCATATCTGCGCGGAAAATATATTGATGAAATTCTGTTGGAGAAATTTTTGGAGTAAAAATCATGTCAGTGAAAACTGCACTTCTATCGGATATTCACGGTAACTCTCCAGCGTTGCAGGCTGTATTAGATGATATTCAACAGCAGGGCTGTACACAAGTATTTATGCTGGGCGATATTATCAACGGCGTGAATCTGCACGGCTGTATACAACTGCTCCGCGAGTGGTGCACAAAGAACAACGCGGAACTCGCCTGTCTCAAAGGCAACGGTGAAGAATATTTATTAACCCCTGACCGGAACGTCATGCCAGATCAAGACAAACCCTGGAACGTTGACATTGTCAATCTGGTTCAGTGGTGGGAAGACCATCTCACCGTTGAAGACATTGAATGGATCCGATCGTTTCACAACCACATCTTCTGGCAAAATGCCTGCCTCGTACACGATCATCCCATTGACCGTTTAATACCAGAGACTTGGCATAAACCAGGCGTTGAGTTGAAGTATCAGGAGTGGTTTTATCACTCACGCGGCATTTATCCCCAAATGCCCGAGGTAGATTGGCAAAAACTTTGGGCGTTCATGGAGGCACAAAATATCCCACTGGTTTTCTGCGGACACACGCATATCCCGTTTAGCTGGGAGCATGAGGGGAAACGGGTTTACAACCTCGGCAGCGTCGGTATGCCATTAGATGGCGACCCTCGTCCTGCATGGATTCAGGTAACTGAAGCATCAGCCGGGAATCTGGACATTGCCATTCGACGTGTCGAATATGATATCGCCTTGATCCACAACCTGATCGATCAAAATCCTGGCTATTATGATTTCAAAGACCTTGAGTTTAAAGAAGCATACAAGAAATGCCTGGCAACCGGCATCCATTGGAAAGAGCATATACGTCGCTAAGTAATCTGAAAAAATTATTGTTGTCGCCTACTTGAACTGGCAATCCTAAAGTCATATAATGAAACAAAAAAGGAGTAAATCATGTTGGATTTTTCCGGTCTACGAAGTGAAACAAGGTACGGCATGCCTGCGACAGATCAGATCATCATCAACAGGCATTACACGCTCGGGTATTCGTATTATGGTAGTGGTCAAGTTGAAGTGAGATGAAGTATAGTAGGAGCATGATAGCAAAAC
>JBDTWO010000129.1:0-13790 GCA_040006635.1 Chloroflexota bacterium
CTGGCATTTTTTATCTCGCGCACTGTTTCAGTCCCACTCAAAGAGTTGATCTCAACATTTAAAGCCGTTGAAGCGGGTGACTTGTCCAAACGCGCAAGACTGACCGCAACTGACGAAATCGCCGAGGTCACCATGCACTTCAACCGCATGGTGGCAAGCGTGGAGGAATTACGAGGCACACTTGAAAAACAAGTGGAAGAACGCACGCGTTTATTAAAGGCGACTAACGATCTTGCGAAAGTGTCCTCTTCCATTCTTGATCCCGATGAGCTCCTCGCAAAGATCATCAATATGTTCACGGGGCAATTTAATTATTATTATGCTGCCATCTACATCATTGACCCAAGCGAAAAATGGGTAGAGTTAAAAGAAGCCACCGGAGAAGCCGGAAAAGTGTTGAAGCAAAACCACCATCGTCTTGAGTTATCCGGCAAGAGCATGGTGTCAACTTCAGTCCGCGAAAAAACTCCGCGTATCTCTCAAAACACATCTGACGAAAAGCAACGCGTTGAAAACCCGCTTCTGCCTTATACCCGCTCTGAGATCGCCCTACCTCTGATCGTAGGCGACCGAGTGCTGGGCGCATTAAATGTACAATCCACTAAAACATCGGATTTTGGCATTGAAGTAATCGAGACTATGCAAAATATGGCTGGTCAGGTTGCCGTTGCGCTTGAAAACGCACACCTGTTTCAAGAAACTCAGCTTAGAATTAACGAAATGCGCACAATTCAACAACAATATCTCGTGGAAGGCTGGGGTTCGCTATCCATGCGCAAGAATGAATTGGAATATGAGGTTGGGGAAAGCAACGACGCTAATACTCAAAAGTTTACCTCATCCATCAATCTGCGCGACCAAATGATCGGGCAAATATCCATTGAAGGTACCGGCGAATGGACCACCGAACAAAAAAATCTTATTGATGCAGTTGCAACGCAAGCCGCAATTGCGCTTGAAAATGCCCGCCTGGTCAGCGAAAGCCGCCAGGTTGCGGGCCGTGAACGTATGCTAGCAGAAATCAACTCGAAGATCTGGGCATCCAATACCATTGACGGTGTTCTACAAACTGCAATCAAGGAACTTGGCAGACGCTTGGACGCAACCAGCGCCACGATTGAATTGAGCTTGGATAAACCAACATAACCCCTATTGGATCAATAAGCATGGAAACCAATCGCTACCCTACTTTCCGATCACGCCTTGCAATCGTCTTGATCATTTTGGCGGCACTATTCGCCGCGATTGTGTCATCCATTTTGTATATAAATTTCAAGACCGAGTTAAGAAACAGTTTACGGCGTCGGCTTGAAAATATTACTACGCTGGCAGGGCTGCAACAAAACGGTGACGATCTACTAAAAGTTCAAGCCGCTGGTGATGAATATTTCGAAAAGATTCAGACCCAAAACGCTAAAATCAAACGTTCAGATCCTGATTTACGATTCGTTTATACGATGAGAAAAAATGCACAAGGAATATTTTTTGTTGTGGATGCACGAATATCTCCAGACGAAACCTTGATATCAAATTTCGGAGACGTGTATACGGAACCCAGCGACACCTTAGTCAAAAATTTCGATTCCATGACCGGGACAATGATTGAACCGGATTTTTATTCTGATGAGTTTGGCACTTTTTTATCGGGTTACACTCCCATCTTTACTTCGAAGGGAGAACTAGCTGGTGTCCTAGGCGTGGACATTTCTGCCAATACGATCTTGGCACAAGAACGTGCATATTTATTCAGACTGCTCTTTATCTATTCAGTATCCTTTATATTATTAATTGGTCTTGGGATGATTTCTGCGAACTATCTTGCCAAACCCATTATCGGGCTGCGAGATGTGGCAAATAAAATCAGCAAAGGGGATTTCAATTTCCGGATCACAGATATCCCTCGCACCCGGGAATTGGCTGAGCTTGCCCTAGACTTTAACACCATGACGGAGAATTTAAGCAGGCTTATCAACGATCTCGAGGAACGAGTCCAAGAGCGCACAGCTGGAATTACCAAAAAGACCGATCAACTCCGCGCCGCATCTTATATTGCCCGCCAAACATCCGAAGCGCCAGACCTTGAATCCCTCCTTGATATTGTTGTAAACCTCGTTACTGGACAATTTGGTTTTTATCACGCTGGCATTTTTCTGCTCAACGAAACTGGTGAAGAAGCCATTCTGCAAACCGCCTCGTCAGAAGGCGGAAAACGGATGATCGAACGCGGGCACTCGCTTACAGTTGGCTCACAAAGTATCGTAGGTTATGTAGCATCTCATAAAAAAGTCCGCATCGCGCTGGACGTGGGATCTGATGCTGTTTTCTTCAACAATCCCGACCTCCCGATGACCCGTTCAGAAGCTGCGCTGCCCTTGTTGATTCGCAATAAGGTGCTCGGCGTCTTGGATATTCAATCAGAGCAACCCCAGGCGTTTCGCGTGGAAGATATGGATGTTTTGCAAACCCTGGCTGATCAGGTGGCGGTTGCGATCGAGAATGCACGCTTGCTAAGCGAGTCTGAGGCAGCGATCATGCAACTCGAAGCAGTATCAACTGTCCGTGTGCGCGACGCGTGGTCTAAAAATCTCCAAGATCAAAAACATGCCTTCACTTACACTCCGCTGGGAGTACGTGCCGATGTATCCACCAGTCTGGCAAATGAGAGTGATCTGAAAACATCGATCTCTCTGCGCGGGCAAGAGATCGGATCTCTGGCTCTGACTCGAAAAGATAACCAAAGCTGGAACAAAAACGATGAGGAGTTGATCCGCGAGGTGGCATATCAAGTTGGGTTGGCTGTGGATAACTTACGCCTGCTTGAAGATGCCCAGCAGCGCGCCAGGCAGGAACAAACCATCGGAGAACTCGCCACACGTTTCAGCCAGTCCATGGATATCGATGGGCTGCTTCAAACTGCTGCGCGTGAGCTTGGACAATTACCCGATGTCTCCGAAGTTTCTGTGTTTATTGGGCAGTTGCCAGAGCAAGTACCTCAAAAACGACGAACCAAGCGGACAACAGGTTAAAACCATGATGAGCTTTTTAAACCAAGATAGCAGCACCCAACAAGCCAATGAACGGCTTGGAATTACCTTCAACACAAACGGTCGCTACAACGCCCATTTCCTCGGTGCGGCAGGTTTAGGGTTTGTTGTCATATATATACTTACACTCTTTCGTTTTTTAGGCGAGCCATCGCCTCAGTTGCTTTACATTAGTGGTGCAATATTTTTCCTGGCGCTTGCACAGTTCCCCATCCTAAACCTTGCGCGCCAAAAAAGAGGGGTCGCTGCAAATTTTTTAGGCGCATTGGTTGTCATCATCTTCGCAGTTCTGCTCACTTCGTTTTGGGAAGGGATTGCCCCCGTTGGGATCGTATTGATCTTTGTTACACCCCTGACATCCTTTCTAGCTGGGATGCCTCGCAAATATTATCCTCATTTTCTAGTTTTGATCATCGTTGGGATAGCAGGCATTTTATATGCGAACTCCAACCCACTGTCAATTATAAGATTACGTACTGATACCCCTGTCGCGATTGCGGCACTGGCGTTTCTGGGCGCCACCGGGTTTTTACTACTCACTGCGACTATTATTGCCAGAAGCAACAAATATCGCAGTCTACGCAATCAATTATTAACTTCATTTGTGATCATCGTTACGATCCCCACTTTGATGGCAGCCATTCTCTCTGCGATCGGCGCTTATGTTAATAACGAAGCGCAAGTTCTTAATGTACTCGAAACCGTCTCCAAGCTAAAGGAAAATCAGATCAATTCTGTTATTGAAAACTTTAAAGTTGATTCTGTAAGGATCAGCCACGACTCTGATTTCTCTAGAAACGCTCTGAAGATTTTAACCCCCGGACAGACCGACCAGACCAACCTGGAACTTTACCGAACGTTCGCACGCAACCGCCTTCTCAATTTTCAAACCACTGAAACTGCCTCTTACAGTGAAATCATGATATTGAACATTCAAGGAACGGTTGTCGTATCGTCAGATATTAATAGAGAAGGCAAGAGTCTGCAAACTGAATTGTTTTATCGCGAAGGCAGTATTGGCACTTTCACCGGCTTTTCAAAGAATCCGACCTTTGGCGATGCCGACTTGATCTTTTCGACTCCATTCTATGATGCAGATGGAAAAGTTATCCGTGGCATTCTAGTACTACGGTCAAATTCAAACTTGATCGTCGATATTGTCGAAAGCACACCAAGCTTCCAGGAAATGGAAACGTATCTACTTGATAAAAACTTCCGCCCATTGACAAAAACACGCCGAATAACCGAAACCGTCCATACCCAGGCTTCGGAAAGTATTTTATCGAGCAGTAATGTCAAGGAAGGTAAAGGCACCTACGAAAATTATACAGGTGAGGTCGTGCTTGGATATTACCAACGTATCGAAGCTTTAAATACTGCTTTTATCGCAGAAGTGCCACGCACATTTATCCTGAAAAGTTCGATCAATTCTCTATTCGGTAGTGCCACACTTGCAGTTTTTGCCATTCTGATCGCAATTGCTGCAGTTGCCATTTCAGCATCTTCCATTGCTGAACCAATCAGTGCTCTTGCCAGCGTCGCCGAGAGTTTTGCGGCAGGTAAGCTATCCGCACGAGCAGACATCAACCGCCGCGACGAGATCGGCGCACTCGGCAATGCCTATGACCAAATGGCAGAACAACTCCAGGATATTATCGGCAAATTGGAACAACGCGTTACCGATCGCACAAAAGATCTTGAGAATCAATCTCTGCGCCTGCGCGCATCCGCTGAGATAGCACGTGATGCAGCCACAGCCCATAATCTAACTGAATTGCTTGACAAAGCCAGCGAGCTTATCCAAAATCGTTTTGAGCTGTACCACACCGGAATATTTTTGCTGGATAACAATAAGGAGTTTGCAGTATTGACCGCTTCGCCTACCGAAGCTGGAAAACAGATGATTGCCAACAACCACAAACTGCGCGTTGGGGAAGTCGGCATTGTAGGACGGGTTGCGTTTACTGAAGAACCCAGGATCACTCTCGATACCGGGGCAGATGCCGTATTCTTCAATAATCCCTTTCTTCCTAAAACACGCTCTGAGATGGCGCTACCGCTCAAAGTGGAAAACCGCATGATCGGTGTCCTCGATGTGCAAAGCGACCAGCCACAAGCCTTCGACGAAGGTGATATTGCGATCATGCAGATTCTGGCTGACCAGTTGGCAACCGCCATTGAACGCGCCCGTCTGCTTCAACAAGTGGAACAAAACCTAAGCGACCTGCAAAAGGCTTATGGACAGTTCACCCGCGAAGGCTGGAAAACACTTGGCGAAAGCGGCTTGCTCACGAAAACGGGCTATCGTTTCGACAACATCCGCATCCAATCGATCTCTGAAACCCCGGCACATGGTGATGAAGTCATGAAAACCGGAACATCAGTGACCTACAACAAAACTCATACTGGAGCGGCTGAAAACCAAGTGGCGATCCCCATTAAACTGCGCGGACAAACGATTGGCGTTGTGTCAGCCAATCTCAAAGATGGTTTTACGCAAAACACCATCACAACCTTAGAGTTGGCAATTGAGCGTCTCGCACAATCCCTGGAAAGCGCCCGCCTCACTGAGCAGTCCCGCCAGCGCGCCGATCGCGAACAAGCCATCGCCCAAATTGCCGCCAATATCGGTTCAGCCACTGAGTTTGATGCGATCCTGCGCACAACTGTTGAAGAGGTTGGCAAATCATTAAGCGATGCAGAGGTAAGCATCCAGATCATAAGCACGGCAGATTAGAGAAAAATAAATGAATTTACCAGACAACACATCTAATTCACCACAAACAGACCAGATCAGTGAGACGCTCAACTCCACTGAAAAAAAAGCACTCAGCCCTATTCGCTCATTTGCGATTCTGGTTGCTTCGATTTTTTTGATCGAATTACTGATCATGGTTATTTTTCTGTTTGCGCCTCAACTACCGGTACTAATAGAGTCTGTCATAGATGCAACTTCACTCACAATTTTGGTCGCACCGATACTTTATCGTTTTGCTATAGTGCCACTTTACGAATATATTTCAAGGCTCAGAAAACTTACTGAAAAACTGGAGGATCTGAACAGCACGCTTGAACAACGCGTTGAAGAACGTACTATGTTACTGGAGAAACGCGCAATACAAATGCAAACAGTTTCCAGTGTAGCACGGACTATCGCATCCATTCAAAACCTAAACCTACTCCTTCCAAACATTACAAATCTCGTCAGTACACAATTCGGTTTTTACCACACAGGAATTTTCCTTATCGAAGAAGCCAGCGAATTCGCCGTCTTACACGCGGCAAACAGCGAAGGCGGGACAGCGATGCTGGAACGTCATCATAAACTAAAGTTGGATATGAATAGCATCGTTGGTTACGTGGCTTCGCGAGGTGGACCACGCATCGCACTGGATGTTGGAGCTGACGCTGTTTTCTTCAACAACCCCGACCTTCCGAACACCCGCTCAGAAATGGCGCTTCCCTTAAGTGTTGGTAGGCGAGTAATTGGCGTATTGGATGTACAAAGCACTCGACCCAACGACTTTACAGACAGCGATATTACCACTCTAACAACGCTCGCTGATCAAATTGCTATAGCGATCGAGAATGCCCGTTTATTCACGGAAGCACGTGAGTCTCTCGACAAAACTGAGGAAACTTTTTCCAGTTATGTCAAACAGGAATGGAGCAGCTTTGCCAGCCAGGCAAAAAATACAGGTTATGTGTTCGATGGCACCAGAACTATTGCTTTGGCAAAAAGAGAAAAACAAGAAAAGGTTAAAATCCTGTCCCAGACCGGACGCCTTTCATTGGAAAAAGAATCCACCGAACTAACCATCCCCATCCGGTTTCGCGGACAAACTATCGGCATCCTTGATGCAAAGTCGAAAAAAGGCAGCCGCCAATGGACCCAGGATGAGATTACCCTGCTCGAGTCTGCCGCAGAACGCGCCGCCTTCGCGCTTGAAAATGCCCGCCTCGTGGAAAGCGCCCAACGCCGTGTAAATCGCGAACGCGCCATCGGCGAAATCTCAGCCAAGATCGGTTCGGTCAGCGATATAGATGCAATTATGCAAACTGCTGTGGAAGAGCTGGGTCGCAAGCTTGGCACTACTTCAGAGGTGATTTTTGAGCTTGGCGATGCTGAAAATTAACATTAAAGTTAAATTGAGATCATATTATGAAAAGTTTTAATCTTTCACTCTTAACTGAAACGCAGAAATATGCTTTGCTGGGAGGCTTGTTTGGGTTGGTATTCCCGATCATAGCCACTATTCTTAGAATATCGAACTCCAATCTACCCTTTCAGTTTTCGAGTCTGCTTTACGTTCAGACCACTGATTCGTTGCTTTGGATTATTGATAGTGCCCCTATTTTCCTGGGTTTTTTTGCTGCCATTGCAGGCCGTAGACAGGATAATTTGCAACAAGTCAATAAGACATTAAGGCAAAGAGAAAGTGAACTGGAAAATGCAAAGCAACATCTTGAACAACGTGTGTCAGAACGTACTCACGAATTACTCGTTGCCAGTCAACAAATTGGAAAACGGGCTGAGCAACTAAGTATCATTGCAGATGTAGCACGCTCAGCGATCTCCATCCAGGACGTTGATCAGCTGCTGCCTTATGTAGCAAAATTGATCAGCGACCGTTTCAATGTGTATCATGTCGGCATTTTCCTTTTGGACGAACAAAGCCAATACTCCGTCCTACGGGCGTCCAATAGTGAGGGTGGAGTAAAAATGCTGGCGCTTGGGCATCGCCTCAAAGTTGGCGAGCAGGGCATCGTCGGGTTTGTGACCCAAAGCGGCCAGGCTCGAATTGCTTCTGATGTTGGAACGGACGCCAAGTATTTTAATAATCCCAATTTACCGGAAACTCATTCCGAAATTGCCCTGCCTTTAAAGTCTGGCGATATTGTAATCGGCGCCTTGGATATTCAATCTACTCAAAGCAATGCCTTTTCACAAGACGATATATCAACTTTATCGATTCTAGCAGACCAGGTTTCGATTGCGATCCTGAATGCCATCTCACATGAAGAATCCCAACGCGCCTTACGCGAAGCTGAAGCTGCATCCAGCCAGTTGATCAACCAGGCATGGAAGGGCTTTACAAACACCATCCAGGCAAAGGGCTACCGATATGACGGAGTCAAATCTGAGGCGTTGAACGCTGCGCAGAAATCTCTTGAAGGGCAAGACACCCTGTTGGTACCCGTCCAGCTGCGCGGACAGACGATCGGTCATTTGAAATTAAAAGCCTCAGACGCAACTCGTAAATGGACCGATGATGAACGCGCCATCATTGAAGCCACTGCCGAACGGGCGGCACTCGCCATGGAAGGCGCTCGCCTGTTGGACCAAGCTCAAAAGCGTGCGGCGCGTGAAACCTTCCTGTCAGAAGTAGGCACAAAACTCGGTACGTCCTTCCAATTAGATTCGATCCTGCGTGACACCGTGGAAGAGCTTGGACAAAACTTAAAGGGTTCAACTGTTTCCTTCCAACTGGTGAACCCCTCCGCCCCACCTACTGCAGACACACCAAAAGCTGATGGCGCCTCTGCCCGCCGGAAAAAATCGGAATAAGGTTTTGCGATGACTGATATAAACAAAACAAGCAACGCGAACGCAAACTGGTTATTGCACATCTGGCAATTCCTGGTCAGACCGCATCCATCCATCCAGGAGATCGGCGAACAACGTTCTGCACAATTGGCACTTTCGTTGATTCTGGTGATCGGCCTGCTGAATTTAAGCGGTTTTATTGCCGGTGCTCAAGTTCAAGGCTACGCAGACTCTTTTATTGGATTCGGAGTTCCCCTTATCAGCTTGCCGTTTGCTTATATACTTGCTAAAACCAGAGCCTATCGTGTTGGCGCATTTATTTTTTCAATGTCTTTTTCACTGTCTGCTTACGTTGACATAATCAGACAGGCGGGGACTGAGTTTGGGGGTAGTATTCTGGCATTTGTACCGCTGGGTTTGATCGTGGGCAGTACTTTCCTTTCGGGCTGGGCAGTCTTCCTCCTGGTTGGCATCAATGTAGCTGCACTCATTTCTATTCAATTTTTCGGTATTACATTACCAACTAACGTGGGTGGTCTCGCAGGCATTATTGCAACAATTGGTGTTGTCTTGATAGTACTTGGCAACTTCAGAAATCGGACGGAAAGCTTGCGCTTGGAAGATGTCCGCAAAGTCAATCGCGAATTGGAAGATCTCACCGGCAATCTCGAACAACGCGTGAACGTTCGCACTGCTGAATTGGAAAAGGCAAACCAGCAAACCTCCCGCCGCGCCGCGCAACTACAAGCCATTACTGAACTTTCTGAAGCCATTGCCCAATTGCAAGACCTCGGCGAGTTATTTCCAAACACAGTGAAACTGATCAATCAACGCTTTGGTTTTTACCACGTTGGCATCTTTTTGGTAGACGGCAACCGGGAAAACGCCATCTTGCAAGCCGCCAACAGTGAAGGTGGACAAAAAATGTTGGCACGCGGACACTTCTTAAAATTAGGGACTGGCGTCGTGGGCTATGCTGCTCAAACTGGACAACCCCGTATCGCTCTGGACGTTGGGGCTGATGCTGTTTTCTTTGACAATCCCGACCTCCCCACCACCCGCTCTGAAGTTGCACTGCCCATGAAATCACGCGGTGAAACGATCGGTGTCTTGGACGTGCAAAGCACAGAGGCAGGCGCTTTCTCAAACGAAGACTTACAAGTATTGACCGCTCTCGCGAATCAAGTCTCCATTGCACTTGAAAATACCCGCTTATTAACTGAAACGCGCGCCGCACTTACCCAGGTGCAGGAAGTGTACGACGAGTTCACCCGCGCCGAATGGAGCCGCACAATTGCCAAAGCTGAACAAACTGGCTTCCGCTACCAAACGGGTCGTATCGAAATGATGGAGAATTCATTAAATACACCCGCTGTTATTTCAGCGGCACGAACTGGCGAAATCGTAGAGCACCAGGTCGCCGGGTCACATGCGACCGTGGCAGTCCCTGTAAAACTGCGCGGCGAAGTGATCGGCATTCTCCATATTGAATCAAATGATCCCTCTAAAACCTGGCAGGCGGATGAGATCAGTCTGGTGGAGGCAGTCGCTGAACGTGCCGCATTCGCCATGGAAAACGCCCGCCTGTTCCAGGATGCCCGCCGCCGCGCATCGAAGGAACGTCTGATTTCAGAAGCCACCAACAAGATCAGCGGTGCGCTTAATCTCGAAAATATTTTGCAGACCACCGCCCAGGAATTGGAGCGCGTGCTGGGTGGTTCTGAAGTGCTGATTCAATTCCAGTCCAAGGAACAAGGATAAGCATGAAGCAGAATGCTCCCAACTCGGAACAAAACATGACAAAGCCACAAGACCTTAACCAAAATCAGGATGGCTCGCAAACCCGGCTATTACGCACTCTGCTCATCATTTCGATTGTGGCAGATATCGCCGCATTGGCAGCCTCGGCTATTGGTGGTTTTGGCTGGCAGTATCTTGTGCCGTTGGGCTTGCTCTTCCTATTTACAGTAGGCAGTTTGGTGTTATTGATGCGCGGCTTTTTACTGCCTGCTCAAATATTGCTCCCGTCCACGTTATTTGCGGTGCTAACTTATATTATTGCCATTCCCCCGGGTTACGGTCTTCATGATATTAATCTCATAGGATATGCGTTGGTTATCAGTATGGCAGGTCTTACACTGGGTCAACGTGGCGCATTTGTATTCACATCCCTAATCATTGTGTCCATTTTCGCAATCGGGATCGCAGAGATGCGCGGTATTTTAGTTTCCCCCACAAGTTCTTTAACTTTGTCGGTTTCGCCCTTTGCTTTGTCGATCGTAGTGCTGGCAATCGCCTTCGTGCAAAGAGCCTTAATCAATTTGCTGAATGAAAATGCGCAACGTGCCAGAGCCAGTGAACGAGAGGTAGCCGAACGCAACGAGGAACTTCAAACATTCAGCGAAGGGCTTGAAAAGCTAGTTCGAGACCGCACCACCGAATTAGATCTGGCGCGTGTACTTAGCGAGCGCCGTGCCAAACAGTTTGAATCGATCGGGCAAATCACACGGACGATCAGTACAGCGCGCGATCTGGATAGTCTCCTCGCGCAAGTCACTACGATCATGAACCGCGAGTTTGGCTTCTATCATATCGGTATCTTTCTATTAGACACGGCCCGGGAATATGCGGTACTCAGCGCCGCCAACAGCGATGGCGGGAGAAGAATGCTGGAACGTGGACATCGTTTACGAGTTGGTGAAACTGGCATGGTCGGTTATGTGACCAGCACGGGTCGGGCACGCGTCGCGCTGGACACCGGCGCAGATGCAGTATTCTTCAACAATCCTGACCTGCCCGAAACACGTTCGGAGATTGCCCTGCCCCTCCGCATTGGAGATCAGACCATCGGCGCGCTGGATGTGCAAAGCACAGATTCAAATGCCTTCAATCAGGAAGATATCAACATTCTATCCACGCTTGCTGATCAGGTCAGCATCGCCATTCAGAATGCCCGTCAATATGAAGAAACGCGCAAAGCCCTGGCTGAATCGGAAGCGCTTTCGAAACAATTCGTTCAAACTGGCTGGAGCCGTTTTACACGCACTCAGCAGCTCGAGGGCGTTCGGCATACTGGCGCAAAGTCCACACTGCTTTACAAGAAAAGCGGCAAAGGCAAGGATGAAAGCTCCTTGAGCAGAAACCAGCTTAAGGGGAAAGGTCGAGGCGCGATTTTGTCCCTGCCGGTCAAACTACGCGGACAAGTCATCGGCTCGGTGGATATCCGTTCGCAGGAAAATCGTCAATGGGAGCAGGATGAGCTGGATATCGTGACCGCCATCATTGAACGTTCGGCGATCGCGATGGAGAACGCCAGGCTGCTCGCTGAAAGCCAGAAGCTGGCTTTGAAGGAACGCTCGATCGGTGAGATCACCACCAAGATCAGCGCGCAAAGCGACGTGGACGAACTACTCAAGACCGCCGCGCAGGAACTGGGGCGCATCATGCCGGGTATGGACATTGCGGTGCAACTCAAGAAAGCGGAGGCGGAATGATCTGGAAATTCTTTAGCCCGCCCGTGTTTGAAAAAGAGGAAGATAACTTCCGCGCGAAGTTCATCAATAACTTCGCATGGATCGCAGTCATTTTGCTTGCCATTGGGATGATCCCTTACCTGTTACGTGGAACAATAAACTTTACCATGATCGGGATTTCCGGGTTAATCCTGGTTATGTTTGCCGCCTTGTATTTACTTCGGCGTGGCAATGTAAACGCGAGCGGATTGATCATTGTGATCCTTGGCTGGTTCGGTCTTGGAGCGCTAGCCTACATCGCAGCTGGAGCAAGAGACGTGATCATCATTGCCTACATTGCCTTGGGCCTGCTGGCGAGTATTGTTGTCAATTGGCGTGCTGGTGGTATTGTCATTCTTGCCAGCATCGCCGCAATCTGGGGGCTCGCCCTTCTGGAAGCTAATGGATATTTCACACCTCGATTACAAGATTCACTTGGATATTCACGGGACCTCTCACTTATATTTCTCGTAATCACGGCGTTGATCTACTTCAGCACAAACAGTTTAAGAGACGCAATAGCTCGTGCCAATCAAAGTGAAGAAAATCTTCGTATTTCCAATCAGAGTTTGCAGGAACTTAATCAAAACCTGGAAACACGCGTTGCAGCCCGCACCGCTGACGTGGCAACAGCCAATCAACGCAATGAAAAACGCGCCAAACAATTCGAAGCGATTGCCCAGGTGGCGCGTGCAACCACTGCTAACCAGAATCTCGAAACCCTCCTGCCTAGTCTGGTGAACCTGATCAGTAACCAGTTCGGCTTCTATCACGCCGGCATCTTCCTGCTCGATGAAGCGAAGGAATTCGCAGAATTACGCGCCGCCAACAGTGATGGCGGTAAGCGCATGCTCAACCGCGGACACAAACTCGGCATTGGGCAGACCGGTATCGTAGGCTTCGTTTCCGCGACAGGCAACCCACGCATCGCCCTGGACGTGGGAGCTGATGCAGCTTTCTTCAACAACCCCGACCTCCCAAGCACTCGCTCCGAAATGGCGCTGCCTCTCCGAGTCGGTGACGAGATCATCGGCGTATTGGATATCCAAAGCATCATCTCCAACGCCTTACAGGAGGAGGATATTGAGGTACTATCCACACTCGCAGATCAAGTCTCGATCGCCATCCAAAATGCGCGCTCCTTTGAAATATCACAAGAATTATTGAAAGATGCGCAACGCACATCGAGTTCCTTCTTGCGCGAATCGTGGCGTGTTCTGCAAACCCAGGAAGAAAGCCTGGGCTATCAAATATCCGCTAACAAATTAACAGCTTTGAGCAAGCCCCTGGCATCTGCCCAGATCAAACAAGCCATGACCGCAAAAGAGACCGTGAGAGCGAGCGGCGAAACTTCAACCCTCTCCATCCCCATCCGCTTGCGCGATCAGGTCATCGGTGTTTTGGATATCCGCGTGCCGGATGAATATGAATGGGATGCGGATGAGATCGATGTTGCCGAAGCTGTGGCAGAACGTTTATCCTTGGCGCTTGAAGCGTCACTGCTATTGAAGTCCACCCAGCGCCAGGCAGAGATCGAGCGCATTACCGCCGATATCTCCACCAAGATCGGCGCCACCACCCAATTCGATTCGATCCTGCGCACCGCCGCAGAAGAACTTAGCCGTGTGCTGGGCGGCTCGGATGTTGTGGTCCAGATTCAGTCGGATGTTTTGGAAACACAGAATG
>JBDTWO010000130.1:0-13578 GCA_040006635.1 Chloroflexota bacterium
CGCTTTTGACAACCTGTACTTCAACAATCCCTTTTGGATTGCCAGTCACAACTTTCTACATTCACCTACCGCCTTGTTGATCTATGCCATCTTTCTCTGGCGTTATCAAGATCAGTCTAACACGCGCGGACATTGGTGGCTGTGGTTCGTGTTTGGCTGTATGGTTCACTCAGGAATTGACATCCTCACTCATTTCAACGATGGACCCGTGTTATTCTTCCCCATCGATTGGCATACACGTTTTCATAGTCCCATCAGTTATTGGGACAAGGCTCATTATGGATCGCAATTCGTTTACTTTGAGGTTGGATTGAATCTCTTTTTACTTGGATATTTGTTTCTCCCCAAATTGATTGCCTGGATCAGAAAACAACTTGCCTGATTATCTTTTTCTTGCGACAAGTACTTCCGAACTGATCCCTCGCACTGCGATAACGTGATAATGCTTGATCTCCCAATCTGCATCGATAAAACTATGGATTTCAATGGGTCGGCATCCGCCGACCCATTTTGGATTTAATGCGAAACGAATATTCCAAAAGGAAGTCCATAATTTTGAATACAATCCCTTGCCGTTCGTTAATCCTGTTAGGCAAAGCAAGCCATCCTGCTTAAGAACCCGCTTTGCTTCCCCGATTGCTGCGCTAATTTCGTCAAAAGAAAGAATGTCCAGCACATAGTTGGAGACAAACCGGTCCGCGCTTTCAGCTGGCAGCGGCAGAGACAACTCGCCCGTTGATCTCCGCAGCGTGGCGCGGTTTCCAAAACGTAAAAGTCTTTGTTTGCTTATTTCAATCATCTGCGTACTGACGTCGCACCCCCAATAGGTTGTATTGTTTGGTAAATATGTTCCAATTAATTGTTCGGCAAAACGTCCCGTGCCGCAGCCAAATTCAACTACTCCTTGTGCCGTGTCAAAGCAGGCATGCTTTAACAAATCAGCCAGCGCGGCATCTTCGTAATAATTTTGCTTATCCTGTTTTGCGCCCAAGCGGTCATAGAATTCGATTACCTGTGATGGAGTCAATCCGCGTGCGCGCTTCATGACTAACCCTTGCCGCCCGCAAGAGACTTCGCTTCGGGCAAATATCGCAGCGTGACCATTGCCCAAATCCCAAGGGCGGGACCAATTGCCAGAAAAGCGAATGCCCATTGCCAGCCGAGCCAACTTTCGAGTGTAGGAATGAGGCGGATGGTGATCAACGTCAAAAGAAATCCCATGCTGGTTTGTAATGTCAAAGCGGTGCCTGTGAATTCGGCGCGGCACATTTCGCTGATGGCAGCGGAGAATTGTGCGGAGTCGGCAACAACTGCAAAGCCCCATATCAGACAAATCAAGATAAGCCAGATTGGATTGTGACCATACAGTAAACCGATACTCAACGCGCACATTCCGCTGACGATCAACGCAGCAATCGTGACCGTTGTCCTGCCCAGCCTATCTGACAGTTGACCCGCCACTAGGCTTCCGACTCCGCCGATGCCAATGGTTGCGAAAGCCGCAAGACTTGCCCACATTGGATTTATTCCCGTAAGTTTTAAACTCGCAGTCAGGAAAGCAGGAATCCATGCCCACATGGCATACAACTCCCACATGTGACCAAGATATCCCAGGTTCGCCATCACGAGCGGGCGTTCGCGAAAAATCTCGCCGATGTATTTCCAATTAAATTTTGGAGAAGCAGTTTTATATGGACCTTCATCCACAAAGAGTCCTGCCAGTACTCCGCCCAGCGCAGCTAAAGCCGACGCCCACAACATAACGGTTTTCCAATCATTCACAGCGCCAAAAACATTCAGCAAATGAGGAGCGGCAGAGCCAATCGTCAATGCGCCAACTAAAAGACCGATGCCAAGACCGCGATCCTTTTGAGTCCAGGTTGCCATGATCTTCATGCCCACGGGATAAACACCCGCGAGAAATAATCCAGTGAGAAAACGAAATACCAATGCGGGAACAAGGCTGGAAGCAAGCAATGGAATCAATGCAGTTGACAACGCGGCAAGCAGCGCAGAAATCGTAAACAATCGGCGGGCAGGGAGGATGTCGGAAAGATTGAACAACGCTGAACCAAACGCGCCGACCACGAAACCGATCTGCACCGACATCGTCAGCCAGGCGCGACCTCCATCATCCAGCGACCACGCTTTGGTCAACGCAGGAACGACCGCCGATGCCGAAAACCAGACTGACATGGCAAGCAGTTCAGCCAGCGCAAGCAAAAGTAAAGTTCGCCATTTTCCCGGCATAGTTTCACTGCTCCTTGAGAAAAGTTTAAATATAAATCGCGATGCCTGGCAGAAATTCCCCCAGAAAATTGAGCTTTCCGAGAATCAATAACATTCCGACACATGCCAATAGGATCCCAGCGACCAATGTCACAATCCGTGTAACCTTTGCCATTCGCTTCATCCATTGGCCGACTTGACCCATTGCCAGAGCGGTAATTATAAAGGGAAGCCCGAGCCCCAAAGAAAAAACCGAGAGGAGCAAAATGCCTTTTGTCATCGATGCTGCAGTTCCTGCAAAAGTAAGCACGATCCCAAGTGTGGGACCAACGCAGGGTGTCCACCCAACAGAGAAAAATACGCCCATTAAAAGAGATGAAATGTAACCCAATCGGGAATCTGGTTCCACATGTTTGCGAATTTCAACTTCAAGAAAAGGAATGTGTAAGATGCCTGCCATTTGTAGTCCAAAGACTACCATCACCAATCCCCCAATTCGAGACAGCCATTCTTTATAGCTGTATAGCAATTGTCCTATGGCAGAAGCGGTGGCGCCAAGGGCAATAAAGACCATACTGAATCCAAGGACGAAAGCTATTCCGTGAAACAATACCTGCCAACGACTTACCCTTCCTACTTCCTGTCCACTTGCACGCGCTGCAAGATAAGTGAGATACCCAGGCAGTACTGGTAATATGCAGGGAGACAAGAAAGAAACAACTCCCGCGAAAAACACAAGCCCAATGGATACATTCATTTTATTTATCGAAACTCCATTGCTTATTTATCAGTAAATGCACCGACCGCATAACAAACAGCATCCGAGGTACAACTTACACTTCTCAATGTAAATGCGCCATCCACATTGTTCTTTGCCAAAGAAAGCCCATTCCAGAGATACATCTGACCTTTACCATCAATGATGAAACAGTTCTGAGGTGAGGAACACCCGATACTTCGCGCGCCATTCTCAGCGACGCCAGATAATTCTGTCCAAGATTGTCCTCCGTCATGAGTATTTTGAATCCCAAACCGACCGACACTCATACAATCATTGTTTGTTGGGCAACTGATTGCCCGCAACCCATGTACCGGACTTTTGCCAGCTTCACTCCAGGATTTGCCACCATCTGTGGTTTTCACAACCAGACCAAATTCGCCTGCAAAAACCATGCCAACAATAAAACATTCTGATTCGCTCAAACATGTAATTTTTTTATAAGTGATCCCATTACTTGCAAGGTCCTGCCGCCAGGTTTTCCCGCCATCCTGTGTATCAAAAACCTTTCCGAGCCTGCTGACCAGAATGCAAGTTTCCGAAGTTGGGCAGGCTATACTTTCAGGGCTATCTACTGGGCTTTCCCCTGTTTTTGTCCATGAATTTCCACCGTCATATGTAACCCATACCTTTCCACCCGTTACAGATTCAATAAGGAGGCAGAACCCACCTTTCGCACATCCGAAAGGGGAATCGCTTTGCACAGCCATGTCTTCTGTCCCCAGTTTGTTCCACGTTGTTCCTCCATCAGTGGTTTTCAAAATAGATTTTTCTTCCGACAAGGCATAACAGGTCAGGTTTTCCACACAATATATATTTGCCAGATCTAGCCAGTTTGTCTGATATAAGACCTGCCAGCTTTTCCCTGCATCTGAGGAAGAAACAATGCGAGAAATGTTTTGAGACCTCTGGTCTGTTACAGTTGCGGACGTGCTTGTCGCGCCGCTATCTTTTGGTGAGTTATTCGATGTTTGGCAGGCATTCAGCAATATCAAGAAAATAATTAAAAAGGAAACTTGTTTTAGTATTTTCATCTCATTCCTTTTTATGGGGTTTTTGTCAGAATTGGATCAATGACAGCAGACAATTGTTCCAAAGTTAGAGGACCCACTAAACGTACTTCGTTTACGTAAAAAGTTGGCAGACTTCCAACGCGTCTGGCTACAGCATCACGGAAGTCATTTGATATTTCCTCCGCACGCGCTCCCTGATCCAGGCATTGGTCAAATTGCTTTCTGTCCAAACCAAGAATGCTTGCATACACCTTTAGATCATTTACGCCAATTGCCTCCATGTGGGAATATAAATAATCATGGTATTCCCAAAATTTGTTCTGATCATAAGCGCATCGCGCACCTTCTGCCGCCTTTGACGAATCCGGGGTGATGGATGGAAAATCAGCCCAGACAAAACGTACTTTATCTCCATATTTGTCAAGGACTTTTTGCAATGTTCCAGATTGATTCCAGACGCCACATGCGGGACAGGCAAAATCGCCAAACTCCACAATTGTCACTGGCGCATCCAACGGTCCAATATGAGGGTTGCGTCGACCAGCGTTCACAGGGGTCGCAAGTGTTGTTGAATCTTTGCTGGTTGGAACGGAAGGAGTGGTAACTGGACGCAAAGCAAAAACAATTGCGACCAATATAATGAGGAGACTCGCTGCCGTAAGCGACCATCTACCCCAATTCCCAACCTTTCTATCTTTATCATTTTGCGGTTCCACAGGACTATCTTGATTAACTGACATAATTCACCTATTAAAAGTTTATTGGGAAAGACTCTATTACCGGGCAATTTTTGGATTGCAGGATCAGGAAAAATATGATCGTAGCAAATTCCAATTCAGATTTAAGTCATATATGGCAACGCCAACCAGGAGAAGTCCGCCAATAATATTGACCACTCTGCTATGACGTGCAAAGAAAGTTGTCAGTTGTCTTTGAAGCGCACCTGATAATAGCGAGAGAATTAATAACGGAACGCCAAAACCCAACCCGAACCACAGGAATACCCATAGTTTACTGAATGCCTCCTCGACCGTGAAGGACAATGCAAAGATGGCAACCACCAGCGGGCCCGAGCATGGCAACGCGATGGGACCATACATCAAGCCATAAGCATAGGCGTTTGCAAAAGGATGGCGCAGCATGGGGACCCTGATTTGAGGCAGAGTTTTGAAAGGATTGCGATCCAACAAAAGCAGAACGCCTAGAAACAGGATCAGGAAATCTGCCAATGGAATGATATATGCCAACATACGACCAATGGGGATGGCTAACAATGCGATCACACCACCCAGCGCGAGCATCATTGTCAACACTCCAGCGAGCACAAACAAACCGAGAAAATAGCGTTGTTTTCCAGCTCCTATTTCATTTTGTCCGCTTAGATAAGCCAGAAAACCGGGATAAAGCGGCAAAATACAGGGGCTTGTGGTAGCTAATAGACCGAGCAGGAATGTTGTAAGCGCAATATTTAGCATGGTCATTTATTGTTGTAAGTACGGCTTGACAAGTTCCTGGAGTTTGGCAGTAGTCTTGATTCCATATTCCAGTTGATGAACATTGCCCTCGCGATCAATAATCAGCATGGGCGCAAGCGGCGGATTCAAATACTGTGCACTGTACAAATTTCCAAGCGCGCGTTCAACCAAAAGCGGCGCGACTACGAGATGCCAATCCAAACCGTATTGTGAAGCGTATTCCTTGAGCGCAGCTTCATCTTCATTAGAGTCAACATCCAAACTGACTGAAATCAAGTCCTCAGGATTACCCAAGGCTTTATGCAATTTTTGCACCGCACCCGCCTGCATAAGGCAATTGGGACACCACATCGCCATTGTTTCAACCAGCACAACCTTCCCCTTAAAATCATTCATGGTAAAGGTGTCTGCCCTGTATTTACATCGGTCATCTTTATGCTGAACCAATCGAACCATTCCGGGGTAATGGTAGGCACTGGAGCAGGAGCGCTTAGTGTTGGGATAGGTGCTGTGCTTGGGCTGCAGGCGGCTAGGAAGAAGATTATCAAGACAAGGGTTGATAAAGATATGCGAATATTGGTTTTAGTATGCATGGTTTCCTCGTTTTCTAAATATGAATTAATTGGACACATTGTTTCTAATATCAAATTGGATGTGCGGTTGGGGGAACAAATTACTCTTGGGCAACTAATTCCTAACCGTTCGCCAAAATTGGATCGATAATGGATTTCAATGTCTCGAACGTTGGCGGACCAACCAGCTTCTGTCCATTGACCAGGAACGATGGCGTGCCAGGAAATGCGTATTGACGTTGAGCCTCATTCAAGCTTTGGTTCACCTTGGCTTGATTCTGTCCCGAGTCCAGACATTGATTGAACTTCGTGGTGTCCAACCCTGTTTGCGCAGCATAAACTTTCAACTCGCTGACACTAAGCGCGGGAGCTTTCTCATAAAGCAAATCATGATATTCCCAAAACTTGCCCTGATCGAAGGCGCACTGCCCTGCCTCCGCCGCCTTGGGCGATTGCGCGGTGATGACGGGAAAATCCTTCCACACAAATTGAACTTTATCTCCATACGCCGCAAGCACCTGTTTCAAGATACCAGCGCGGTGCCAGGCTTGGCAGGAGGGACAGCCAAAATCCGCATACTCAGTAATGGTCACTTTAGCGGAAGCAGGCCCAAGGATCGGATTTGAAGCGAGGCGCGTTTCGTTTAACGGTTGTGCTTTCGGGCGCGTCGAAATAAAAAAGATAGCGGCAAATAAAATCAACGCCAGCGCGCCGTATCCCATCCACTGCCGCCTATTCTTTTGTGCGCGAGATTTTTCCTGTCGAAGTTGTTTTTGACTCTTGCGATTTTCTTTTGTCATGCTTCACTCCTTCACTGCAAATAAATATTCAGACGGAAATTTCACAAACACCTGCTCGCCGTGCGGGAACATCGGGGCGGGCATGGACATTCGCGCGCGCACAATCATCTCGCCTGTCGTCACCTGATATTCCACATACTCGCCGCGAAAAATGCAATCGCTCACGACGCCTTGCATGGAATTTTCACAGCCTTCCTTTTGCACGCGGATATGCTCAGGACGAATCGCAAATATTTTTTGGGAGGAAGAACCCGCTTCTTTCTTAACTATGAGTTGGTCGCCATTTAAGAAAGTGGATACGCCCATGAATTTTGCCGCCATCCTGCTTGGCGGATGATGGAACAGAGTCTCAGGCTTATCTAACGCGACAATCTCGCCATTCAACAACAACGCCATGCGGTCAGACATCGCCATCGCTTCGCCCAGATCATGCGTGACAAAGATCGTGGTGATGCCCAGTTCACGCTGAATAGCGCGGATGGCTTCCTGCAAATTCATCCGCACCGATGTATCCAGACTGCTCAATGGCTCATCCAGCAAAAGCAATTTTGGATGAGTCACCAACGCGCGCGCCAACGCCACACGCTGCTGCTCCCCGCCAGAAAGTTGCGCAGGCTTGCGTTTCTCAATGCCAGGCAAACCGATCAAATCCAACATGCGCTTCACTTCCGTACGAATTGATTCAACCGAAGCGCCTTGAACCTTCAAACCAAAGCCCATATTTTCCTCCACATTCAGAAACGGAAACAAATATGATTTCTGGAACATGAAGACCGCCCCGCGTTTGTTGGCAGGCATGTTCAGAATGGAGATGCCGTCAAATTGAATGTCGCCAGCGTCAGGGCGTTCGATGCCCGTGATCAATTTCAGCAGAGTGGATTTGCCAGAACCTGAAGGTCCCAACAGCGCAACCATCTCCCCGTCATATACAGAGAGCGAGAAATTTTTCAAAATGGGCGTCGATTGGTTCGGATATTGTTTGGTAAGCGAAAAAAGGTTGACTTGAGTCATTAGTATTGTTCTCTTACTTCGCCGTCGCTGAGCTGTCGTGCAGTAGCAGCAATCACCAGCACAGGCGGGGCGAGAAATATCAGCGAGATGGCAGCGATGGTCACAGGGTTGCCCCCGCTCGCTGCCGAGAAAAGCAGAATGGGCAGAGTGATGATGCGCCCGCTTCCAATTAAAAGCGTCAACAGATATTGACTCCATGAGATGAGGAAGGAGAACAGAGCCGCAACCACGAGGCTGGGTGCGATCAACGGCAGGGTGACTGTGAAAAAAGTACGAGTCTGACTTGCGCCCAAGACCAGCGATTGGAATTCGAAATTCTCATCATAGCGGGCAAACGCTCCTGACAGGGTAAAGATAACATAAGGTAGAGTCGGGATAAGATGTGCGATAACCACTCCTACGAGTGAACCCGCCAACCCGATTTGCAGGAATAGGATGTTCAATCCCATGCCAATGGCAAGCGGCGGAACAACTGTCGGCAGGAATAACACAAGCCATGCGAGCTGTCTTCCGCGAAATTGGCGCAGACCAAGTGCGCGCGCCGCTGGAAACCCAAGCAGGAGCGAAAGCAGGCTGACGATGAGCGCAATGATCAGGCTGTCGCGCAAGCCGCTCAAGATACGCGGGTCATTGATGGTACGGGTGAAAATAGCGGTCGTCCATTCAGCGGGAAAAGGTTGAGGAAAAAACCAACGCGTTGAAAAGGCATAAACGATGAACAGCGCCAGAGGAGCGGCGAGGATAAAGTACAGTACAAAGCGCGTGACATACGTGGAAAATTTATTCATTTCTGCTCGCTCTTTTTCAAACTGATCATTGCCACAACCAGAACAATGACGGTGATGATCAGGCTGATCGCCATGCCGTCGGCACGCGAGCGTAAGTCAGGGTCGTTGAAAAAGCGTAATGCCAGCACGGGCAACATGCGTGGATAACCAACCCCGAGCAAGGCAGGTACTTCATAACTGCTGAAAATAAAAGCAAAGACCAGCAATGAACCTGAAAGTAGAGCGGGCATCACCAGCGGCAGGGTCACATAACGAAGTCTCTGCCAGTGGCTTGCTCCGAGGTTTTCAGCAACCAGATCGTATCCAGTGGATTGAGTTCGCAGGACTGCCAGAATAATCAACGCCAGAAATGGGATTTCCTTGCTGACATAATGTAGGATGATACCGATGCCGAAGCGATCTCGCAATAGTACGGGGAAATCTGCAGGGGTGGAGATCAACCCAAGAGACGCCGCCCAGCGGGCAAGCAATCCGCTTTGGGAGAGGAACAATAATAGAGCGATGGACCAGACCAAATGGGGAAAAGCCAAATTCCAGTTAAGGGCAAGCGTATCTCCATTTCCACTGCGCTGTTCAGAAAGCCAGACGGCAACGAGCAACGCCAGCACGGATGAAATCAATGTCGAGGCAATGCTGACCCATAACGAAAAGGCGAGTGAGCCCCAAAATTCGCTTCCTGCCAAGCCTGTGCCTGTTACCAGATTTCGATAGGAATCCAGGCTGACAGTATTCGCGCCAATGACGGAAATCAACCCAAGGCTTTGCGCCACGCCATAGACAAGGCTTGCCCCCAGCAGGATCGTGATCAAGATCAATGCTGGGGCGAGGGCAAGCCAGGGGGAGAAAATAAATCTATCACGCATGAGATCTAAAGTGTCAGGTGCGAAGTGTCACGTGTCAGTAGAAACTTAATACCTCGCACGTGACACTTGATACGCAGATTTACTTTCCTTGCAAAACGTTTTTCGCCCAGCCCTGTTCGATGAGGTTTTGATATTCGGCGGCGGAGTCACCGACGAGCGATTTGGCGAGGTCAGAGGCGGGGGTGGCTGAGTCGCCCAATTTGGTGGAAGCAGTTTGCAGGGCGGAAAGAGCCGAGGACTCCGTCACGCGAGTCACGTCAATGGCGTAGCCGAGTCCGAATCCATTTTCAGGAAGAATCTGCGCGGCTTGAAATTCAGGGTCGAGCAAAAGATTTGCAAGTACAAGGGCGGCGGCTTTGTTGGGCGCGTTGAGAGGAATGGCGACGTAGTTGAAATCGCCGATCATATATTGATTGAATACGAAAGCGCGGGCAGTTTGAGGAAGTAAGCCAGCAGTGATGCCAGTACCTGCGCCTGTGATGTCATTGGTCATGCTGAAATCAACTTCATTGTTGGCAAAGAGATTTTTTAACTCGGCTTCATCCTTGGGATAGGTTTCGCCCTTGCGCCACAGGCAGGGCTTCAACTGATTGAGATAATCCCACAACTGCGGAGAATAGTTATCCCAGGTGGCTTGATCGAATTTCTGCCATTGATCCGCGCCGCCGCTGAGTTCATACAATGCGCCTTTGACGAAACGTGTGCCAAGAAATCCGCCAGGACCAGGAGCGATGTAAGTGAAGCGACCAGGATTCGCGCAAGCCCAGGTTTTTAAGTCAGCATACGAGCGCGGAAGTTTGGCTGCGATCATGCGCGCTGAGTCGTAGATGAATTGGAACTGTGCCGATGACCAGGGACTTTCCAGATTATCAACAGGATTTCCAAAATCAAGATTGATGGCGGGATTATCCCAATTGACAAGTTTGGCATTCGGGATTTTCTGCGCCCAATCGGGATAGAGCAAATTAGCCTGTTTCAACGTGAAGAAATTTTCGCCGTTGATCCAGATCATATCCACTGCGCCAGGGTCTTTGCCTGCCTGCTTCTCGCTCAAGACCTGATTGACCGCATCCACGGTATCCGCCAGTGGGACACGATTGAGGGTGATGCCATATTTCTCTTTCAACGCTTTGCCGTAGAAATTATCCACGAAGGCGTTGATGCTGTCCGAGCCGCCCCAGATATACCAGTTGACGGTTTGTCCTTTGGCGGCGGCGAGAACACTGTCCCAATTGTTGATGTCGAATTCGGTTGACGATTGCGCAGGCGCGCTGCACGCGACGAGCAGTAAAGATAACGTGACGAGTAAGTAAATAATTTTTTTCATATTGTCTCCTTTGTGGTTAATTGCTTTTTGCAAAACGATATTTCAAATACGCCGCGATTTCTTTTCCGAGATTGGGCAGGGTATCGCGCATAAAGAAATCCGCCACTTTCAAAATGCCGCTGGAGTATGTAGGGTATGGATAAACCAGCCGATAAATCTTGTAGAGCGAAATCTTTTGGCTCATCGCCAGCGTGAAGAACGAAATCATCTCCGAAGCGTACGGACCCACGACAGTGGCGTGCAAAATCTGTCCTGTCAGGCGCACCGCGTCCACGATGATGAAACCATTTTCAATGCCGTCTGTGTAGCCGCGGTCGGTGTGTGTTTTGAAATCCACGCGAATGCGTTTGACAATTCCTGGGTGGCAATATTCCGCCAGTTGTTTTTCCGTCAAGCCCACCGCCGCCACTTCGGGGTCGCTAAATGTTGCGTTCGGAAAGAGCGGTTCTTTCTTAGAAATTGGCAAATATGAAAAGGCAATGCGTTGGACAACTCTGCGTCCTTGCGCGTTCGCGGAATGCGTAAATGCGGATGTGGGAGTTACATCGCCGATGGCATATACGCCTTTGACATTTGTTTCGCCAAACGAGTTGACCAATATCCCAAGCCGCACATCGGACTTGACCCCAGCCTGTTCCAGTCCGAGTGAGTCGATATTCCGCACGCGACCGACTGCAACTAAAACCTTATCCACACCCGTGAGCGTGATTTCTTCTTCGCCAGATTTTAAGATCAATGATTGTGTGGATACATCACACGTCTTTGCAACTGTGCCACAATACAGCTTGATGCCGCGTCGATCCAATTCTGCTTGAATGACTTCGGATGCTTCGGGAATGGAAGTCATCAACGGGCGTCTGTCGAGCGCGAACATGCTGACCCTCGTTCCAATTTTCTGGAAGGCAAAAGCCATCTCCAGGGCAATCACGCCTGCGCCAACGATGACCAAATGCTTCGGCGCATTCGTCAGGTCAAAGAGAGATTCGTTGGTCAGTACCATTTCAGCGGGCAAGCCTGGGATTTCGATCATGCGTGGGCGTGCACCTGTGGCAATGACGATGTTGTCGGCAGTGACCTCGCGGATTGTTCCATCGTGAGTCACGCTCAATGTTTTTGGAGCGGTGAACTTTGCCATGCCGCGAATGAAAGTCAGGTTTTCAAGGTGCTGGACTTCTTCTGTTTCCTTATTGCGCAGGGCATCGCGCTTACGGGTCACTTCTTTGACAATATCATCTGGGTTCATGCCTGGCTTGAAATTCTTTGCCAGATGGATCAATGTCTTGGACGGCACACAGCCGACATTCGTGCAATCGCCGCCGACATGATTGCCTTCGATCAGCGCGACTTTACGTCCCAAACCCGCCATCCCAATGGCAACCGTCATCCCGCCCGAACCCGCCCCAATTACAATCGTTGAAAAATGTTCTATCACTTTGAAATCCCTTCTCGTTTTTTAAATATTCTTGATAATGCCAAGCTTACAATGAAAATCGCAACCGAAAAGCCGAGGGTGACAGGATTTAATTTCGGCAGTGCCCCGTCAAAAGTCTCAATGGATGCGCCGAAACCGATGAAAGCCATTGTCCCTGGGATGGAGCCGAGCGCGGTGGCGAGAATGAACGCCCAATAATGAATTCTCAAAAAACCTGCCAGATAACTGACAGCGTCGTACGGCAGGAAGATGAAGCGCATGATCATCACGGTCTCGAAACTATTCTCGCGCATCCGCCGTGCATAACGTTGGATGAGACCGTCTGAGCCATCATCTCTCAACAGCCCTTCGCCCAAATAATATCCAACAAAAAATGCAATCGTCGAGGAGATATTGCTGGCGATGACGGTGTAGATAACGCCGAGCACGGGACCGAAGACGAAGCCTCCAGCGAGAGTCAGGATTGTAGACGGAAACAGGATCAAGGGGCGCAAAGCGTAGATTCCAACATAAATGAGTGGTCCCCAAAATCCATCCTTCAGAAAATCCAGCAATTTCTGTGCGAATTCCAACGAAGAAAGTTGGTTGCTTTTGGCATACCATTGATAGCCTGTTATTAATAGCGCCCAGAAAAATAATGCAATAACTTTTTGAGCATGTTCCTGAAGCCAGGGTTTGGTTGGCGTGATGTCATTTGGTCTTTCCACAGAGTTATCTCCTCCCCGAATAGAGATAAAAGGCTGGAAATATCTTACCTTTTTTGAAATTCAAAATTGGGTAAGACTTGCAAAGGGATGCTTCTCTAATCAAAGGAGCGCTCATGTTTAAAAATTGGATGTTATGGACTCTCGCGGCTGGATTTTTCCTGACCGCCTGCGCGAATGCCAAAACAACGAAAAACGCATCCGACTCCCCCGCGCCTGATTCTCCCAAACCGACCTATACCTCCCTTCCATCTGAATCTCCTCCAGGCAACGCCGAGAACGAATTCACCACCGACTTTAGCAAGCACTCCGTGCCGTACAGCGAAATCCTTTCGGGAGGTCCGCCCAAAGATGGGATTCCGCCCATAGACGAGCCGCAATTCATCCCTGTGAATGAAGCGGACGAATGGCTCAACGACAGAGAACCCGTCGTCTTCGTCCAAGTCAACGACGAAGCGAAAGCCTATCCCATCCAAATTCTGATCTGGCACGAGATCGTCAATGATACCGTTGGCGGCGAACCACTGATTGTTTCGTTTTGTCCGCTGTGCAATACAGCCATCGCATTCAAACGAACATTCAACCC
>JBDTWO010000131.1:0-13455 GCA_040006635.1 Chloroflexota bacterium
TGCAATTGCCGCCTCTGAGAGAACAGCATTAAGTTATAGGCGGCTTCCTGTGTGACCGCGTGTTTGAAGATATATGCCAGATCCGGTGTTTCCGATTCGACCAGCGTCAGACTTAAGCGGGTCATGGCATCCATGTAGGCATGCATCTCGGGTTTATCGGTCTCGATCGGATGGATCGCCTCGAGCACACGATAAGCGAAGATGCGTCCAATGACACTTGCCACTTTCAACGTTAACTGCTGGGATGGACTCAAGCCATCGATACGGCTGGTGATCGCGGCTTGCAGGTTTTCCGGCAAACTCACTTCTGCCAGATCGCTCAAACCGGAAGCCAGGCGGGATTGCTGACCTTCGATCAACAGCACACCTGAATCACGCAAAGCGTAAGCCAGTTCTTCGGCAAAGAATGGATGCCCTTCCGATTTCTCACGGATCAATTTACTCACCAACGGCGGGATCGATACCACCCCCAACCGCTGACAGACCAGCGCATCCACATCATCCAACTGCATGGTTTCCAGTTTGACGAAATGGGTATCCGATTTATCGGTGATGGTTTTGAATTCCATCGGGATGGGCGGCTGAAGCGGACGAGTGGTCAGCACCAGCATCAGTGGACGCACCTTCTGGTACACATCGGATAAAAAGATCCATGAAGCCGAATCGATCCAGTGCAGATCTTCGATCACGATCAACAAAGGCGACTGACTGGCTTCATACTGCAAGATGCGCAGGAGCAATTCACGGATATTGCCGCCCCGCGTCTCACCGGTGAGGGCTGAGGTAAAGTCGTTTTCAGGAATTGATACAGGAAACAAGGCGGTTAGTAAAGGTGCATACCGCAGCAGGTCCGGGTCAATTAGATTCAACTTTGCCGCGATCGTATCGGCGATGGAATTCCGATCTTCATCGGAAAGCTGCGGTCGGCGCAGGATCTCTTCCAAACCAAAGACCCGATTGAAGGTCGAGCGCCAGGCATGATACGGGTTATTTTTTTCGATTGCATCGCCCTCCCCTATCAGGATCTTGATCTGTGAAGTTTCAGCCTGCCGAACCAGTTCCTCGGTCAATTGCGATTTCCCAATGCCGGGTTCGCCTTGCAGGATGACAGTCTCCAAAGCTGAGCCGCGTTGTAATTCCAACAGTGAATTGATCAGTACGGCTTTTTCTTCCAACCGCCCGATCAACTGAGTTTGCTTACGCAATACAGCCTGTTTGCCATGCAACGGGTGGAAGACCTCCACCACTTCAGTCCGACCTTTGACATGTTGCGGCGCGAGGGTCTGGAACTCAACCTGATCTTTCGAAGCCTCATACGTGGCGCGGTCACATAGCACCGCGATACCTTCACGCTCGATCACATCTTTTTGCGAAATACCGAGCGCCATCAAACGCGCCGCCATATTCACCGAATTCCCCAGGAAGGTATACACGCGCCGCACATCGTTACCGACCAACCCGCAAAATACACGTCCGGTTGTGATTCCGATCGAACTGTGGATGCCGAGTTTTTTCAATTCATCCCGGATCGCCATACCCGCTTGAATACCGCGCAACGGATCATCTTCATGCGCCAGCGGCGGCAGCCCGAACGCGGCATCGATCATGATACCTTTATCATCCTGGCTGATCTTGTTGACGCTCCCCTCAAAGCGATAGACCACGCGCTGGATCGCGCGCATCAAATTCTGCGAGACATCCAACGCCAGCACCTGTTCCGGTTCCAGCAAATTGATAAAAATGATCGTGACCTTGCGCAGCTCCGCCAGCCATTCAGATTGTCCCGCCACCACACGATTGATGACCGCTCCCGGGATATAGGGACTCAATGAAGCCTGCAAACTCTCGGTGACGACGAGCCGCTCTTTCCCAGCCGGTAACTGCGAGCTGTTCTTGAGCTTTACCAAACGGGCGGCTTTCTGCTTCGCCCCATTCATATCGAACTCAAGCGGCGTAGAGTCGACATCGCCCTTGATCAAAGCCAATGCCGAAGGACTCAGAAGAATATCACCCGCTTTGGCTTCATGATTCGCAAAGCCCAGCTCCACCAGCGGATCACCCACCAGCACGAATTCCCAACGATTGAACACGCCGCCCAAATGGACTTGGGTGATCCGCCCAGTGGCAAGCGCCATCTTCAAATACAGCGGACTGCCCTCGGCTGAATAGTTCAACATCGTTGCACGGATCTTCAACGAACATTCAACCGCCCGCAGCGTCAACTGGTGTTGCGCCTCTTCGGAAGCTGGATCAACTGTCCCTGAGATCGAAGCGGTGGACCAGAGCACGATCAGCGCGTCGCCCGCAAACTTCACCACGTCCCCGCCGTATTCGTCGATCACGTTAATCATTTTTCCGAAGTAATCGTTGAGGATGCGCGCCAGTGATTCGACGCCAACCGGTCCTTTCTCAGCGAGCTTTTCAGTCAGCGCGGTAAAGCCGGAAATATCCGTGAACAAAACCACTGATTGAAAGCTCTCACTCAGCGGCCCATCGATCGGCGTTGGGTTTTGGATGGCGCGCTTCTGAATTAATTTCGGAACATAACTGGCAAGCAATTCCGTCAACTGTTGACTTGGCATTTCAAGTACTCCAGAACACTATGGAATAGTAACAAGCTTGTGAATATTACCAGCAAACGGCACGACCGGATTCTGTTCACCGAATGGTTTAATGTACATCGGCAAGCCGTTCTTCGGGCGGATCGAGTTCAGCCCCACATAATCCACTTTTGTGCCGGGCTTCAAGGCATAACTATGACTCTGCAACAAAATAGACATGGCGGTCTTCAACTGCATGATGCCGAGCGATGAACCGATGCAATAGCGCGGACCGGCAGAGAAGGTCATGAACTCATACGAAGAGGGATGAATGTTCAGCCAGCGTTCCGGTTTGAAATGATACGGTTCCGGGAACACTTCGGGGAGGCGGTGTGTGATATAGGGACTCATCACGATCCACGTCCCTTTGGGCAGGGGATGCGAATCAAGCTCAAAGTCGTGCATGGCGAGGCGACCCGTCCAGGTTCCGGCGGGGAAGATGCGCATCGTCTCTTTGATGACACCTTCGAGATACGGGAGCTTATCCAATTGTTCAGGCGTTGGATTATCGCCATGTAAAACTTCTTCGAGTTCTGCCAATGCCCTTTTCAATACATCTGGATGCTGACCGAGCAGGAAGAGCGCCCAATATAGGATCATGCCATTCGGGTTGTAGCCGCCACGATACATGGTGGTGGTATGCCCGATCAACTCACTTTCGCTCAAGCGCTCAGGATGTTCTTCGCGCATCTTGATCATAATGGAGAGAATATCATCGCCGGTGAGCCCTTCTTCCTTTTTGCGCGCGATCACTTTTCGGACGATGGTTTCCATATCATCCGCATTTTTCAGGAGACGGTGGAAAGGCAAACCGGGAATGTTATAGGGCAGTAACAGCGTAAAGGGATTCAGAAAGGCGTTCATCGTGCGTTCAAGCTGACGACCGATGGCTTCGCCTTCTTTTTCCGGGTCCAGCCCAAGGATGGGCGCGGTGGCGAGCCACATGGCAAGCTGCTGCATCTCCTTGCGCATGTCCACTTCCTGACCCACCTGCCAGGACTTGATCTTTTTCTCAGTGTACTCAATGCACGCCTCATGGTAGCGCGTGATAAATTTTTTATGGAAGTATGGCAACAGTGCCGTGCGCTGATCGTCATGGCGCGGACCGTTCATCAGCGGCATCCCATTGGTGACACGTTTAACGGCGCTCTCTTCTGGAAAATCGATCGGCACCAGGTCCATGTCATAACTATAGAATGAAGCCGGGTTGCGCAGGATCTGACGGTTATATTCAGGGTCAAACACGATGACTGCGGGATACTGGCTGATGTTCAACCTGATCAAGTTGCCATATCTTTTACGAAGTTCTTCCAACGTATCCAGCGGGCGGATGCCAAACTTTAAGAGAAAGGGTACCCAACCCAACACAGGCATGGATCGTGGACCCGGAATTTCTTTGACCAGCATTGAAGCAGTTGCCATACTTACCCTCCGAGAAAGATGATTCTTGGTATTTTAGTATCGTAATTAATTTGGGGACTAGCTCGTAACTCAGTTGTCATACTGTCACAGCCGTTTCAACATGCGGACCTGGCAGAATCCTAGAAGCCGGATTTTTGAGCTTCAGAACGCGCCAACTTCAATTCATAGACCGCACCCATTTTTTCAAAGAGCTGAATGGCACGTTCCAAATGGGTCTTTTGCGAATCGTCTTTTAGATACGTGCCCAGCTTGAGCCGGATCAAGCCTTCTTCATATGGCATATCGAATTTCAACGCGGCATCCAACCCCTTATGCCAGGCTTTGAACGCGGCTTCCGGTTTGCCGGTCAGCCATGCATACCAACCCTGATAATACGGCGTCACCGGTTGACCGATCGGGAAAACGCCCTGGAACGCGCGCACGAGTTTAAGCGCTTTTTCAGCGAGCAATTTATATTGTTCAGGATCAGTGACCGGCTTCGAATGAAGCGACTTTTCCCACAAAGTAAAACCTACCTCCGCAACAGCGGCAAATCCGATATTCATGGAATAGACCGTCGGCGAAGCTTTCGCCATCAACCCGATCACTGTCTCGGCATATGCGCGCGCTTGATCATCCTGACCAAGCCGCAAATGCGCAAGCGCCAGTTGACCATTCGTATTTGTGGATGATGCGAAATTGGGCGTCTCTTTCAGGATCTCAAGCGCCTCCTCCAACATGGGGACGGCATCCGCTTCCTTCCCAAGCCGGGTGCTGGTCATTGCAACCCCAAGCAGACCCCAACACTGTTGCAGAGGGTTGCGTCTGCGGCGCGCATCTTCCAGCAAGACCTTCTGAATGTTTCCGGCGTATTGCAGATCACCCGAGATGAATGCACTCTCGCCGAGCAAGGCTGTGCTATCTCCCCACTGACGATAATCACCCAACTGTTCACAGATGGCTTTGGCTGTCTCCACCTTTGCGCGGACCTCAGCCCATTTGCCGACAGTGATGGTATAGGCACTGGTCACCACGCCCACCGTGATCAACGTGGATGGTTGATCGACCGCCTCCGCAACCTTCAATCCACGGCTGACATAAGTCTCTGCGAGCGCGTGCAATTGCGCAAACCCGGCCAGCACGCCCATACTTGAATAAGCTGCCGCCAATTCAGGTGACGTACCGGCTTTTTCAGCGGAGTTCAAGAAACGCAAAACCGTATACATGATCGGAAGCGTCTCGTTCGAGTAAAAGTAAATGCGCGACATTAACTCGTACAGACGTGCGACCTCAAGTGTAATTTCCTTTTCAACGCCTTTCGCCGATCCAATATACCGGGACGGGAAGTAACGATGAAATCCCTGACGGATGATCTGAGGAAATAAACCAAGCGCAAACTGTGGACTGGAACTCGGAATGGGATTGCCCAATAAGCTTAATGCCTCGCGCACGTTCTTGTTACATTCAGGCAGAGATCCAAGCCCGTAATGTGCCAGCCCAAGCCGGGCATGCCAATGTGCCCTGCGAAGCTGGTGACGGCGTAATTCATTGCGCTCAATTGGAGCGAGAAGCTTGGCATGCCACTCCAACGCCGCATTGAAGAACTGCACCGCCTCTTTGTTGGAGTAATTCTCCATCGCCTGTTCACCGGCTTTTTCGAGATATTCCACCGCCTTCTGGATGGCATGTTCGTTACGTGCGGCATCATGCGCTTCGGCGGCTTGCGTCCAATGGTGAGCCAGTAACGGATAATAAGTTTCGAGATTCCGTTCGTTGCTGTGTTCGATCCACTCTGCCACCGCCTGGTGCAATTGACGGCGCTGTGAGTACAACATCAGGTTGTATGCTACTTCCTGGGTAACGGCATGTTTGAAGATATATGCCAGGTCTGGCGCTTCGGATTCGATCAAAGTCAAACTTAACCGTGTCAGGGTCTCCATATAATCAGGGAGCGCCTGCCGGTCATTTTCAATGGGATGCACCGCTTCCAGCACACGGAAGGAGAAGATGCGCCCGATCACACTCGCCACTTTCAAGGTCAATTGCTGGGAAGGGTTGAGCCCGTCAATGCGGTTGGTGATGGCGGCTTGCAGGGTATCCGGCAGGGTCAGGTCTTCAAAGTTCATAAAGCGCGGATGGATCTTGCAAACCTGATCTTCAATGATCAGAACGCCAGACTCGCGCAACGCATACGCCAGTTCTTCTGCAAAGAAAGGATGCCCCTCCGATTTTTCACGGATCAACCTGCCGAGCATCGCCGGAACGGATTTAACGCCCAACCGCTGACAGACCAGCGCTTCCACATCATCCAACATCATCGCTTCGAGTTTAACCAACCGCGCATCGGGATCATCGAGCAGTTGTTTGAACTGCACCGGTACCGGGTCAGCGAGCGGACGGGTATTCAACATCAATAGGATCGGGCGGACCTTTTGTTGCACATCCACCAATAACGTCCATGAAGCTGAATCAAACCAGTGCAAGTCTTCCATCACAATTAACAACGGCGCGATGCTCGCGGCATGTGAAAGAATCCGCGCCAACATTTCACGGATGTTACCGCCGCGGATCTCGCCGGTCATCGCCGAGGTCAATTCATTGTCGGGGATCTGGGTCGGCAGGATCACATCCAGCAACGGGATATAGCGCACCAGGTCAGGGTCGATCGCGTTCAAAATATCCGCCACGCGTTTTTCGATTACAGCGCGGGCTTCATCCACCGTCTCAACTTTCGCCAGCAGGTCTTCGATCTTGAAGATCTTATTAAAGATCGGTCGCCAGGCATGATACGAACTCGATTTTTCGATCGGGTCGCCGCCGCCGTTATACATATTCACGCGCAGGGTTTCCGCCTGTCGCACCAGGTCTTCAAACAACCGCGATTTCCCAATACCTGCTTCGCCTTGCAAAATGACTGTATGATGCGGAACGCCGCGCGATAGCTCCTGCAACGCGTTCGCGATCATGGTCTTCTCTTCCAGACGTCCGATCAACTCTGTGGTGGGACGGATGACACTCTTCTTGAGATCCAAGGGATGGAAGACCTCCACCGGCTCCGTCCGACCTTTGACCTGCTGAGGCGGCAGGGACTCAAACTCCACTGCATCTTTGGCGCTATCGTATGTGGCGCGATCGCACAGGATCGGGACACCAAACTTGGCAATGATCTCAGCCTGATGACTCGCCAACCCCATCAAACGAGCGGAGAGGTTGACTGCATTACCAATCGTCGTATATTCACGGCGCGCATCATTGCCGATGGATCCGCAGAAGATACGTCCAGTGGTCACACCAATGTGGCTGTGAACTTTCAACCCTTCCAATTCCTTGCGGATCATGAGCGCGGCTTGCACGCCGCGTGTGGGATCATCTTCATGTGAGAACGGCGGCAACCCCAACGCGGCGACCATGGTGATACCTTTATCGTCCACGTTGATCTTGTTGATACTGCCCTCATAGCGATACACCGACCGCTGAATAATGCGCGCCAGGTTTTGCGCTTCGGCAAGCTCAGTGTTTTGGTCGATGCCCGGCAAATTAATAAAGAGGATGGTCACGCGCCGTAACTCGGCGATCCAACTGCTTTGACCAGCCGAGAGCCGATTGATAATGGCACCCGGTATGTAAGCGCGCAATGAGTTTTCGGCAGAATCGGGAATGACGATCTTTTGATTGGAGGTAAAGATCGAGGAGGGCTTGTTCAATTCTTTGAGCCGCCCACCCTGCGCAATGGCATCCTTAAGCTCGAATTCAACCGGCTCGGCAACACTGTCGTTGCGGATCAAGCGCCACGCAGAAGGCGTGACGATAATATCGCCCGCCTGTGCGAGTCCATTAGCGATGCCCAATTCGACCAGCGGATTACCGGCGAGCAGAAATTCCCAACGATTGAACACGCCGCCCACATGCGCAGTGGTGATACTGCCGGAACTGACAGCCAGCTTGAGGTAAAGATTTGCATCTTCGGCTTTATAGTTGGAGAGACGCTCGCGGACCTTGAGCGCACATTCGGCGGCGCGCATCGTCCATTGCCACTGGTCGGCTCTCGAGACTGTACCAGCTGTCCCTGAGTCCGAGGCGATGTTCCAGACGGCGATCACGGCGTCACCGGCAAATTTCACCACGTCTCCGCCGTATTCGTGGATGATGTCGATCAATTGTCCGAAGTATTCGTTGAGGATGCGCGCCAGCGACTCGACCCCGGTGGGTCCCTTTTCAGCGAGGCGTTCAGTCAGACGTGTGAAACCCGAAATATCCGCAAAAAGAATCGCGGCTTGTAGATCCACTGAAACCGGCGTTTCAATCGGCGAGGGATCGGCAATCACGCGATTCTGAATCAGTTTCGGAACATAGCTGGCGAGAATTTCCGTCAGCGCGGGGTTGGACATGTATTACTCCTGAAAATCTTGTAGAAATTGGTCTGGATGTGCGATGTATGATACACCTACCCCTTTGGTTTGCAAAGGGATGCACGTTTTATAACCCCACTAGGAAGCTTTCGGTATTCTTTACAGGGTGTTCCCCTAGCTAGCTAATGGGAACACCCTGTATTTTATTTACTACAGAACATTTACTTGGTCGGCGTCCAGATGCGGACATTGGTCATTGCACAGCGTGTACCGTAATCCTTATTCGTGCCTGAAAGCAATGAGAGCCCAAGATTGCCATTCAGGATCTTGCTTTGTGCCAGGGTATATTCTCCGACCACTTCCCCATCAACGATCACATAGGTATAGTTATCGTTGACGACTATCGTGAAATCTGCCTCCGCTGGTTTATCAGCAGGGTTATCAAATTTCACACGCCCGGTACCGCGGGTTAAGCCAACATCTTTCGAATAACCGGAGGTTTGATCAGCATTGAGAAAGACGATCCCACTGCGATCTAGAAAGACAGCATAATGGTCGCTATTTTCCTGAATGGCAAAAATAAATCCGCAGCCAGATTCGTTAGCATTTCGAAATGCGCTGGACCATTTGAAATGTGCACTCATATAAAAATCGCTGGTCTTGGTGTTTAACTGCCACCAGTTGTACCAGCCTAATTGTGCCCAGTCTTGCTTGAAATCATCCACTTCGGTAATCTTTCCAGAAGTAGTTTTTAAATACCCCTTATCAAAGTAGCCCTGAGTTTCAGCATTGAAACCCTGAATACGTTCCGTAGCTGCCAGATTGGGTGTTTTGGTGGGTCGAGGAGTTGGGGAGGGTCGGGGAGTATTCGTTGGGGTCAGCGTAATGGTCGCCGTTGGCTGGGGCGTATCGGTGGGCGCAGGTGTGGAGGTGGGCGCGGGCGCCGAGAAACTACATGCTGATAGAACGAACGCAAGTATAAATAGTAACGAGAACAGGGAACTTGTCTTTCGAATTTTCATTTGTGGACTCCTTTTGATAGGTTATATTGACATCTCATTATGGCAAGTCCTGCCTGCCATTTCAAGTTAATTTACTGCCAAAAACCGCCAATCTCTACAGCGATATCACGAGGGACACTGATTTGATAACCAAGAGTTTACGATTAAAAATTCCCAACACTTTGATATTCATTATATACCTACTCGAAAGTTGTATAGGTTGCAATTTCAATATCGTTGGAGACGATGCTGAAGCATGAGGCGTCTTTTTGTTCATGCAAAATCGCTTACAATAGTCTCGACTATTTTCTACAAGGAGCCAACAACATGCAACTCAGCGAAGACATTCGCAAAAAAGTGATCCTGTTTCAGCAAACAGAGATCACGGAATATCATATTTACAAACGGCTGGCACAACGGATCAAATCACAAGAGAACGCCAAGATCCTGGATCAGATCGCCGAGGACGAACTACGTCACTACAATGGCTGGAAGGAATATACACAAGAAGAAATACAACCGCGTTGGTTCTTTGTCTGGTTTTATTATTTGGTCAGTATTGTGTTTGGTTTTACGTTTGGCGTAAAGTTGATGGAGCAGGGCGAAGAGAAGGCACAGGCAAATTACGAAGCCGTTTCGAACATTATTCCAGAAGCCACCAACTATCAAAAAGAAGAAGATAAGCACGAACAGCAACTCATTGAGATGCTGGATGAGGAGCGACTTCAATACGCAGGCTCGGTAGTGCTCGGGCTCAACGACGCACTGGTGGAGTTGACCGGCGCTCTCGCCGGGCTGACGCTTGCTCTGCAAAACGAAAAATTAATCGCCCTTTCGGGTTTGATCACAGGCATCGCTGCATCGCTTTCGATGGCGGCGAGCGAGTATCTATCCACCCGTGCGGAAAAAACGAACAAACATCCCGTCCGCGCGGCGATCTATACAGGCATCGCGTATATCAGCACAGTGACGTTGCTTGTCCTTCCCTATTTGCTTTTCAAAAATTATTATCTTGATCTCGCCATTGCACTAACGACAGCTGTTATTATTATCGCAGTATTCAACTACTACATCTCGGTTGCCAAAGGCGAATCTTTCAAAGAACGTTTTCTTGAAATGGCAGGACTGAGTCTCAGTGTGGCGACGTTCTCCTTCATCATCGGGTATTTCATTCGTATTTGGCTTGGGATCGAGGTATAAATTGTAGGGGCGAGGTCATCTGGCCCAGGGCGGAGGGACCCCGCCCCTACGCATAACACCATGAAAATCTTAACAGTAGACATCGGCACAGGCACGCAGGATATTTTTCTTTACGATTCGAATCTCGACCTCGAGAACGGATTCAAACTCGTCCTGCCTTCACCGACCATGATGGTTCATCGCCGTCTCAAGCAGACGCTTCTTTCCCGTCGCCCGATCCTGCTCACTGGACATCAAATGGGCGGCGGACCCTCAGCCTGGGCAATCGAAGAATATGCCCGCGCAGGGATTCCCGTGTACATGACGCCGTCCGCCGCGACGACATTGAATGACGAGTTGGATAAGGTGGAGGCGTTGGGGATAAAGATTGTTGGGGAGGATGAAGTCAAAGGTCTAACGTCGAAAGTTAAACGTCTGGAGTTGAGAGATTTTGATTTTGGGTTGATTTCCAAGACATTCAATGATTATGGCGTTTCACTGAAAGATTTAGGCGCGATCGCTGTGGCGGTATTCGATCATGGTAATGCACCGGCTGGAGTTTCAGATCGTCAATTTAGGTTTGATTACTTGGATGAAAGAATCAAGGCAAGAAATTCTCTTTCTGCATTCGCTTATCTTTCCAACAATGTTCCAAAAATTATGACGCGCTTGCAATCGGTCGTTGATTCTGCGGGCGAGTTACCCTGTCCACTGGTGGTGATGGATACGGCTCCAGCAGCAGTGTTGGGTGCGAACTTTGATCCGGTGGTTTCAAAGCGTGAACGCAGGATCATTGTCAATGTGGGAAATTTCCATACATTGGCATTTCGTTTGGGTGATGGGATCGAGGGAGTCTTTGAGCATCACACAGGCGAGATCGATTTACCAAAACTCGAATCACTTATAAGAAGATTAGCCGATGGCTCATTGAAAAATGAAGATGTGTTCAACGACATGGGACACGGCGCGTTGATGTATTCGGACGAGAAGTTTGAATTTGGGAAAGATGATTTTGATGTGGTGGTGACGGGACCGCGTCGTTCGATGTTTATGTCTTCGACTCTGGAGTCGGACAGCTCGCTGTCCGATGTGAAGCAGCAAGCTTCTTCACTCCAGAGGTTGAAACCATATTTCGCTGTCCCATTCGGTGACATGATGATCGCGGGGTGCTTCGGTCTACTGGCGGCGACAGCCGATGTCATTCCCGATTTGGCAGAAACAATTCACAGGTCATTGCGAGGCGGCGGACGCGGCGTCGCGCCGTGGGACAATCCAACATAATGTAGGGGCGAGGTCATCTCGCCCCAGTGACCACCCAAAACATATTAAAGAAATAAGATTAAATTTTTCAATAAAACAGGATGGGGAGACCCCCGTCCCTACCAACATGAAACACAAATTCAACCCACAAAACATCATCGCCGTTCCGTTCGTCTAAAGGGATATGATTATGCATCTGAAGGCGCGTATTACGTCACGATTGTGGTACAGGGACGTGAATGTTTGTTTGGGAAAATTATCGATGGGGAAATGCACCTAAACGAGTATGGTCAAATTGTTCAAAAGTGGTGGAACGAAATCCCCATCCATTTCGCCACTGTCGAATTGGGTGCATTTGTCATCATGCCCAATCACGTTCATGGAATTATTTTCATCATCGAAGATCGTAGGGGCGAGGTTCTCTCGCCCCGTGACCTCCCAAATTCAAATAATCAAGAGAGCCAAGACCAGACGACCCAAGATCAAGGCGGGGTAATTCAAAATCAGGGCGGGGAGACCCCGCCCCTACGTAAACCGACATTGGGACAAATTGTGGCATATTTCAAATATCAATCTACAAAAGAGATGAACAGGATCGAAACCGAATATGCCATTACCAAATTCTGGCAGAGAAGTTATTATGAACATATCATCCGTAACGAGAAGGAATTACAACAGAAAACAGATTACATCATGGACAACCCATCACGATGGGATGAGGACGATGAAAATCCCGTGAAATTGTAGAGATCGTAGGGGCGAGGTCCTCTCGCCCCCGTAACCACCCAAATCAGAATATAAAATTGAAATTTAATTCATGAATGAACACAGGGCGGGGAAACCCCGCCCCTACAGGAGAATGAACATGTGTGGAATATTCGGATACGTTACAAATAAAGAAGAAGCGCTCGGACCGATTCTCATCGCCGCCGCGGAACGGCTCACCTACCGCGGCTACGACTCTGTCGGCGCGGCGACGTTGAATAGTGGGAAGATCGATCTGCGCAAAGATGTCGGCAAAGTGGATTCTGTCGCGGCGAAATATGGCATCGCTGAAATGCGTGGACAACGCGGGATTACGCAATTGAGGTGGGCGACGTTTGGCGAACCATCACAGGTGAATAGCCAGCCGCATTTGGATTCAGATGGCGACATGGTCGGGGCGCACAATGGGAATGTGGTGAATAACGTCGAGTTGCGCGAGCAGTTCATCGCCGAGGGTATGACCGTCCGTTCGCAGAATGATGGCGAGACGTGTGTGCATGCAGTGGAAAGATATATCCATCGCGGGTATGAATTCATTGATGCGATCCGACTTGCTTACGGCGATCTCGAAGGCGATTATGCATTTGTCATCGGGCGCGCAAATGATGATAAGTTATATGCATTCAAAAAAGGTTCGGGCATGGTCGTGGGACTTGGCGAAGGCTTCACGTGTGTTTCATCTGACCTGCCGTCGATACTACCGTTGACGCGCGAAGTCGTCCGACCGCAGGATGGAGAGATCGTCACGTTGTGGGCAGACCATGTTGAGGTGCGCTCGGTCAAGGATGGGAAAAAAGTTGATCGAATGCCAGAAACAGTTACGGAGTCGATGGATGCGGTGCAGAAGGGCGGGTATCCGCATTTTATGTTGAAGGAAATCCACGAGCAGGCACAAGTCGC
>JBDTWO010000132.1:0-13427 GCA_040006635.1 Chloroflexota bacterium
TATAAGTTCCGACCTCAAAATTTTGTACCCCAGCATTAGAACCTCCGCTTTCAGCATTTTTTCGTAGAATATCGAGAAGATTCAGTCGGATTTGTACAAAAAGGTTTCGATCTATATCGATCTCAACACGTTCGACCAAAGTATCAATAACCCGTTTCTTTAGCACAAAAATTTCATGTTGCTCCTCAGGCGTCTGGGGAGCAACAATTTTTAACTCCTCAACACCAGCCCTCAAGTCAACTAAAAATTCAGCTACATTCTCTTCCCAATTATTCAATGCATTAATATTTATGGTCTCTCCAAGAGTAGCCAGTTCCTGTTTAAGCGTCACCTCTTGAAAGGTAAGTTGGCTAAGCTGATATTCCATATCAGAAGAGGTAAAAATACCTTTACGCGCCTGTGTAATGACCCACTGACGCTCTGTCATCAAGGCTTCTAGTTCGTTTTCAATTCGTATTCGGTCCTGCTCCAGTGTGCCTTGGCTTTCCCTGATTTGATCAACAATCTGTCGCGCCTGACCAAGCAGATATTCAGGTTTATCAATTGCATCGCATACCTTCTGCCAGACAATATCCTCTGCTTTCCTAGCGCCAATATGTCTGGGGCAATTAGGCGAAACATGTTCTTTATGCGTTTGACCGCAATAGTAAACCCGAACAGGTGTCTTTCGCCTGATCAATTCACCCTTTCTATTCCTCTTGGATTTATTGGTTCTTGCTCCCCACTTAAAATTGCAATCGCAATAAAGTTTGCCACCGATTAGATAATCATACTTGATACTCCGGATCGGATGCGTCTTTTTGCCTTCCCGGACACGGAGGTATCTTTCGTAAGTAACAGTATCAATAATAGGTTGAACCGGGATCTGGAAAGATTCACCCTTTCGAGTTTGAATTTTTATACCAAAAGCGTATTCCTTGGCAGCAATTAATACTGCCTGAATGCTTGACCTCGCCCATTGGATTCTCCTTTGGATACTGCTTCCCTTTTGAGGCGCGTTCGCCGCAATCAACCGCTTGCGGATTTCCAAAATAGGCACATCATCAACATACCAGGAAAAGATCTGTCTGACCCAAGATGCCTCCTCCTCCACCACCTCTATAGCATCTCCAATTCGTATATATCCGTATCGATCCTGTCCAGTATTTGCCTTACCAGACTTGAGGCGGGCTTTTACGCCCATTGTCATTCGTTCTTTCATACCATCAAGTTCCATTTGTGCAACCCACGCACGAAGCGGCGCAATCTTTGGATCAAAAGTTTCCCTGGCAAGCATGATTTGTATTTTTCTTTCCTGGATGGTTTCCAACACCAGAAGCATGGAACGCATTCCCCGGTAAAGACGATCTTCACGCCAGGCAAGAATGATGTCAAATTCACCCTTGGCGCCATCCCTCAGCATGGCTAACAAACCAGGGCGGTCGGAACGTGTGCCAGAAGGTTCGACCAATTTATTTCTGACACGGTATTTTTCAATGTCACGATAAACTTTCACGATCTTCAATCCTTGATCAGCCGCCAACTTGCGGCAATCAGCTTCCTGCTCCGCCGGGCTGGATTTTTCACCCTGGTGTTCAGAAGATGTTCGAACGTATATCACTGCACGAGGTTTCATTAGAATCTCCACATTACATGTTTTGCATGGACCAATTAGCGCTTACACGGATATGACCAATTCGTGATTTAAATCCAGTTGTCTTGCCCGAGGGGTTAAAACGGTTCCCATCGCTACCCGTTGGCCAATGTCCGCCGCCGCTACTCGACTCACCATCATTGCCGGTTGTGTTCTCCAAAATTCCCAGCAGGTGCAAGCGAATCGTCACGGTAAATTGGTGGTTGTGGTCAACGGAAACTTTTTCCACAAGCGTTTCAACAATCTGGCGCTTCAACTCAACAACTTTCTGCTGCTCATCGGGATCATTAGGCATTTGATTTAATACTCGAATTCCCTCCTGCAAGTCCGCTAGATATTGTTCAACCTTCGCCTCCCAATCGACCAGCAACTGGGTATCAACTGTTTCCTGGATGGCGATCAATTGTTTTTTTAATTCCACATCTTTTACAGACATATCCATCAACTGCCGATCCATTTCAGCCTCTGAAAGAGCCCCTTTTCTTGCCTGGGTAATCACCCACTGGCGGTTCAGGATAAGGGTGTCCAATTCCTTCTCAATGAGTTCCTTGTCGTCCCCATATATCAATGCATCCGTTCTCAATTCTTCAACGAGAAGCCCCGCCTGTTCCAAGAGGAGATCAGGGTGATTGATGGCATTGCAAACCTGCTGCCAGACATTCCGATCCGCCTCAGAGTTTTTTACGTTACGCGGACAATCGGGGGATACAAGTTCCTCATGCTTGCAGACACAGGTATAGTGACCCCGAATCATGCCGAATTTCCATTTACCTTCCCAATGGTCACGGGATGTCTTCGATACACGTATTCCCATTCTGTAACCACAGGGACAGTACAGCAAACCCCGGATCAGAAAATCGATTTTGGGAACTTGTGATGATGGGAAAATATGACTATCCCTCAACTCCACATATCTCCGATATGTATCCATATCCAAGATTGGAGTAAGCTTCATCTGAAAACTATCCCCCTCCCGTCTTTGGGTTTTGACTCCCCTAGCATAGTCGCCAGCGCCATGCAGGATGCCATTGATGCTGCTGAATGACCAACGTATGCGGCGAACGGCAGGCGTATCCTTTTGGGGGGCATTTTCTGCGATCAAACGCCTTCTCATCTCGCGCATGGGAACACTGGCGATGTACCAAGCGAATATTTGTTGAACCCACTTGGCCTCCTCGGGAAGAATTTCTATCTTTTCCCCCACACGACGATACCCGTAACGGTCCTGCCCCGAATTCGCTTTACCAGCCTTTAGGCGAGCCTTCACCCCCATTGTCATACGCTCCTTGATGTTCTCTAATTCGACCTGGGCAAGCCAAGCTTTCAATGGAGCAGTCGCCGGATCAAAGGTCTCAAGCGCCAGCATGATGGTCAGGTTATGCTCTTGCATCGTTTCAAGGATCAATAGCATTGCCCGCATACCACGGTACAACCTGTCCTCCCGCCAGGCGAGGATAACATCGAACTGGTCGTCGGCAGCATCGCGAAGCATTGCCAGCATTGCAGGACGGTCATACCGTGTCCCAGACGGCTCCACCCATTTATTTTTGACACGATACCGTTCGATATCACGATAAACATTAACAACCACAAATCCCTGCTTCGCTGCATATTGACGGCAATCAGCCTCCTGCTCGACAGGGCTGCACTTTTCGCCCTGTTGTTCGGACGATGTACGGACATAAATGACTGCTCTTTTACCCATAGGAACTCCAAAAGGTTAATTCTCTTACTACCATTCCAACTTCTTGAAGGAATCATGGCTGGCTTGATTCCCTCAGGAAGTATCAAAGCGACTAAAGTTGCGATTTGTTCAATGCCTCTTTGAAAAGACGACCACCCAGTACTAGGGTTTGCTCATCTTCGGTCAGCCCCAACTTGGCGGTGACATCAAACAGAAGCAAGCCGACTGAGACAGAGAGGTCAATCAGGCTGTCACCTTCCGCAACTGCCTCCCATTCCTTGCGCAAACCAGAAAGGTTTTCAAGTACGGCGGTCCGATCCTGGAGGACGAGTACCGGTGTTTTACGAACTGCGAATTGGATATTCATTGGTTATCTCCTTGTTTGGGCGTTCGGCTTCCCCCAGCCGGAAAGCAAACCGCCCTGATGTGTATCCCACCAGGGCGGTTTGCAGAGGCTATAATACGAATAGCCCGCCTACCGCTCACATCGGTGGGTTGGTCAGGGCGCGTACCGTGTTCCACCACTTTACGCGCCCGTTATTTTGTATAAATACATTTTATCAGTAAAATGTATTTATAGCAAGCAAACAAGGAGTCGAGCAAAGGGTTTTACTTTTTAATTACTTTTGGACCCTGCCGCATATCGTCCGACTTTTCAGCAGTCTGGAGATAGGAGAGCAATGATTTCTTGCTGATTGCCCACACAGGACCAAATTTGTGGGCCACCAACTTCCCCGCTCGAACAATAATACGCAAATACTCAGCATGATAACCACTGAGTTTCGCAGCTTGTTGGATTGTCAACCATTCATCATCTGCCATAATTTGCGCTCCAAAAGGGAATTATACCTTTCAAGCTACACGGATTACGCCCGTTTTTATTTCAGGCTCAAACTTTCTTCTTTCTGAATTGCCTCCTGCGTTGAACAGTCTGCCTCGTAAGTTCGGGAGCCGGCTCTTCAGGAATTTCCTGGATCACCAAACCTCCATCTGTTTGTTTGCGTAAACGCACTTTTCGACCATATTCGGCAATTGCCTTAAACATCTTGTTCAGAGCAATACGATCTGCTTCGGTTGGAGATGAGTCCGGCAACATTACATGGTCCTTAAATATTCTTCAACTTGACTGTCTATGTATTCACTCTTATGACCGTGAGTTGAAGTACTACTCACCTTTTCAATGGAAAAGGTTGAACATGAATTTGGCGAATCGGTTAGCTGATTTAGACATGTAAAAATAGTTTGCCTGTTGTTCATAAACCCGAGTCTATTAGATTGATTCGATGGGTATCCAACTCGTGTCTGTAAGCAAACGACATATCCGGCTATCCCTAATCTTTTTTGATATTTAATAGATACTCCAACATCAGCTTGAACCAAGGTTAAAAGCTGTCTTGGGAAAAATATCTCCGGCTGAATTGCTCATTCTCTTGCCAGAGATATTACAGATTTAAATCTCAAAGGATATTTTCAATGACAACTGTAATTGCGATTGCAAATCAAAAAGGCGGAGTTGGGAAAACCAGCACCGCCGTCACCGTGGCACATGGACTGGCATTGCGAGGAAAGAGAGTGCTTCTACTGGATTTTGATCCGCAGGGACAAGCAGCGCGTGCACTGCACCTGCCCCCAGTTCAGCTGCCTATTCCCTGCTCACGATGGATACCGGCGCAAGCGAGACCGCATACATCCAAGGAAAGATCATCAGCGCACAGCGCGAAAACTTCTGGTTGTTACCTGGCAACAAACAAACCGCTGACGCCCAGGCGATGATCAACTCCCAAGGCAAGCCCATTTCGTGGGTACGGGAAACACTGGACCGGTTCTGCACTTCTCAATATCACTACCTGGTATTGGATACGGCTCCAAGTCTGGGCGGTATTCAGGAGCGGGTGTTGTGGGCAAGCGATCTGGTAATTGTCCCCACGCCGGCAGAGGCACTGGGTTCGGATGGTGTGCGCCAGGTTCTCGAGACCATGAAGCGACTTGCATCCGAAAAAGGCTGGAAGGGCGGGTTATTCGGTGTGCTGCCGACCTTCTTCATGGAAACGGTCAAAGAGCATCGTCTCAATTTGGATGCATTGCATTCCACCTTGGGTGACCTGATCTTGCCTCCGATCCATCGTGCGGCGGTGTTGGCGGAATGCCCGGCGTTCGGACAAACCATCTTTGAACGCGATCTCCATTGCCGCGCAGCTCAGGAATATAGCCGGCTGACAGAAATTGTCTTGAAGGCATAGGAGGAAATCATGCCGCGCAAGGATATGCTCACCGACACAGTTACCGACACGGGTCAAAGTGAATTTGCCAGCCAGATCCCTTTAACCGACACAGCCGGGCAATGGAGCCGACACGGTCGCCGACCCGCCAAACGAAACCGAAAATGGGAGAGGGCGCATCGTCCGTATCGATATGTGAATGTTCCGATTGAATTGCGTGAACAAGTGCTGGCATTGGCGGAACATCTGGGAGTCACCGCCGACGAAGTGGCGCGCGCTTTTGTTGAATATGGGATCGAATGGGTGGATGCAGATAAGCTACATCTTCGAGCACAACCCAACCCGTATGGGCGCAAGATGACACTCTTTCCCAAAGAGCGTACCAAAAGTTGGCAGGAGACGAACGATGCCCCAAGAGAAATCCCTGCTCGAAAAAAGAAACAAATGAGCCAAGCAAAGAGAGTCTATCCCGCCGTCTCCTACCGCCTGCCGGAAAAGTTACATGATGACATCTGCGGTCTCGCTATGGATCTAGATGTGCCGCTCGGAGAAGTTGTATCGTTCCTCTTGCAGCATGGACTGGATGCCTATCGCAGCGGGAAGTTGAGTTTGACGCCTCGGCCCTTGACCGTCAAAATGACTTTGCGAAGGCAGCTGTCATGAAACCAGTACAGCATTTTCCCGGACAAATGCATGAATTTTTGAGTCCAGATTTTGGTTCTATGCGGCACCGCATACCTACCGCCAGCTTGCCGTATACATGCCGCAAACTCTCCCGCAAATATGACCGCATACCATCCTTGAACAGGAAAGGCAATAAGCTATCTTTTGCGGCTGAGATGACCTGCGGTATGTCTCGAAATAATCTCCTGTCCCTGGGCTTCCTGATGACTTTGTTGAATTGGAGTTTTTCATGAGTGTTGAAACATCCAACCGTGCCTGGAAGCACAGCCAAAAAGGCGGCACACCGTTGTTGCTGTTACTGGCGATGGCGGATTGGTCCGATGACTGGGGCTATTGCCATCCCAGCATCGAGCAGATGGCGGTCAAGTGCCGGCAAACGGACCGCAATATCCTCAACCTGATCGCGGAACTTGAGAAAGCCGGCGAGGTACGCCGCGTGGCGCGTGGGAAAGGCGGCAGAGGTAAATTCAGTGGCTCGGTCTATCAGGTTATTGTTGGCATGAATGCCGAGGATGTTATAGCCAGCGGAAGAATCTCGCCGCTGGCACAGAACACTTTTGCAAAATTACAAAATGGGGAAATGAGCTTGCCAATACAACGAAACCTTGCCGCAAAAACTGATGAAAAGTTTTCACCTGAAAAACAGAGACCCGATTCTTCATCACTTTTCCCTTGCGCATTAAAGGAATTAATTAACGTCAGTGACTCTCCTCCTCCTTCTGAGGATGTACATCAAAAAGATTTGAATACGGAAGAACAAGCACAAGCGTTATATCGATTGGTACGTCCATCACACTTGATCCTTCCGAATTCTGATCAACGCACCGTGGCGCTCGAGGTCCTCAAAATCTATCTTGAAAAATTTAGTGCCCTGCAAGCCGCGGCGGAATTGTTGAAACCCTATGCTGCCGAAGCCGACGCGCGCGGGATCCGTCAGACCAATTTGTGCTGGCTTTCAGAATGGGCGGCAGTCGGACAGATACCGAAGCCGCGCAGAAAAGTGACGAAGTATTCAAAACCAGAAACTATGCAGGAAGAGCATGCCGACTATGAAGCGCTTCGTAAGCGCATGGAAGTCGAGCTGACACCCCACATGCAGGGAAATAAGAGGCAGTCATTGTGAATACAAAAAACATTTCTACGGTTGTAAACGGGTTGAACTATGTTCAACCCGAAATGGGAGGTTCTTCGGCATTATCACAAACAGGAGACTGCTCCCCCGATTGTCCAAAATGCAGTGGAGTGGGATATATCCGTTTCGATGTGCCGGTTGGACATCCGAAGTTTGGCAGGGTAGAACGCTGTCCAAATGCTCTGTCACGCAACAATGAGAGATCAGTGCAAGCCGGCGAGATCGACCCGCGTGTCGGCTTGACGGCTGATGAAGTAGGCAACTTGAACTGGGGATTGGTGAAGAAGGGTGTCAACCAGGCAGATCAGGCTTGTGAGGTTACAAAACGCGCGTATATGTCTGGGCATGGAATGGTGTGCATGTACGGTGGATTTGGACAGGGGAAAAGTTTGGTGCTCAAGATCGCAGTTGCCACTGCCTTGAACGCAGGCAAGCGCGCCGCGTATGCCAATCTTGCCGGTGTCCTGGATGATATCCGCATTGCCTACGATGAGCGTGAGAACAAGATGACTGAACTCGTGCGACGCATGGAATGGTGGACATCGCTGGATGTGTTGGCAATCGATGAATTGGATAAGGTTGGGCAGACCGAATGGGCGCGGGAACGCATCTTCCAGTTATTAGACGCCAGATACCAACGTGCGGTCCGGCAGGAGGCATTGACGGTCATCGCCGCCAACTACCAGAGCACCGACGAACTTTCCGGTTACTTGAAAAGCCGCATCGAAGACAATCGCTTTGCGGCAAATGGATACGTGATCCATCTCAAAGGCTCGGACGGGCGCAAGAACATGCCGAAGAATTGGAAGTATTAGAGCGACACGTTCAGACCTCCCCTGCTCGCGATTCAATAACATGTTTCTCTGAAAAAGGAGAATCATGTCACATACACCTGAATACGAAAAACTGCTGGCAGAACTCAACGCCGGCGAACTGCCAATCATCGTCCGCAAAATCCTGGATGCGTTGTTGCAAGCACCAAAAGGGTTGACCCGCAAAGGATTGATCCGCATTGTGTTTGGCGAAGAACCAAGCAACAATCTAGCGAATGACACACGCGACCGCAAGATTCGGAAGGGAATAGAGTATCTGCAGAATCTGGGATTCCCGATTGTTTCTACATCCGAGAAAGCCGGCTACAAATTGGATACGGACCCAAAGAATATCGAGTGCATGATCCGGGAATGGGAAAGCCGTATCGTTCATTTGCAACAAAGAGTGGATGCCTCCCGGCATTATCAAGATCTGTTCATCAAAATCTTCCATACGAAGCGAAATGACTGATAGCAGTTTATCTCGTGTTCCGCTGGAATGGGCGCCGGTCTATCCGATGAACAGAAAGGATATTGTGTTTGATGTTTTCAAACACAGCCTGTCCTATAAGGATGGACTGCCACCCTACGCCCAGGCGCGGATCATAGACTTGATCTCCAATCGCCTGCTGAAGGCGCGTCGGTACCCGGCTTTATGGGTCTTGGTAGATTCGCCCGGCGATTGGTATTTTGGTGAGATCAAACGATTGGTAAAGCAAAGAATACCGATGACCATCCAGCCGGCATGGAAAATCTCCGTTGTGGAGCAGGAGTTTTATCAACCGATCCATCCGACTTACCTTCGAGAGGGAGATGCACCTGTTTTGGAATCCCGCTTTGATCCAACAGATTATGGCATAAAAGAATCGGCTCTGCGCGTCTTGCAGGTCTTGGCACGACTAAAGGCAGCCTACAGATCGGAGATTGCCTCTCTGACTGGCTTCAGTGAGAGCCATGTTCGGAATCTTTTGAAGCAGCTTCAAGCTGAGAGTCTGATCGATTGGAAACGGATCGGGAAGTATGATGGCTGGGAAATCCGAACCAAGGGATTGAGTCTAGCGCATCGTTCATGGAATATCCCAAAGGGCGTTCACTTCACAAAATATCGTGGTGAGTTCCGATACGCCGCCGAGCGTCACCGGCGCGTATCGCGGAGGTGGCGGGCATGGCTGGAGGCGGCATATCCTAGTATCGAAATTTGGGAGAGTTGGACGGAAGTGCCTCTCTTCAACGGCATCCCGGATGCCTTGGCATGGGGACACAAAGACAAGCGTGAGATGTTACTTTGGTTGGAAGTAGATAGTGGGCACAGTTCCAGAAAGGTAATGGAACGAAATTATTCTCGCCGACTTCAGAATGCGTATCTTCATGCAAAGCGATTGGGAATTCCGATTATCTTCTGCATCATGGGACCGCCCTGGGTGGAGGAGTACTTTCCCCAATTCATTCCACCTTTGCCTCCGAGCCTTGCCGTGATTGGGCAGGATTGGCGAACGTTTGGTGATTTGCCAGTGTATGAGTTTGGAAGATGGGTTTCTGGAATTGAGAACCAAAAGAAATATCCAACTGAGAAATATCTCCCCTTTGATCCAAGTCAATATCCACCCAAGCCAAAAAGAGAAAAGAAGGCAAAACCTGCCAACCTCAAGTCCACAAAGCCCAGGTATTCCAAGGGATATGACGATGCCGACAGGTGGTCTGAACGAGAGGAGTGATGCACTAATGAAAGTGGCGGGACGGGGGTGCAGTCATTGTCGGCTTGTCGCTATGCTACAATATTATCCACAATGGGCACGCCCTCTGAATTTTTCAGGCTCAATCATGACTTAATCCTGTTCGTGTATGGCTTGGGATTCTTTATTCTTGGTTTTGCCATCCTCCTTCAGGTGCAGCAATCATCGCGGTTGGAGTTGGCGCGTAGTTTGCGTTGGCTGGCAGCTTTCGGAATTACCCACGCCTTCAATGAGTGGGGCGATCTGTTCATTCCCATCCAGGCACAATACATGAGTCCACCCATTATCAAATTGTTGTGGGTGCTTCAACTGGTGTTGTTATCAGCATCCTTTGCCTGCCTGTTTGAGTTCGGGATCTCTGTGTTGAGTCCGTTCAACCTGGCGCGGTGGTTGAAGGGCGTGCCAACAGTTTTGTTTGTCGGATGGGTGTTTGTTACTTTTTTTATATTGCTGCCGTTACAGCCTGATCTCGAAACCTGGCATCATACCGCCAATGCGTTGGCACGCTATTTCATTGGATTTCCGGGTGGACTATTGGCGGCATATGGTTTGCGCGTACATGCCATCAAACGTATTCAACCTCTCAATGTTCCTCCCATCTACAATACGTTGCGGATCGCCGGTATTTCGTTGGGGCTGTATGCAATTCTTGGCGGGCTCATCCCGCCACCGGTGAGTTTCTTTCCGGGCAATCTTCTGAACACTCATACTTTCGAGCAGATGATCGGAGTGCCGCCGATCATTTTCCGCACTCTAATTACCATTGTGATTGCCGTGACCATCATCCGCTCGCTGGAGATCTTCACGCTGGAAACCCAGCGTAAGATTGAAGAACTGGAACAACAACAGATCATCAATGCGGAACACGAAAGGTTGGCGCGCGAATTACACGATGGCGCAATCCAAAAAGTCTACACGGCGGGACTCTTGGTCGAATCCGCCTCACGCTTGGCTGAATCTAAATCTGAGATCGGGTCAAGGCTGGAGCGGGCGGTCGTCGTGCTGAACGATGCCATCGCCGACTTACGCCATAACCTGGCTGAACTACATCATTCTGATGCAGCTTCATCGGATGAGACTCTGATTCAGATGTTGCAGCGATTGTCTCAAGACCCTCATTACAATACCCTGGTCAAGATTTCGCTTGATTTGAAATTGCCAGATGATAAAACGCTTTCGCCCATACGTGCCCGACACGTCTTTGCAATTGTCAACGAAGCAATGGCGAATATTGTCCGTCACGCCAATGCGCGTACCGTGAACATACAGGCTCAAGACCTTGGCGAACGATTGCACGTTTTGATCAAGGACGATGGCGTTGGGTTATCTCCGAATGCACAACCGGGTTATGGCTTGCGGAACATGCGCGACCGCTCGCGGCTTTTGAACGGCGATTTGCATTTCTCGGAACCATCCCATAAAGGGACAACCATTACATTAGAAATTCCCTGGGTAGATTCATAATGACAAAGACTCGCATTTTACTTGTAGATGATCACGCCATTGTGCGGCTGGGCTTGATGACCTTATTAAACGACCAGCCTGACATGGAAGTGGTGGCGGAAGCCAGCACTGCGGCGGAAGCTGTCCGCGCCGTGGAGAAGTTCAAGCCGAATGTGGTGTTGATGGACATCCGTTTGCCGGGCGAGGGTGGCATCGAGGCGACTCGACAGGTCACAGCACGCTTCCCCGATAGCAAAGTGGTTATGCTCACATCCTTTGCAGACGATGATCTCATCATCCGTGCGATCAATGCTGGGGCGGTTGGGTATGTGTTGAAGCAAGTCGGGAATGAAGAGCTATTGAGGGCGATTCAGGCAGCAGCGAGGGGCAAAGCGTCGTTTGATCCATCCACCACTGCCAAACTGATTTCACGCGTCCGCGAATTGGATCGCAAATCCGAAGAGGATGCTTTTCGCGAACTTTCAGATCGCGAGATGGACGTGTTGGTGCATCTGGCGCGCGGCAAGACGAATGCTGAGATTGGTCATGTATTGAATCTGAGCGAAAAGACGGTGGGGAACTATATCGGCACGATGTTCGAGAAACTGCATTTCAACAATCGCATCGAGTTGGCCATTTATGCCGTGGAACATCATTTGTTCGAACGCATGGGCAAGGAATAAAAAAATTCCCTCAGATTTTTCTGAGGGAATTTTTTTATTCTGATTGATTAACTGCCTTTGAGTAGATGCCAAACGGGCGGGAAGGTGCCGAGTAGACCAACCACCAACAAACCGATTGCAATGGAGGAGATACGGGCGAAATCGGTGTCCTTGTCTTTCCAGACGTAGTGCAGGACTGCCCAGGAGACGAAGAAGAAGATGATCGCCCACATGGATTTGCCGGAGAGACCACCGACTGGTTTATACCAGGTCATGCTCTTTGCAAAAGCGGATTTGTCGTTGATTTCATAGAACAGGGTGACGAGACCCATTGCGGCGGAGCCGATACCACCAGCGAGCAGGGCGGCGGATACAGGTCCGTTAACTTTCTCGTTTGTTTCTTTAGCCATAGTTGCCATGATATTTTCCCTTTATAGTAATCCAGAAGTTTAGCGGACTGCGGCGGCTTTGGTGATGAAGGCACCAAACATACCGGCAATGGCGGTGGCGACGAAGGCGAAGATGAAGAAGATCATCACGGCACGGCGTTCGCCGACTTTCTTTGCCAGGGTTGGGCCGTAGTAGCTGACGACGAAGGCAACTACTGTAGCGGCGATGGGGGCAAGGAAGGCAACATGCTCTTTCCATTCCATACCAAACTCATGCCATTTCGCAGTGCTCTCACTTGCAACGAGCAAGAACTTGGGGAAGTGGGTGAGATCGAGGGTGCCTTCGGGAGGCGTGGCGCGATACCAGGGATATACAATGTATGCCCCGGTGAACACTGCCGCCCAAACAGAAACAGCCAATCCCCATACATACACTTTGGCAGCGTTGACGGTCTTGGTCAAACCTTCGGCGGTCAGCAATTCGGGTTTCATGCTATAGATCATATATAACGCGCCGCTGAAGCCCAGCAGGAAGATGAAACCGAACACCATACCGTGGACCACGGTCCAAATTTCACGAACATTCATATCCATAATCTTTTTCTCCTTGTTGAATATTTGATCTTGATTTGTATCCATTGTATGGAGTATGGTTGAATGACGTTAGAGGCGTTCGCCTCTAATTTGCTAGGGGAATGTGCCTACCTTGGGCAAGGAGTGATGCACTAATGAAAGTGGCGGGACGGGGGTGCACTATTTTGATCTCAAAAACGGCTCGTTTGAGCCGTTACTATTTAACCACGGGAAGTCATCTCAAATTATGCTAAACTTGGCAGACGGGTTAATTATGCGACAGCTTAGCGATCATTGAGGTCAACGTGAGTCCGAAAACATCGAAGACAAAAACAAAAAACGGTAACGGCGCGACGCTCGATTTTGAGTCCCAGTTATGGGCGGCGGCGGATAAGCTGCGCGGACACATGGACGCGTCGGAGTATAAGCATGTGGTGTTGGGGTTGATCTTCCTGAAATATAT
>JBDTWO010000133.1:0-13224 GCA_040006635.1 Chloroflexota bacterium
GGAGCAGAAAAAACTTGAAGCCAGAAAAATGCTTGTAAATCGCGCAGACTCCCACACGTCAGCTGCACGCTTTGTTGGGCAGTTTTTTAGGAAGACGACAACACTGTTTTTTTTACAACGAACTTGAATATATAGTAACCTGCGACTAAAAGCAATGCGAGACGTAGGATTGATGGGAAAGGCATAAAACTGAGAAGGACGGATGAAAGCATATTAAGTGCAATAAAGCCAATGTAGCCCGTTAAAAAAGAACCTTTTTGAATTCTTATTGTTTTAGGCACATATGACTGATTAGCGTTATCTTGTTGCGATTGTAATTCAAGATTTCCTTCTGGATTGTTTAATTCGGCAAGAATTTTTATTGCTTGAGAACTTACTTCTGCGTCAGGATTTTTTGATGCATTGCTTAAATAATTTATTCCGCGTACATCTCCTAACTGTGCAAGAGCCATTGCCGCTTCTAAGCATAACATTTGATCGGAATTATTTTCAAGAATGCTTACCAAGCCATTAATATCATTGTTTTCAGAAAGTTCTACCACTTGATTTTGGATGATGTTTTCATCTAAAAGAGAAAGTTCTTCATATTCGTCTTCCTCAATCTCTTGTTCAACATATTCGAGAATCGGCTGGTTTTGTTTCGGAATCTCTCCGAGTCTATTTTGCAAAACCTCTCGTATAACGCCAAATGCTATTTCTGACCATTCTACTCGATCATTCTTTTCCCAAATTTCAACCAACTCATTGGTTTCTTTTTGGTTAAGAGTTTCAAATACTTGATTGCGAAAGTCGTCATTCATTATGTTTATTCCCGATTGTTATTTTGCAAGGAACTGCCCAACTATGATTTATACAGCCATGGCTGTATAATACCCCATACAGGGTGGATATACAGCCTGTAGACTGTATAATTACTTATCTACAGATTATACAGCCGTCAATACCTAGAGGCAAGAAAATGTCCCAAAACCAAATCCAGCCAGCTTCTTCTCCACAGGGCAAAAAGCTCCTTGACCAAATGCACGACCAAATCCGCCTGAAACAGTATTCCCCGCGCACCGAAAAAACCTATATTTCATGGGTGCGCCAATACATTCTTTTTCATAATAAACGCCACCCCAAAGAAATGGGCGTGGACGAGATCAAACAATTCCTTGCCCATCTCGTATCTGATAAAAAAATTGCCGCATCCACCCAAAATCAGGCATTGAGCGCTGTCTTGTTTTTATATCGGCACGTCCTAAACATGGACTTGGATGAGACCACCTTGGAATTGTTACGCCCTCAAAAAAGCGAAACCGTGCCAGTCGTCATGTCAAAAGCCGAAGCCAAATTGCTCATCTCAAAAATGACCGGCGTGTATCAGATCATCGCCCAGATCATGTATGGCAGTGGCTTACGAATCATGGAAGTGATGCGTCTGCGCGTTAAAGATATAGATTTTGAAAATCGTCAGATCATTGTACGGGATGGCAAGGGTGGCAACGATCGCCCTACTATGTTGCCCGAATCCCTTATTAAGCCATTGCAGGCGCATTTAAAACAAGTCAAACTGATTCACGAGGGCGATCTGCTTGACGGGTTTGGCTCGGTCTATCTGCCATATGCGCTTGAACGCAAATACCCGAATGCCCATAAAGAATGGATCTGGCAATATGTTTTCCCAGCCACTTCGCGCTTCAAAGACTCCAAAACCGGCCAGACGGGTAGGCATCACCTCCATGAAACTGCTGTTCAGAAAGCTGTCAAAGCCGCCGCACAACTGGCAAAAATTGACAAACGTATTTCCCCTCACACCTTTCGTCATTCTTTTGCTACTCATCTTTTGCAAAATGGCTATGACATCCGCACTGTTCAAGAATTACTCGGGCACAAGGATGTAAAAACTACGATGATCTACACTCACGCGCTCAAACTCGGCGGGTTTGCGGTCAAATCTCCGCTCGACACCTGACACTTGAAACTTGGAGCTTGAAATTAACCCTATGAACATCACGCTTGCACTCGGCGGTGGCGGCGCAAAAGGCAATTCGCATATTGGCGTCATTCGTCGGCTTGAACAGGAAGGCGTCAAGATCGAAGCCGTAGCAGGCACCAGCTTCGGCGGACTCGTGGCGGTCTTTTACGCGTTAGGATATTCGCCCGACGAAATCGAGGAAACATTTTCCGCGCTCGATCAGAATCAACTCTTTGGTTTCACGCCCGATGAAGGACCATCGCTGCTTGGGCTGGCGGGCGTCACCAAATGGCTGACTGAACTCATCGGTGATAAAACCTTCGATGACCTCAAGCTGCCCTGTGTAGTCACGGCGGTTGACCTCAATTGCGGCTGCGAAGTAATTCTTTCAAAAGGCTTGCTCGTGGATGCGATCCTTGCCACGATTGCCATCCCCGGTATTTTCCCGGCGCGTCGCATGGGTGAATGGGAATTGGTGGATGGCGGCGCGCTTGACCCGGTTCCGGTTGCGCCTGCGCGTGCGCTAAGACCGAACCTGCCCGTCATCGCCGTCGTGCTGGCTGCACCATTGGGCGTCCCGGCGCAGACATGGAACATACCCATCCCTGAATACTTCCCGCGTCAGTTGCTCGAACGGCTCAGTAAAATGCGTTATGCCCAGGCATTTGATATCTTCTCCCGCTCATTGGATATCACTACCCGTGCCGTCACCACGTATCGCCTCGAAGCGGATAAGCCCGAGATCATCCTGCGCCCGCAGGTGAACGATATTGATATGCTTGACCGTGTGGATGTTCATGCGGTTGCCCAAAAAGGTGAAGAAGTTGTTGAAGCCGCCTTATCCGAGATCAAAAAATTATTCGCGTGGCAAAGCCGTCTGCGCCGCGCGATCGGAGTTTGAACATGACTCGTGACTTAAGAAAATACGCCAAACAAACCAATGTCCGTTTGGGAGTGGGAGCATTCCTGCTTTTGCTCATCGTAGGCACAGCCTTGATCTACTATATCTATGGTCCCGGCGCGGCAGTGGGCGGTTTGCTCTGCCTCGGCGCGGCGGCGATTCCCATCGTCTTGATCTTCATCTCGCTCGAAATTATGGATTGGATTCAAAAACGTGCCAATCGCTCCTAACACTGAACTGATCGAATTTGAAAATTGGACTCTCCGCATTCGCAAAACGGATCATCCTTCCCCGCGCCTGTTGCTCATGCTCCACGGCTTCACCGGCGACGAAAACTCGATGTGGGTCTTCGCGCGGGACTTGCCGAGTCAGTATTGGATCATCGCCCCGCGCGCGCCGCATGTCACTGAACCGAGTGGCTACTCATGGCGTCCGCTTCATGCCGACGATCATGGCAGGCCCAGCCTCGAACAGCTTCGACCGGCGGCTGAGGCATTGATCAAGCTTGTTGATGCGTATCAGCTATCGGCTAAGATTGATGCGAGTCCTGAGCGAAAACGAAGGATCGATGTCATGGGATTCAGTCAGGGCGGAGCAATGTCCAATTTGCTGACGTTCCTATATCCAGAAAGAATCCATAAAACGGGTATCCTGGCTGGCTTCGTCCCCAGTGGATTGGATGAACTCATCGCGCAGCGCCCGCTGGCAGGTAAGCCGTTCTTCGTAACTCACGGCACCAAAGACGAGATGGTGCCCATCGACCGCGCCCGCGCTTCGATTGAAATTCTCGAACAAGCCGGCGCGCAAGTGACTTATTGCGAAGATGATGTAGCGCACAAAGTGAGCCTGAATTGCCTGCGTGCCTTGAAGGATTTCTTGGCGGACTAAACCAATTTTCTCAATCTAAATGTCATGAACAGTAAGGATGAATGACCATTAATCATCTCTCATTTGCACGTTGACGCACTGTTCTTTTATGAGTATCCTTGCCCAATCTTGTAACGCGACATGAATGTCGCAATACTTTATTACGGAATCAATGCATGCAAAAAACTTTAACCCGTCGTGATTTTCTAAAACTAACTGGTCTGGGTCTGGGCGCGTTGGCGTTCAACCCATTCAAACCCGAACGTGCGCCGCTCGCGTTGCCGCAATTCCCAGCCGGTGATCGGCTGGGCCGCATTTTTGGCAAAACCGATATCCATAGTGAGCCGAGTTTCAATGCGCCTGCCGTGAAGACCTTGTATGATGATGAGATCGTTGTCTGGCAGCAGGAAGTGATCACGAAAGGCGCGCTCGATCCAAACATCATTAACCAGCGTTGGGCAAAAACACCGGATGGTTATATTTACGCCCCTTCTTTACAACCTGTGAAGAATGTACCGAATGCGCCCATCACCGCGATCCCCAATGGACAGTTGGGTTTTTGGGCAGAAGTTACAGTTCCATATGTTGATTTACGGCTTGAGGGAGCAGCGGCTTCACCGCACATGAAATTCTTGCTAGAAAACGGCTTTCCGTTGCGTCTATATTACAGCCAGGTCGTCTGGATCGATCAACTCGCCCAGGCTGATGGTGTGATCTATTATCGCTTCAATGAAAATGGTGGGCGTCCTGCGGGTATCACCGGCGGTAGTTATGGTGATCTGTTATGGGGTGAAGCCTCGGCGTTCCGTCCGCTGAGTGTGGAGGATGTCGCGCCGATCAACCCGGATGTTGACCCAACTTCCAAAAAAGTGATTGTGGATCGTACTGAAAATTATCAAACGCTTTCCTGTCTTGAAGGAGCTGATGAAGTCTATTTCTGCCGGGTATCCACGGGTCAATATCGCGATTCGTTTGGCAACCCGGTGACAGAATACCTCACGCCGTTGGGTGAACATACCACGTGGCGTAAATCGATTTCGATCCACATGAGCGGTGGCACAACTGGAACTGGATATGATACTCCAGCAGTCTCATGGTCAACTTTGTTTAGCGGTGAAGGCTACGCCATCCACGCCGCGTTTTGGCATAATAATTTTGGCGTGCCGCGTTCGCACGGCTGCGTGAACTGCCAGCCCGAGGATGCCAAATGGATTTTCCGCTGGGCAACGCCGCTTAATTCATTAACCGCAGGTGATGTCGTTTCAGAAGGACTGACGAACGGCACCCATGTTATCGTTCAGGAGTTAACTGTCTAGTATGGCTTTTACAAACATTTCCATTGGTCTGGCTTTTTTGGCGGGGTTGGCTTCCTTCCTTTCGCCGTGCGTCTTTTCGTTGGTCCCCGCCTATATTGGTTATTTGGGCGGGCGTGCAGCAGGTGGAGAGACAACCGAGAGCAATCGCTTTGTGACCTTCACTCACGGATTGGCGTTCGTGCTCGGTTTTAGCTTTGTCTTCATCACTTTGGGAGTCGCTACATCCGCATTCGGGCATTTCTTGTTCGACCTGCGCTTCTGGCTGGCTAAGATCGGCGGTGTGGTGGTCATCATTTTTGGTTTGCATATGACCGGTATCTTCCGCATCCCGTTTTTGGAATACGACACACGTATTCAGCAATTGCCTGATCGCAAACTGGGCTATCTCTCATCCGCTTTGATGGGTGTGTTCTTTTCGGCCGGGTGGGCGCCGTGTGTAGGACCTGTGCTCGGTGCGATTTTGACCCTGGCGTTGAACGGCGGCAAGATCTCTACCGGTGTCTCTTTGTTGAGCGCTTATTCGGCTGGGCTTGCCATTCCGTTTTTGATTGCTGCGTTAGGCGTGGGTTGGGTTTCACTGACCTTACGTAAATACGGCAAAGTCATGCACTATGTGGAAGTGGTGATGGGCGTGGTGTTGATCATCATCGGGTTCATGCTGTTCTCGGGCATCTTTGAACGCATCGCCCAGTCCAGTCAATTTTTCTGGTTCGATTTTGGGATATAGACACTATATTGTGACCCCGCTGGGTATAATCGGCTCTTATGATAACCATCACACTCTACGCTCGCAAGAACGATCCCGCTAGCATCGAAGCCAAAGCCAATTTGGAATCCTTGCAGGAAAAATATCCGCACCGCCTCGTGGAAGTGGATGTGGATTCGGATCCTATCATCCAAAAGAACTTTGGCGATAGCGTTCCATCGGTAGAAGTGGGACCCTACCGTTTGAAGACGCCCTTCGATAAACAAAAATTGATGATGACCATCAGCGCCGCCGCCGACCGCCGCGGTCAGCTTGATAAGCTCGGACGTGAAGACCACCATGAGCGTGTCCATCGCGCCGAGGCGATCACGGGTGCCGACCGCGTGATGTATTGGCTCTCACGTCATTATCTGGCAGTGCTCAATGTCGTGATGCTGCTCTATTTTGGTCTGCCCATTCTAGCGCCAGTTTTGATGAACGCCGGGCTGAAAACTCCAGCTACGATCATTTATACGATCTATAAACCGCTGTGCCATCAATTCGGGTTTCGGTCTTTCTTCTTATTTGGCGAGCAAAGCTATTATCCGTTACCTGAGGCGAATATTTCTGGAGTCCAAACTTTTGACGCAGTAACAGGCTTCCAGGATTTGCGTGATCCAACTGCCTACTCACGTCTGCAAGCGCGTGAGTTCATTGGTAATAATGTAGTCGGCTATAAAATGGCATTATGCGAACGTGATATGGGGATCTACTCTGCGATCTTTTTATTTGGTATTCTTTACGCGCTGACAGGACGCCGCCTCAAGCCTCTGCATTGGATGTTATGGCTCTTGATCGGGCTGGGTCCCATCGGGTTGGATGGCTTCTCACAACTCTTCAGCCAAATGGAATGGTCGTGGCTGGCGTCCATTCTTCCATATCGTGAGAGCACACCGCTCCTGCGCGTATTGACGGGTGCGCTGTTTGGGTTTGCCACCGCCTGGTTCTCGTATCCCTATATCGAAGAGTCCATGGCGGAGAGCCGCCAGTTCTTTGTCAAGAAATTTGCTTCCATTTTACAGAGTAAATCTTAGAATCATTTTGGAATCCAGAAGCTCTGCTTCTGATTAAGAACACAAACCCCCTATGCCCTTTCACCATCAGGATAATCTCCGCTTCTTTCAATTTAATACTTTGCAAGCCCGTCACGCGATCTTCACGCGGCATGGCGGGTTAAGCCCCGAACCCTGGAGTTCTTTGAACGTGGGTGGGACAGTGGGGGATGACCTCACCCGCGTCCGCGCGAATCGCAATCTATCGCTCAAGGCATTGGGCTGTTCGCCCGATTCGGTCTTTGATGTGTGGCAGGTCCACAGCGCGGACGTGGTCTGCGCCACCGCGCCGCGCCCCGATTCTGAATCCGTGCGGCAGGCGGATATTATCCTTACCGACAAACCTGAACTGACGTTATACATGCGTTTTGCAGATTGTGTTCCGATCCTTTTTCATGACCCACGCAAAGGCGTGGTCGGTGTTGCGCACGCGGGTTGGATGGGCACGGTGCGCGACGTGGCCACTGCATCGGTCAATGCCATGCAGAAACACTATGGTTCCAACCCGGCGGATATTATTGCCGGTATTGGTCCCTCCATTGGACTTGACCATTATGAAGTGGGCGCAGATGTCATCCTACAGGTGATGCAAAAATTTGGTGATGATTCCGAGCTCTTGCTCAAATCAAATAACGGTAAGATCCACTTTGACCTATGGAAGACCAACCGGCTGCTCCTCGAACGCGCAGGTGTTGGGCAAATTGAAGTGGCTGAAATTTGTACCGCCTGCAATACCAACGATTGGTTCTCGCATCGCGCCGAAAAAGGACGCACCGGTCGCTTCGGGGCATTGATCACTTTGCAGTAAGTATTTATTCGCGCAGATTGATGAAGATTAACGGATAAAGAATCCTAATGCAATTGTCTTTTCATCCTTCATCCTTCATCCTTTCTGCGGATTATAATAACCACATGACCGACCTCGTTACAAATATCCGCACGCGCTACCTCCACACCCTCAAGCAAATCGAAAATGCCGCCCGCAACAGCCAGCGCGACCCGCAGGCTATTCGCCTCGTCGTTGTCACCAAAACCCAGCCACTGGAAATTGTCCAAGCCGCCATTGATGCCGGTGTAAGAATCCTCGGCGAGAATTATCCCGAGGAAGGTGTCATGAAAATTCAATCTCTTGCGGCACAAAGTGGGGTAGAATGGCACATGATCGGACATGTGCAGAGCCGCAAAGCCCGTCTCGTCGCTGATCATTTTGCACTTTTACACTCCCTCGATAGCCTCAAACTCGCGCAGCGTCTCGATCGTTTTGCCGCCGAGCAAAACCGTCTTTTGCCTGTCCTGCTCGAGATCAATGTAGGCGGCGAAGAAAGTAAATCAGGTTGGGAAGTTTCAAATCTATCCAACATGGATACAATCCTCCCAGATATTCAAGCAGTATTGGATCTGCCCAACTTGCGCGTGCGCGGATTAATGACCATGCCTCCGCTCGGGACGGACGCAGAAGACTCGCGCCGCTACTTCCGAAGCCTGAGCTTGCTTCGTGACCGATTGGCTTCTCTCTACCCTCAAGCGGACTGGCACGAACTCTCGATGGGCACCTCTGCCGATTACACAGTGGCAGTCGAAGAGGGTGCAACCCTCGTCAGAGTAGGAAAGGCTATCGTTGGCGCACGCAAATACAAATCGGAGAGTGAAGCGTAATGGCAATTGTGGTCAGCGTTATTTTATTTGTAAGAAGCGTTTTAGAGTTGCTCGTCATTCTCTCTGTGCTTCTGTCTTATGTAATGGACTTTTATCATCCGGTGCGGCGTTTCGTTGATGCGATCGTGGAGCCCATGTTGATGCCGATCCGCCGGGTGGTGCCGCTCATAGGCATGTTCGACATTAGCCCAATTATTTTGATTATCCTGATCCGTGTCATATCCAATTTGATTATCAAACTTTTGTGAGGTGAAAAATGGCTGATAGAAAATTTCAAATGCACGACGGTCAAAGAGGTTCCGCCCTGGCTGTACGCGTAACACCGCGTGCCAGTCGCAATGAGATCGTTGAAGTCCTGGACGACGGCACCGTCAAAGTGCGCATTGCCGCCTCACCTGCGGACGACGAAGCGAACGCCGTTTTGCTGGATTTTCTGGCTGAAATTCTCGGCGTAACGAAGAACAAACTGGATATTGTGGCGGGGATCGCTGGTCGCGACAAATTGATCGCCGTAGTGGATATGGATATGGACACGGTCAATTCCCGCATCGTGGCGCATATCGGATAGTTGACGAATCAAAAATCCCCAGCAAATTTGCTGGGGATTTTTTTGTATCACCTCGTCCTTGCGAGGAGCGCACTTATTCTTTGCGACGAAGCAATCTCGTTTGCCATCGTGGAGATTGCTTCCCGAAGGTTGCAATGACATTACTGCACCGGGCTATAGATCGCGCGATACGTTCCGTAGATCTCGTAGATAGCCCGCAGATAATTACGCGTTTCCTCAAAGCGGATCACTTCCACCAATAGGTCAGGGTCGTTGCCTGCAAGTTCATTCCAGGCAAGTGCATTACCGGGTCCGCCGTTGTAGGCGGCGAGTGTGGCAAAGAGATTGCCGTTTAGCAGAGTGCGGTTCTTGTTGATGTAATAGGCGCCGTATCGTACGCTCACGTTGGGACGATACAAGTCATCGGAGTTGTAATTGGGGGGCCAGTTGAGTTCGGTGGCGATCTGCTGACCGGTATCCGGGATGACCTGCATCAAACCATGCGCGCCGGCTGTTGATTTCACAAAGCCTTCGAATAAACTTTCCTGCCGGATCACACTGAACATGAAGAGGGGGTCGAGCCCGTAGGATTGCGATTCGTTGATGATTAGATCGTGGTAATACAACCCATAACGGATGTGATTGAAATAGGGTGGTGCCGTCAACGATGCAGACTGACTGTCCTGACCGGCGAGTGTCAGTACCTGCCGCATGGCAAAGATGGCAGAGCGATATAACCCAATGCCGAGCAAATGATTCCCCAAACGGAAACTATCACTGGGATTGGTGCTGACCGTTTCGCGCAACGCCTCGAATTCCAGCCGGGCTTCATCGTACATGCCCATTTCCCACAACTCCGTGCCGCGGACGAAACGCGCATCCTGTGCCAACGCGCCGGGACCCGAGAGATCTGTTTCAGGCGGCAGGTTGAACGTGATGCGGACCCACGCCTCGGCATCCTTGCGTTCTTTTGCCAGATCTGGGTTTAGATTTACGAGCGTGGGCGTTTCAAATAATCCACGCCCGATCAAGAGATCGCGGGCACGCTGGCTGTAATATTCAGTGGTGTCGAGCGCTTGTCCCTGCTGCCAGGCTTGTTGCGCGGAGGCAGTGTCGCCCAGCTTTTGTTGAGTTTTCCCGATCCAGAAATAGGCGCGGGCGCGGTCTTCTGGTTTGGCGGCGAGGATCAGGTTGCGTTGAAAGATCGTCAGTGCGCCAGCCAGATCGTTCAGACGGTAACGTGTAATGCCTTCCCAAAATAAAGCGGTGACCGCTTGCTCATTGCTGGAGTATTCATTCGCCACACGGTCCCACATCTGCGCGGCTTCTTCGAGACGGTTATTCCGTTCAAGGATGCGACCCGCCGTCACGAGAAATTCAGGCGACTCTGTGGCGTTGGGGACTAGGGCGATAAAATCGGTTAAGGTCTTGACTGCGCCATCATAGTCGTTCAACTGGGTCCATTGCAGGAATGATTTTTCGCGCCAGGCATCAATCCAGTTGGGGTTATCAGGAAAGGCTTTGGTGAAATAATCCAATTCCTGTACGGCTTCGGTGTAGCGTTGTAAATTGCGATAGGTGAGCGCGCGGTAATAATGGACCGTGCCGTTGTTCACCGCATTCGCTTTGATATATCTTTCGAACGCGACGAGTGCCACATCGTTTTGATCGGCGTAGTAATCCACAAGTCCGCGGTCGAGGTCATCTACAGTGACTCCTGAATCGACGAGTGCAACCAGGGAAAGATAGGCATAATACGAAAGTGGGAAGTTTTTGACGGCATCCGCATAACGTGTGTTCGCCTGATCGGTTTGTCCAAGTGCGATGTATGACTGACCGGCGAGATAATCCATCTGAGCTTTGACGTAATCGTTGGTGGTGTTCGCAAAGATCTGATCGTAGAGGGTCAAGGCTCCAGCGTGGTCGCCGAAAGAGGCTCGGGTTTGGGCAATTTTCACTTGCAGAGTCAAGCCATCGTCAAGACGAGAAGCGGTGAGTGCGGCGTTGTAGGCGGCGAGTGCCCCGCCGTAGTCCTTGAGTTCGTTGAGCGCGTCGCCGCGATATTCCTGCACGTACGCATCCAATACACCGGGCACACGCGTCAGATAGGTGTTGTAGGCATCGGCGGATTGTTGATATTGCTGAAGGCTGTAATACGCCTGCCCCATGAGGAAATATGCGCGCGCCGAATATGTGGACGCGGCGTATTCAGTGGTGAGCGTCGTGAACTGATCCAACGCGAGTTGGTAATTTTCATCGGCAAGTTCGGTGCGTCCAAGCCCCCAGAGCGCCGCGGCTTTCACGCCATTATCGGTGGTATCGTTGAACGCGTTTTGATAATCTTGACGTGCAAGATCGTACTCGCCGTTGAATAACGCGGTATCGCCCGAATCGATGCGCAGGACAGGCACCGGTGTTGGTAAGGGTGTGGCTGTGGGTGTGGAGGTGGCTGTGGGGCTGGGACCGGGTGTGATGGTAGCTGTAGCAGTAGGTGCGGGAGTGGGGAGCGCCTGACAGGCAGTGATGATGATAAGTAACCACACCCCGATTATTTTTTTGAATGGATTCATTGAAGCCTTATGGAATAATTTCATTCGGAAATTTTTTTGTCGCGGACTACATAAACAAGTCTATCGAAAAAAACATACCTTTTACCGCGAAGGCGCAAAGAGCGCAAAGAAAACTAATAAAGTAAAGCTTAAGCTTCCTATTTAAAGATCTTGGTGTCCTCACCTGCACTTGCGCCAGGTGCAAGTGTCGTGTCTTCGCGGTGAGAAAAGATTTTTTGCAGGACGCTCACTATAGGACTTCCACGGTCATTCCCAGCTGGAGCCGGCCCCCGTTGAGCGGAATTACGTTTTGCCCGAAGATCGCGCCGAGTTCGTGCTTGCGGTATTTAGCCAGGGTCTTGAGCGGTTCTTTGCTTTGTTCGAGAGTCTCTTTATCGATGGTTGTGACCACGCAGCGCGCGCACGGTTTGACCACTGCTAATTCAACGTCCCCAATTTTGATTTTGTTCCAGCCATCTTCAGCGGACGGTGCGCAACCTTTCACCACTACATTCGGGCGGAAGCGGTTCATCGGGACGGGCGTTTCAAGCTTTTCGTTTAATTCCTGCAGCGACTCTTCCGAGATCAGCAGAATGGGATAGCCATCCGCGAAGCCGGTGTGGTCGTCAGCCCTGACCGTATAATCGGGTTCGTTCACCAGGCGCTGAATTCCAGCAGCAATATGGATAAGTCTCACTTTCGCGCCAAGCCACTCTGAAAACCAGCCTGCAACTACTTCACCTTGATCGATGGCGGCAACGCCCTTACTTTCCCATATATTCACGCGGCGGGTTTCGCCGGTTGTTTGCACCACATGACTAAGCACATCCATCTCGGGCGCGGAGAGGGTTAATGCGCCGTCTTCCAACTGCGGCAAGACCAACGCCAGCTTTGGGTATTCACGTTGTGTGAGACATTCGCCTGCGGGTGTAACCACCATCATGCGGCGGTCAGCCTGCAAGCCCATGCGCTCAACGTTTGCGGACTCGATTTCAAATCCGCGGCAGGCTTTGATGGGATAGTAGATGAGTGAGGCAAGGGTTATGGACATGAGCATAATTGTACCTTAGGGGGTAGTTAAATAAAAATCAGCCGTCTGTAGACGACTGATTTTAGTTCAGCGCATTATCACAAGCGTTCACGCAACCATGCTAGCACATCGCCGGGTGTGCCAATTCGTAACCCAGAATTTTTTGCTACATTGGGATTATCCAGAAAGTGCTTGCGATTATGGGTTGCTAGATAATCCACCTTTGCTTTCATTGCCGCCAATAATATGGGAACGTCGTCGGGATCATCTATCAAATATAGGTTCGCTGCCTTTTCTTCAGGAGAAGGGTCCTCCACAACTTTCATATTTACGGCTTTAATCGTCTCTTGTAAGTTCTTGAGATTTTTAGGCGATTTCTTTGCAATTGCGCGCTCCGATTCGGTCACAACCATCTCGCTGATCGTGAGAATGATTTCCGCCTGTTCGCCCAACTCAAGGAGAATATAAGCTGCTCCATTTTTCGAGATTACACCTGCGATCAGCGCGCTGCTATCGAGAAAGATATTGAGTTCAGACATGCTGCCCCATTTTTATTTGACTGGATACCGTTCGCGATTGTATGTTTTGCGTTCCTTGTCGAGTT
>JBDTWO010000134.1:0-13162 GCA_040006635.1 Chloroflexota bacterium
CAACATCGCCGCATTGTTGTGCGCATCCAAGCCTTCGGATGACGCGATCACCGCGGCAAGCGGACCGATCGCCTGCGCCGTCTTTTCATCGAGCGCGATCAAGCTGACGATTTTTACAAAGTCCCATACGTTGAGCGGAGAGGCAAAACGCGCTGACCCGCCCGTCGGCATGACGTGACTTGGACCGGCGAGATAATCGCCCAACACTTCAAAGGAATGTTCACCGACAAAGACGCCGCCCGCATTATTCACTTTTTCCACCCAGCGCCACGGCTCAGTAACGGATAACGCCAGATGTTCGGGAGCATATTCGTTTGCCAGTTCAATGGCTTCATCAATATCTCGAGTCAATACCGCGCCGCCGCGATTTTCAAGTGACGCAGCGATGATATCGGCACGTCCGCGCTGCTCGAGCTGTTGACCGATTTCCACTTGCACCTTCTCGATCAAAGATTGTGATGGTGTCAGCAAAATAGCGGACGCCAATAGATCATGTTCAGCCTGTGCGAGTAAATCAGCGGCGACCCAGGCGGGGTTCGCGGATTCATCAGCGATAACGACAGTTTCAGTTGGACCTGCGAGTCCGTCAATACCAACTACGCCATAGACTTGGCGTTTTGCCAATGTGACGAATAAATTACCGGGTCCGAAAATCTTGTCTACGGAGCGGATGGTTTCTGTGCCGTATGCCAGCGCAGCGATGGCTTGTGCGCCGCCGAGCGGATAGATTTCGTCCACGCCAGCGATGGCACACGCTGCGAGGATGATTGGGTCGATCAATGCAGAATTATTCTGCACTCTTACTTCTGCATTCTGCATTCTCGTTGGTGGAGTCACAACCACGATCTCTTTCACGCCTGCGACTCGTGCAGGGATGGCGCTCATCAAGACAGTCGATGGCAAGGGAGCTGTCCCACCCGGGACGTATAAGCCTACGCGCTGGATCGGACGGATGATCTGCCCGAGCGTGCCGCCGAGGTCGTTGGTGAACCAGGATGTCAGCGGTTGTTTGCGGTGAAAGGACTCGATGCGCGCGGCGGCTTTTTCAAGCGCATCGCGCTGCTCGAGCGGCAGCGAATCCAATGCAGATCGGATCAAGGCTTTCGAAACGGGAGCAGGTTGAAGGTCGATCGAATCGAGGCGTTCAGTCCAGTGTTGAAGGGCTGAGTCGCCGTTCATCCGCACGTCCTTTAAAATTTTTGTGACCGCTTGTTCCGCTGTCAGAGGTTCGCCGAAAAGTTTGGCGATATTATCCAGCACGCGCTGACTAATGGGGAATTCGTCGGGCGGCGTGCGTTTGAGGAGGGTCTGTTTTGCAGTTTGCGGATCGTATTGTTTGAGCATGGTTATCCTTTCAAGGCGTTGAGCATCGCCTTGTAACGCGGCGGCTCTTCTTCAAAAATATAGGTGACAGGCGTGACAATGATGCCGCTGCCGCCGATGCTGCGCAGTTCGGTGACGGCTTGCGGAAGATGATCGCGGCGCACGACAATGTTAATGGAATACCAAGTTTGATTTTTTTCGCGCGTATAGATCGAGCTGATGGTGGGACCCTGCAAGCCGCCCACGGATGTTTTCGTAAAAAGTTTTTGAGCAATGGCTTCGGGATTTTCGCCGCGCATGTTGGCGATGACCAAAAGATTTTCCTTGGCGCGTGAATGCGCTTCGATATATTCAAGCAGACGGCGCGCCACTTCCAAAACTTCGGGGCGGGTTTGCAGGGCTTTCTTGTTGGCGATCAACGCGGCTTGTGAACGTTGAATGACGCCATCGGGCAATTGGCGCAGACGATTATCTTTGAGGGTTTGACCGGATGAAACCAGATCGGAAATGATATCGGCGTACCCGATGGTGGGCGCGGTTTCGAGCGTGCCTTCGGCGGCGATCAAGGTGTGAGGAATATGATGTTGACTAAGAAAGCGCTCGGTCAGGACCGGGAATTTGGTTGCCACGCGTAAAGGGACTTTTGATTCAGCTGAGAACTTTTTCAATGACGCGATGTCTGTGACTGTGTCCCAATTTTCTGGAACCGCCAATGCGAGAGAGCAGTTTCCAAAACCAAGGGCATCGTGCAGAAAAAGGATGTCACCGTTCTCGCCGCGTTTTTCTTCGATGAGGTCAATGCCAGCAATGCCGAAATCAATGGAGCCCTGCCGCACGCTGACAACGATATCGCCGGGACGTTGAAAGATGATGCCCAACTCAGGCAGGGCAGGGACTTCCGCTTGATATTGGCGCGGATTGGGTTTGAAGACGCGCAAGCCTGCTTCGGCGAGAAATTCAAGCGCGTCGGTCTCAAGGCGACCTTTGGAGGGGAGGGAGAGTCGAATGGTGGGTTGTGGATTCATAGATGTTCCTTTTCAAGAGTTTGCCGGTGGTATCCGTACAGGGTGGGGAAACCCCGCCCCTACAGCCACCGATTTTCAAAAAATAAAAAGCCCCGGCAATGACCGGGGCTGGTGAAACAAGGCACACTATCCTGTTGTCTTGATTCAGGTATGCGCGCAGATCCCGGTGTTGCAGGGGATGGAATGATGAGTATGGTGCTTGTGCGCGAAGACTGAATTCATGATGGGCGGTATTCTATGACGGTAAGAGGATTGAGTCAAGAGGCTAGTTGTTGTGTTCTATGAATACGGAGGTTTATAATGTCCCCTATATGGTGTTATAAAGAAATTGCGCTGTACAACTAACCTATAGCGTTTTACACGACGAAAAGTATAGGTAAAACACAGCTGGGTACTTGACTAACAACAATAATGAATCAATGAAGCATAATCCATTACTCTCTCTCATCGCCGAATCTTTTGATAACATGTTTGTCGCTGACAAGCACGGCAAAATGGTATTCTTCCCGTGGGGGAGTAACAAACCAGGGTATTTCATAAAAAGTAAGAACACCGTAGAGAAAGTCAAGAAGTTTTATCGCTTATCATTTTTCATCTGTTTGACTGCATTAGGAATCACGATTTCCTTTTTTCATGATTTCTGGGCAATAGTTATTTCGATGGTTATCTTTTTAGGTGGTTGGTATTTGGTATATTCTTTATATACTTCTAGGGTCACGAGAAATTTACTACCTGCCAAAACAAGCTACAAAGATATTGTTTTAGAGAAGATTGAGCCTGAAGATGTTGAAGATGAAATCGTTTCGGGTACACAGTTTCATCACCAGTGGGACAAGCCCATTCCTCAAACAAAAAATGACCCGTTTCTAGGAATAAAGCGGTTTTGGTATCGGCTGTCGCCTGCCCAGCTATTCATGCTATATTTCTTTAGTGGCATATTCATCTTAATAACATGGACTTCTTATCAACCGAAGGTTTTTGGTGAAAACCAATTTGATTATCTAGTCGGCTCTTTTGCATTTTTTCTTTGGGGTTTGTCAGGCTTTGTTGTCGCGAGAAACATGGAATCATCAAAGGCAGATTTATGGGGCTTCTTGAATTGGAAGTTGCCTATGATCCTGATAGCAGTAGCTTGCTGGGCTTTAGCGGTATTGAGTTTGTATAAGTTTGCAGTTATATTAGTCTCCACTCTCAATACGACTCTGTAAACTTCAACACTTCAATTCCTGCTTGCTCATAAATATTCCAAGAATACTCCTTTGACAAAAATTCTTCTACGCAATGTACTTGAAACTGACTTGTCCATTTTGTTTCAACAACAGCTTGAGCCTGAAGCCGTTGCCATGTCTGCGTATCCAGCAAAGGATAGAGGGGAGTTCATGCGGCATTGGGAAGGGATTCTGAAGAATAAAGCCACCATCGCACGGACCATTATCTATAAGGAAAAGATCGCCGGTCACATTCTCTGTTGGAAGGAGAAGTATGAACAGCGAGTCGGGTATTGGATCGGAAGGGAATTCTGGAAAAGGGGTATCGCCAGCGCGGCGCTGATGGAGTTATTGCGGGAGGTAAAAATCCGTCCGCTGTATGCGCAGGTGGCAAATCATAATGTTGCGTCCAAGCGGGTGTTGGAGAAATGCGGGTTTGTGAGGTTGGATGAGGGGCTAAGGATATCGGTGTTCAAGTTGGGTTGAGAAATTAAATTGGGACGCTGACGAACGCAGAAAACGCAGAATTTTCTTTTTTGAATCAGCGATAGAATTTCTTTAGGCGTGTTCGGTGCGGACTAAAGTCCTGCCTCAGTTCATGAAAGTCGGCTAAAAGCCGACTCGCTCATCAGCCCGCAGGGCTTCCACGTGCTGAGCAAGCGGCTTTAGCCCTGCGATTCTTGGCTTAAACCCTTATCCATTATTCACGTTACCATCTATCTCCACTTCGTGATCCGTTCGGGAATGCGTTCATCACCCAACTCGTGACAGAGTTTTTTCAGGCGTGGATAGGCTCCCTGCCATTTGAGGTCAGCAAGATTCTCTTTGAGCGGAACGTCCGTGCGCAGGGTGGAGAGTTCTCGGAACAACAAAGCATCCTTAGAATTATTTTGAAGGTTTGCGAGCAGGGTTGTCGCGCGTCCCAATCCCAAACCGAGTTTGTTCGGGTCATTGGGAATAGATTCAATGTGTTTGTATTTCGCCAACACTGTAGAAGTTGATTTCTCACCCCAGCCTTGAATACCCGGATAACCATCCGCTGCATCGCCGACGAGTGCGAGAAAGTCAGGAATGGATTCGGGTTCAACGCCAAATTTTTCAATAACACCCTGTTTATTCAACGCGATCTCACGCCGCCTGTCCCAACAGATAACTCTGTCGCCATCCACCATTTGAGTCAGGTCTTTATCAACGGAGCAAATCACAATTTGCTCGACGGATTTATTTTTCTTGAAGCGCGCGGTCGCGGTGGCGATGGCATCGTCCGCTTCAAACTTGACCATGGGCATGACCACTAATCCCAAAGCGGATACCAACTTTTCAGCCACCGGAAACTGATTCAGGATGATTGGGTCCACACCTGCGCTGGATTTATAGCCAGCATACATCTTATTGCGAAACGATTCAATCACATGGTCGAAAGCGACCGCGACATGCGTCACTTCAGGATCGGATAACAGCAACATCATGCTGCGGACGAGTCCCAGCGTGGCGCCAATCTCCATTCCATCGGGAGCCTTCTTCGGCGGTGCACCAAAGTGACTGCGAAATAATTCGTATGTGCCGTCAACAAGATGGACTTTCATACAAGCTCCTTGTCAGTAATCAGGCGGGCTGATAACGCTGATACACCACACCCGTCGGAAGTGCGCCGGATTCGATCAATTTCAAATTGACGTGCTTCCCTTCCGGGAATAATTTCTTGCCACCGCCCAATACCAGCGGGTACACATGCAAGGCATACTCATCCACCAGGTCGTTCTCGATCAAGGTGTGCAACAGGACGCTGCTCCCATCCATGATGATGTTCTTGCCGGGCTGGCTTTTCAATTTGCGGATTTCCTCGATCACGTTTCCGTTGATGAGATTTGAATCTCGCCAACCGTCCGCTGACTTCAACGTGGAAGATACAACGTATTTCATAAACCCGGCGAACGGATCTCCCTCAGGGTTGGGCTCGAAGGCTTCACCATGCATCTGCCAAGTCTTTCGTCCAAGCAACAAGGTGTCAGCGTCTGCAAATATCTGACCAAAGTGAGCGCCAATATCGTCATGCCAGTATGGAAGCGTCCAGCCGCCGTGGGCAAAACCGCCATCGGTATCCTCTGTCGGACTGCCCGGTGCCTGGATGACACCATCCAAACTAATGAACTCGTGAACAATAATTTTTCTCATGGTTTCTCCTTTTATTTTTTCCAGACCGTTGCATATTTCTTTTTATATTTCGGGTCTTTTTCCAACTCAATCAGTTCTAAAGCCTTCTCTTTGATTTCGCTTGAAGTGGTTGCATTGTAAAGATTGCGTAAACTGATATTGATGTCATGGCGAATCAACCCGCAGTTTTTTTCCTTGATACATTCCTTGAATCTTTTTTCCAAACCTACAACGACCAACTGCTGGTGTTTCTTTCCACCCAAACCAACCTTCCAGATATTTTGCATGGTATGGCGCGCAGTGACAAATTTTTCATCACGTGTCACATTGAGCAGTTTATCAAAATCCTTGAGCATTCTACCCTGCGGGTCGCTCTTACCGAGGTTTCCCATCAATTGTCCGCAAATCGCGCGGATGTGATTATCCTTGTGGGTCAAGCCCTCGACCAATTCATCCCAGGCTTCATAAGCCCAATCTACGGGCTTTTCGGTGTCCTTCATAAGAGCGTAATAGGCTTCATTTTGCAGCTGCCCATCATCCGAGCGGATGTTGTCCAAATGCGTGCGAATAGTTTTATCCATTTTTACTCCTTTGGTTTTTGACTCAGTTCGAAAAGATAAACCACGTTCCTGTAATGCCTCGCGCAGTTTGCCGAGCGCATTGGGTCCCATGCCATGCAGTTGACTCAACTCCGCTTCACTGATCTTGATCAGTTGTTCAAGTCTCGTAATACCAGCTGCTGTCAGCGCACGCTGCGCAGGTGCGCTGATCTTTGGAAGGTCGCTGGCGTGAGTATCTTTTTTCATAGGCAAATCTCCCTGCGCTATTTCTTTTTACCACCAGACGTGTTATATGCAACTGCTTCGCGAATCAATTCCTTCAACGCGGCTTCATCGATCTTTTGACCTTCACTGATATCAATGGCGCGGGTGGCTTTCGCCTCCAGCCCGGCATTGAACAGGCACTTTGGGTCTGGCAAAGATGCACCTTTAAAAAAATTGAGCTTCACGTGATCCTTGAAAACTCCGCTGGCAACCACATTGCCTTTATACACCCAAACGGGAACTCCCCATTTCCAATCCTCGGTGACTTCGGGTGCGGTCTTCAAGATCAACGCACGAAACTTCGCGATCCAGGCTCCGCGCCAATCGGTGAGATCCTTGATAAATTTGTCGATGTTTTGAGAGGGGGTCAAATCTGGTGTCATGTGAAATTCTCCTTTAGAACATTCCATTTTCATTTAATGATTTTTCAGGGATCTGCTGACCAAGATCCCATAATTCCACGATGCGATCCGTTTCAAAATGGAAGATATGAACAACGACTGCGCCAAGCGCATCTAGATTTTGTCTGACGTGGGAATGGGTGACCACAAAATCACCCTCGGCGATCGTCCGCTTCACTTCCACGACCTTGGCTGGATTCTGTTTTATATTTTCCTTCATCGCCGCTTGAAGCGCTTCCGCCGAACCTTCGAAATATGGATTGTGGTGTTTGAATTCTATGCTGACATAACCTTCAAAAGCTTTACTGACTTTCCCCGAAGATGTCAGAGTGAGGAAAGACAGTGCTTTGCTTTTATTATCCATTGCCAACACTCTCCCTATCAACGCAGATAATGCAGGGCAATCACCCCTGAAGAAAAGACCTGACTCTCCACGAGCTTCAACGCGACTTGATTATTGACATTCTGAAACACTGGGATGCCCCGTCCCAACACGATCGGATTCACAAACAACCAATAACCGTCGATCAAGTTTTCTGCCATGAGCGCATGACTGGCACGTAGACTCCCAAAGATCAGTATATTCTTGCCATTACCTTGTTTCAAACGATTGATTTCATCTGCAAGATGCTCGCTGATAATTGTAGTATTGGCTGGTTTCTTCCCAGCCATTGTTCGTGATAACACGATCTTCGAAATATTGTTATACCATTTGGAGTGTTCGATATCGTGCTTGCTGGCTTCTGGCTGGTCGCCCGCAGTGGGCCAGTAGCCTTCCATCATTTCATAAGTGACACGCCCATATAGTGCTATGTCCGTGCTATCGGTCAGGCGTGTAACGAAGTCAAATATTTCATCGTTGACGGTAATCCAATCCATCTCACCCTGAGATCCTGCGGCAAAACCATCTAAAGAAGTATGAACAAACAAAACCACATTTTTCATGGCAAGGCTCCAATAGTTTTGTGCCAAATAGAAATCGTCCTGGGAGGACAAAAGCCAGGCTCTTACCCTCCCAAGACGATTGACACCGAAATTTTAGAACATTTATTCTATTCAGTCAAGGCAGAAACGACTGTCAACTCACTGCTTTTTTCACGAGTGCGGCAATCTTTGCCTCTTCGCTGGCGGTCAACTTCATCAACGCGAAGGCGGCACCCCACATATTACCATCGTCAAGTTTCGCATCGGGCTGAAACCCGAATGTTGCATACCGCACATTGAACTTGCTGGCAGCCTGAAAGAAGCAAATAACCTTGCCATCCGCGTCGGCATAGGCGGGCATTCCATACCAGGTTTTCGGCATGAGGGCTGGCGCGCTGGCAGTCACGATCGCATGAATCCGCTTTGCCATGGAGCGATCCGGTTCCGGCATCTTGGCGATGGCTGCAACGATGGCTTTTTCGCCTTCAGCCCTGTCCTTGCCTGCACGCGCTTCGGCTTTCATCTCTTGGGCGCGAGCCTTCATCGCGGCTTTTTCTTCAGCTGTAAATCCTTCACTAGTTGCCTTAGTGGACTTCTTTGTATCTGTCTTTGGGCTCATGGAAATCTCCTTATCCTGACTTGGGGTTGTTTTGACACCTTGCATATAAACCAGTTTATCTTTATAATAAAGATACTTCAAGATAAAGAAAGTGTCAAGGGTATATTTCTATGCCAAAATCAACAAAGCCAGAATTAAAGAAACGAGCCCTGATGGCAGTCAGGGACTATGGCGTTAATTTGATGCAGTTTCGAAACGCCATGAATGTATGGGCGGGGCTTAACGCGACCGATATGGAATGTCTTAGGCTGCTATTTCAAAAAGGCATCGCCACGCCGTCAGAACTTGCCAGGTCTACGGGTCTCACTTCAGGCGCAACGACCGCCATGCTGGATCGGCTCGAAAAGGCGGGATTAATTGAACGCCGACCCAATCCCAATGACCGCCGCGGGACTTTGATCGCTCCTGCGCAATCAAGTGCCGAAAAGGCTGCAGCATGGTTTGAGTCGGCGAGAAAGGCTCAAGACGAATTGATCTCTAGCTACTCTGAAAGTGACCTTGAAATAATCGCTGATGTTTTTGAGCGGTTTGCTAAATTATGGGACGCTGAACGCGAGAAGCTACAAAAAAATCAGTAAGAGCAAAGCGCATCACGTGATTATCCATCATACGCTTTTTTCAAATCCGCGATGACGAGCTTTTGCATCTTCAGCATGGCTTGCATCCCGCGCTGAGCTTTGACCGGGTCTGGTCCCCCGATATAATCGCCCAACTGCTTCGGGACAATCTGCCACGACAGCCCGTACTTGTCCTTCAACCAGCCGCACTGACTCTCCTCGCCGCCCTCGGCGGTCAACTTGTTCCAGAAATAATCCACTTCGGCTTGATCTTCGCAACTGACGAACATCGAAATGGATTCATTGAACTTGAACTGCGGACCTGCGTTCAACGCTATAAAGTCCTGCCCCTCGAGTTGGAAGTTAACGGTAAAGGCTTTGCCATCGGGTCCGCGCGAGACTTCGCCGACCTTGGAATTCTTGAATACAGAGGCGTAAAAATTCATTGCCTCTTCAGCTTGCGTATCGAACCATAAAAACGGGGTGATCTTTTTCATTTTGATTTTCCTTTGTTATTTGTTTTTCTTTGATTTTGCTTTTTCAAATTCTCAGCAACTCTAAATTTCACGATCCTGCTAATCAGCTTTAACGGCATGGGTTGATCGATCGGTAATTTTATTGAACCTTTTGCGCCTTGATAAATGGATATTTCTTCTTTGAATGCCTCAGTCCCGCTCGGGGTTGGGTAAATGCCGATGTGATTTTTAAAGGCCGCAAAGTGGATTAAGTTGCCGTTCAGAAAAAAGGTCGGCATTTGATAACTGATCTTTTCTTCGGCATCCGGCGCGGCGGCTTTGATGGTGGCACGTATCTCTTTCAAGATCTTTTGCGCTTCTTTGGGAAAGGTCGCAATGTATTCATCAATCGAAGTAGAGCCTGCTTTTTTGCTGTCCATAATCACTCCATCATGAATTTGTTTGCGCGAAAATCTCATCGAGGCGTTCATAGCCTTCACTCATGCCTTTTTCCATTCCGTTTTGGATCATGCCATCTCGGTCAGAGACAGATTGAAAGACAGAATGAACCGTGATCTTCGTCCGATTGTTCGGCAGTTCTTCCAGCGTCATGCTGTCCAAAGAAACATGTCCTGGGTAACCCTCGAACTCAAAAGTTTGCACCATGCTCTCAAGCGACATCGCATGGAATGTGCCATGAAATCCATATTCGTTACCTTGTGGATCCTTATGGATGTAGCGATATTTGCCGCCGTCGACCGGCTCAAAAGTTTCAAGAACCATTTCATAGCCGCGTGGACCTAGCCATTGCGCATATAGTTTTGGGTCGGTGTGAGCCTTGAACACCAATTCGCGCGGCGCGTCGAATTCGCGGGTAACGAAGAGATCTTGTTTGCCAGGCTCGGCTGTAATGGTGATTTTATTTTTTGCGGACATTTTGTTGCTCCTTTTTTTGTAGTTCCAATAAAACCTGGTCGAGTCGGTCAAAGCGTTGCTCCCACATCTGGCGATACTGCTCGACCCAATCGGTCACTTCAGCTAATCGGTCAAAGCGCACTTCACAATAACGCTCACGTCCTTGCGGGATGACAACCACCAAGCCGCACTCCTTCAATATTTTGATGTGGCGCGATACTGCCGGGCGGCTGATGCGAAAGTTATCAGCAACACCATTCAGCGTAAGTCTCTGATTTGCCAGCAGACTCAAGATCGCGCGGCGGTTCGGGTCGGCTATTGCTTGAAATACATCTCGTCTTATGTTTGTCATATATGTAACCATTCAGTTACGTGTTATAGCTAGATTTTAGAACAAAAATTCTGGTTTGTCAAGAGGGTATTTTTTGTTTTTTGGAATCCGCTTCGGACTCCCCCGTAGCTGGTGCAACAAACGAATTAACTTGATCTATTCTTCAGCATTGTGGCAGCGCGTTCGAGAAGCAACTCGCGTTCACGTGTATTCCGCGTAAGCGAGGCGGCACGTTTGAATTCTTCGCAAGCCTCAGTATAACGTTCGAGCTTGGCAAGCAAGTCGCCGCGCACGCTTGGTAATAGATGATACGACTTGAGCGATGACTCTGAAATAAGTGTATCAACAATCTCAAGTCCTGCGGCGGGACCAAATGCCATCCCAACAGCGACAGCGCGATTCAATTCGATAATTGGTGATGGTGTAAGTTGGACAAGCGCATCATATAACGCGGCAATACTTTCCCAATTTGTATCTTCGGGATTACGCGCTTGCGCATGACAGGCGGCGATGGCGGCTTGTAAGCGATACGGTCCCAACGCCCCACCAACTGCTTCTGCTCGAAGAAGTGCAGCAAATCCACGCTGGATGAGGAGTTGATCCCAGCGTCCGCGATTCTGTTCCAGCAATGGAATCGCCTCACCCGAGGGTCCGATTCGTGCGCGGAGACGGGAGGCTTGGATTTCCATCAGTGCGACGAGTCCGTGGACTTCAGGTTCATTTTGAATCAATTCGGCGAGAACACGTCCGAGGCGGGACGCATCCATTCATCGCCTGATGTTGCTGAATAGCCTTCGTTGAATATCAGATAAATAACTTCGAGCACAGATGATAATCGTGCGGTGCGGTCACTGCCTGTTGGAACCTCAAATGGAATTTGCGCTTCGGAGAGCGTCCGTTTGGCGCGGACGATGCGTTGAGCAATCGTCGGCTCGGGGACGAGAAAGGCTCGGGCGATTTCGTCGGTAGTTAGTCCGCCGAGCAGGCGCAGGGTGAGGGCGAGGCGGGCTTCCTTGGAGAGGATCGGATGACAGGCGATGAAGATGAGTCGCAGGAGGTCGTCGCCCATATCCTCGTCTGAGTCTATTTCTTCTGGAACGCCGATGGACTGTTCAAGTTCGAGATCGCGTCCCATTTCTTCGGTCTTGCGTTCGAGGCGGACGTTGCGGCGAATCTGATCGATGGCATGATGCTTGGCGGTGACCATGAGCCACGCGCCGGGTTTATCGGGAATGCCGGATTGGGGCCACTGCTCCAGCGCGGCGATGAGCGCACCCTGCGCAAGATCCTCGGCCAGCCCCACATCGTGGACGAGGCGCGTGAGGGACGCGATGAGTCTGGCGGATTCGATCCGCCAGACTGCATCAATGGTGCGATGGATATCAGAAAGGGTCATTGTTTGGAACCGCTAAGCACGCGAAGAACGCAAAGAAAATCTTTAAAAAACTTCGCGATCTTAGCGCTCTTCGCGGTAAATTCTTTATCCGCCGAAGACTTCGTAAATGTCGCCAGCGCCTTCGCCAGCCACCTGCCAGAAGCGCCGCGAGAATTCGATCGCTTCTTCCTTGGATTTGGCTTCGATCAACGCAAAGCCGACAACCGCCTCTTTCGCCTCGGTGAACGGACCGTCAGTGACGGAGACCTTGCCGCCGGAGGAAATTACCTGGGTTGGATGAGGTCCCAACCCTCCGGTTGCGAGCAGAACACCCGCTTTGGACATCTCTTCGATCAGTTTGCCCATGGCGGCATACATTTCGGGGTCCGGCGGGGTGATCGGGTGGTTTGGGTCGTTCTTGGTCATCATCATGTATCTCATTTTCGCTTCTCCTATAAAGTTGAATTTTTCGTTCTATTAATACGTCGAACAAGCGCGAGCAGAATCGACATGAATTTTCGTTATTTCTTTTTGGCTTTCGTACTTTTCTTCAACTTGCCGTCAAGCTTCAAGGCTCCAGAAGCATCGCGATGAGTCCCGGTCGTTTGCCGCACCTCAAACTCCGCGCCATGCTGGATGACATAGGCGATGGCTTTGGCGTGCCCCAAGCCCAAGCCATAATCCTGCTTAAGCCAGGCGATGATATCTTTGAACTCTGTGAGCTTTTTCTTTTTCGCCTCGGCGATAAACTGATTGGGCGTCTTGCCGGTTTTTTCTTCAATGTTGTCTAAATATGCTTGAAATGACATGATTTTTCTCCTTCGGGTTTATATCTCTATTAATACATCGAACAAGCGATGCCAGAATCGACACGGATTGGGAAGCAATTTTGGGAATTAGTTTTATCTTTCGCCGTATAATACTCCAATATGGACGTTATACGGCGACCGTCTATAAGCTGTTACGCAGAGCGCGCCGCTGTATAACCTCTAGTTTGGCGCTTCACTTTTGATATCGAGTGGAATGGGGAAGCATAGTTTGTAACAAGGTG
>JBDTWO010000135.1:0-12999 GCA_040006635.1 Chloroflexota bacterium
AGCATCCGCACATCATAATGCCGTTTTTACTATTTCGGATAATGTCTATTATATAGGTCGTGTACTTTCTGTTTTGCTTTATCTGACGGTAACTTATCAAGGTCAATAGGATCAGGTTGATCAGGTTTCGACGATTTGTTTAGGTTTGTCGGCGTCGTAGTATTGGCAGTTCCGTCACATTCAATATCTTCGCCGTCCCCGCATGCGCGATGTCCAGTGGGGTCATTAAATCGGATTGGATTGTTGTTGGCGTATGAGTAACGATTCCAGCTTTGTGAACCGAACGGATTGGAAACAATATCATCGGGTTGCAAAAAGCGGTTGATATAAGGCGAAGTAAAATGCTCTTGATTGAGCACATTACTTCTCTGGATGTAAAGGTGCGTTGACGATTACTTCTTTTTATTATTCTCGATAATCTCCCTTGGCTCCACCATGCCCCAGCGTGACGCGCCGAGATAGAGAATATCCAGGATCAAATCCTCGTAACGAATGCCTTCGGCTTTGGCTTGCAGGCATAGGTCGCTGTAATCAGGGGTCAGACCGGGGAGGGTATTGATCTCTATCAAACGCGGGTTACCTTCTTCGTCCAGGCGGATGTCGGTGCGCGAGACATCCAGTGCGTAGAGTAATTGATGCGCGCGTAATGCCAAATGCTTGAGCTTCTTATCCAGCTCAGGTGTCACTTCAGCGGGGCAGACATATCCCGGCGCGCCTGCCTCGCCCACCTCTTTGGATTTTGAGGCGTTGCTGTAGACCTGTGGTGTGACTGAACGCGTCATATCGAGTTCGAGGACGGGGAAGCGATGGAAGCCATCTTTTTCATACCATTCTGGATGGCGTGAAAATAATTTCGCATCAGCGCGTCCCATGACACCAACCGTAAATTCGCGACCGGGCAAAAACGTTTCCACCAGCGCAGGCTGTTGATAGGTATTGACGATGTACATGGCGCGCTCGCGCAATTCCTTTTCGTTCTTGACGATGGCTTTCGTGTCCACGCCCATGCCGGTCCCTTCGCGGGCGGGTTTAACAAAAAGCGGAAAGTTTAATTCAGGGCGAAGTGGTTCATCGCCCAGTGCAAATTCTTGAAAGGGTGCAACCGGCAGACGCCGATCGCGCCAGATTCTTTTGGTGAGGGTTTTATCGAGGGAGATACCGTTCGTCAATACACGCGAGCCGGTGTATGGAATTTTCAACATCTCCAACAAAGCAGGGACCTGCGCTTCGCGGGCGTCGCCACCTAGTCCCTCGGCGATGTTGAAACAAATATCGGGCTTTTCTTCCTTGAGGGCGTAGGGCAGATCTTCGTCAGCTTGGATAAAGACCGTTTGGTGACCATCAGTTTCAAGGGCAGTGCGCAGCGAGTCGATCGTCTCGATGTGGTCGAAGTCGGCAAAAGCATCCGGCGGGACGCCCTCCGGTTTGGGGTGGTCGTCATCCTTGATGTTGGCAAGTACAGCGACCTTCCAATAACGTTTCATACGGCGACTGGGAGGTTTTTCTTCTCCACGTGCAAGCGGTTCCGGCATTGTTGGCTCCTTTGAATTAAATTAACGGATGATAGTATAGTCCAACGTGCTCAAATGACAAGGTTTTACGAGAGCATGATAAATGTAACTGGACAAGTGCCATCCTTTCAGGTATCATTGCGTCGCTTGTACTACTCATCACGAAGTAGTTTAAGCAATAAAAATGCGGATGACGCCCGGATAAACCCTTATCCGGGTTATTCTACCCGGACAAAACGCATCAGGCTGGACCTCTGGCCTGTAACTTGAACAAAATGATTGTGGAGGCGACTGAAATGACGGATCTCATCCAGCAGATCACAGGTGATTTGCAGAAGCAAATTGATAGTTTTGAGCCGCATGTTGGTGTAAGTGATATTGGAACGGTACTCGAGGCGGGTGATGGAATTGCACGCGTACAGGGTCTTGCGAACGTTCGCGCCCAGGAACTTGTGCAATTTTCAAATGGTGTTATGGGCACAGCCTTCAACCTTGAAAAAGACAGCGTTGGTGTCATTATCATGGGCGCGTATGAAGAGATTGCCGAGGGCATGAGTGTGCGTGCCACCGGGCGCATTTCTTCTGTCCCCGTGGGTGATGCCTTGATCGGACGTGTGGTCAATGCCTTGGGTGAGCCGATCGATGGCAAGGGTCCCATTGCGACGACTGGTTTCCGCCCGATCGAACGTATTGCTCCGGGCGTGGTTTATCGTCAGGATGTGGATACTCCCGTGCAGACCGGTATCAAATCCATTGATGCGATGATCCCAGTTGGACGCGGTCAGCGCGAGTTGATCATTGGCGACCGCCAGACCGGTAAGACCGCGATTGCGATCGATACGATCATCAATCAAAAAGGCAAAGACCTGGTTTGTATTTATGTGGCGATCGGACAGAAGAAAGCTGCGGTTGCTCGTACGCTCGGCATTCTCGAAAAAGCCGGTGCGATGGAACATACGATCATCGTGGTTGCAGCAGCGGATGAATCTGCAGCGCTGCAGTATATTGCTCCATACTCTGGTACTGCCATGGGTGAGGAGTTCATGGAATCTGGGCGTGATGCGTTGATCATTTATGATGATCTTTCCAAGCATGCTTGGGCGTATCGTCAGGTTTCCTTGCTCTTGCGCCGCCCGCCCGGACGTGAAGCGTATCCCGGCGATGTGTTCTATCTACATTCCCGCTTGCTCGAGCGCTCGGCTCGTCTGGCAAATAAATATGTGATCGTTAAAAAAGATTTCAAAGATGCGTTGGCTTCTGAAAAAGACAGCGTGAATGGCAAAGTCTATACGGGTCCGATCTCGAAAGATGAAGCCGAGGAAGCCCGCAAGCACATGAGCGATGCGGACAATCACAAGATTCTTAAAGTGGCTGGCACGGGTGGTTCATTGACTTCCCTGCCGATTATTGAAACTTTGCTTGGCGATATTTCTGCGTATGTTCCCACCAATGTTATTTCCATTACGGATGGACAGATCTTCCTTGAGAGCAACCTGTTTAATGCGGGTATTCGTCCGGCGGTGAACGTGGGTGTTTCTGTATCGCGCGTGGGTGGTGACGCCCAGACCAAAGCCATGAAGCAGGTGGCAGGACGTCTGCGCTTGGACATGGCAGCTTATCGTGAGTTAGCCGCGTTCGCCTTGATGGCATCCGATCTGGATAAGGCGACGCAGCAGCAGTTGGGCCGTGGTCAGCGCATGCAGGAAATTCTCAAGCAGCCGCAATATCAGCCCATGGAAGTTCAACATCAAGTAGTGGCGATCTTCGCTGGCACGAATGGCTTTGCGGATAATGTATCTCCGAACAATATGGCGCAATGGCAGGCGGATATGATCGCTTTTATGGAAGCTTCCTATCCTGAAATTGTGCGGGATATTACCGAGAAAAAAGCGATCACTGATGCCAACCGTGCCAACCTATTGAAGGCGTTGGATGCATTCCGCAGTTCGTGGCAGGCATCGTAATTCAGATCAGGAAGAGATTACGGGATTAATTTATGGCTTCCTCTCGTGAAATGAAGCTCCGCATCAAGAGCGTCAAGAACATCTCGCAGGTGACGCGCGCGCTTGAAGCGGTCAGCGCGGCAAAAGTCCGCAAGGCTATTCAGGCATTGGCTGCGACGCGTTCTTATGCGTCAAAAGCCTGGCAGGTATTGACGCATGTCACTGGTCAGCCGGGTTCTACAAAACTGCATCCTCTGCTGACTGAGCGCCCGGAACCCAAGAATGCCATCGTGATCGTCATGACCGCCGACCGCGGTCTGGCAGGCGCGTACAACACGAACATCATCCGTTATGTGTTGGGACGTTTTGATAAATATCATCTCCCAGTTAAGTACATTACCGTGGGGCGCAAGGGACGCGATCTTTTGCTCCGCATGCATAAACCTATACTCGCTGATTTCAGTAACCTGCCCGCCACTCCAAAGTTCGGCGGCATCTCTGCGATCGGGCGTCTGGCGGTGGATGAATTCCTCAAGGGTGAGGCAGATGAAGTCCATTTGATCTATACCGACTTCGTCAGTATGTCGCGTCAGATCACAAAGGCGAAAAAACTTCTGCCACTTGCGCTTGAAACCAGAGAAGGACTTGTGGAAGATTTTGCACAGAGTCGCGGTACGGGTACAGCCGCGGCATATGAATATGAGCCGGGTCAGCACGAAATTCTCGATGAAATGGTCCCGCGTTTCACGGCGTTGCAGGTCTATCAGGCTGTGCTTGAATCGCAAGCCAGCGAACACGCGGCACGCATGATCGCCATGCGCAATGCGACTGATAACGCCAAGGAACTCGTCAGCGCTTTACAACTGGCATATAACAAAGTTCGCCAACAGGGGATCACGAACGATATCTTAGACATTGTGGGCGGCGCGGAAGCGCTCGCCGAGAAATAACTGGAGGATTTAGATCATGGCAAATGCAAACGGCCGTGTAGTACAAATTTTGGGTGGCGTGGTGGATGTGGAATTCCCCACGAATGAAATTCCTGATCTCTTCGAAGCGATCGAAGTGGAACGCCCCGGGCAGAAGAAGCTTGTCCTTGAAGTACAAAAACATATTGGTGATGGCTGGGTCCGCACCGTGGCGATGGATACTACTGACGGTCTCCAACGCGGTATGCCCGCCTCCGCGACCGGCGCTCCAATTATGGTCCCCGTTGGTTTATCCACCCTTGGTCGGATCTTCAATGTGCTGGGTCAGCCTGTCGATGAAAAAGGCGCTGTAGATGCATCTATGTACTATCCCATTCATCGCCCTGCGCCGACGTTTGCGGAACAATCCACCCATGTTGATGTTTTTGAGACTGGCATCAAAGTCGTTGACCTGATTGCACCGTTTACCAAAGGTGGCAAGACCGGCATCTTCGGCGGCGCAGGAACAGGCAAGACTGTTATCATCATGGAACTCATCCGCTCCGTGGCTACCGAACACGAAGGCAACTCCGTATTCGCGGGCGTAGGTGAACGTACTCGTGAAGGCACCCAGCTCTATCGCGAAATGCTCGAATCGGGCGTTATGAAAGATACCGTCATGGTCTACGGTCAGATGAACGAGCCTTCGGGTGTGCGCTTGCGCGTGGCGCTGACCGCGCTTTCGATGGCTGAATATTTCCGTGACCAGGGCAGGGATGTCCTCCTCTTTATTGATAACATCTTCCGTTTTACCATGTCTGGTTCCGAAGTGTCTGCATTGCTTGGGCGTATGCCCTCTGCAGTGGGCTACCAGCCGACTCTCGCGACCGAAATGGGTGAATTGCAGGAACGTATTACTTCCACCCGCACCGGTTCGATCACGTCCATGCAGGCAATTTATGTTCCTGCCGATGACTACTCCGATCCTGCGCCTGTGGCGACCTTTACACATCTCGATGCGACCATCGCTCTCGAACGCTCCATCGTGGAAAAGGGTATTTACCCCGCCGTGGACCCGCTCGCTTCCACCTCCCGAATTCTTGATCCTAATATCGTTGGAGAGGAACACTATCGGACAGCGCGTGAAGTTCAGCGCATCCTCCAGCGTTACAAGGACTTACAGGACATCATCGCCATTCTCGGTATCGATGAATTGAGCGAAGACGATAAATTGATCGTGGCACGTGCTCGTAAAATTGAGCGCTTCTTCTCCCAGCCGTTCTATGTGGCTGAACGCTTTACCGGTATCCCCGGTCGTTATGTCCAATTGAAAGAGACCGTGCGTGGCTTCCGCGAAATCCTCGATGGTAAATGCGATGATCTGCCGGAGCAAGCCTTCATGATGGCGGGTACGATCGAAGATGTCCGTGAAAAGGCGAAGAAACTCGCTGTTGATGCATAAAGATATGTACTCTGGAGTCCAGAAGCTTGCTTCTGGATATTCGAACGGACAGCAAGCTGTCTGACTCCGGAATGACATGGATGAAATGATATGACGATCCGTTGTGAAATTGTTTCTCAAGACCGCACCGTATTTCAAGGTGATGTTGATATCGTTGTCCTGCCGGGGGCGGCTGGTGAAATGGGCATATTGCCGCATCACGCCCCGGTATTAACGACTCTCAAGTACGGTGTCATCAAAGTTCGACGCAATAATAAAGAAGAACTTTTTGCAGTTGCAGGCGGTGTGGCTGAAGTGCAGCCCACCATCATTACGATCCTCGCGGATGCTGCGGAAAACATGGAAGAGATCGATATCGTCCGTGCCAAAGCCGCCAAGAAGCGTGCCGAAGATGCGCTGGCGAATCTTTCCCCCCAAGAAGACCGCGATTCATACCTCGTCATGGAAGCCGCATTGCGCCGCTCGAACCTGAGGCTGGACGTGGTACGACGCTATCGCAGAGTGAACGGCAATATTACAGAATTGGATGAAGCGCTGTAAAACCAGCGCTTTTTCAAAACCTTTGTTTTAATCGTTATTTATTGAATTGTAGGAACCGTGGCTGTATTTTCAAAAGATCTTGGCATAGATTTAGGTACGATGTTTACCCGGCTTGCCGATGGCACACAAGTGCTGATGGAGGAGCCGACGATCGTTGCCATTGAAGTATTCGATCAAAAGATGGTGGCAGTGGGGAAGGAAGCGCTCGATATGTACGGGCGCGTCCCTGAGAGTATTGAAGTGGCACGACCGCTTAAGAACGGGGTGATCGCGGATTACGAAATTACAGAAACTTTGCTTCAGTATTTATTGCAACGTGTCAGCGGTTCGATGCGTATCTTTCGTCCGCGGGTGATGATCTCGGTGCCGTATGGCGTTACCAGTGTAGAAAGACGCGCGGTCTATGAAGCAGTTTTGGAGGCGGGCAGCCGCGAAGCGTCCCTCATCCAGCAGCCGTTGGCAGCCGCATTGGGTGTCGATCTGCCGATCAATTCCCCGTCTGGCAATATGGTGATTTGTTTGGGTGGCGGATGTACGGAAGCTGCGGTGATGGCGATGTATGGGATCGTTTCGGCTGAGACGCTGCGTTCCGGTGGTATGGACCTGGATGAGGCGATTGTGAATTATGTCCGCCGTAAATATGGAGTGATCATCGGACAGTCGACTGCTGAGCAACTCAAATTGCGAATCGGCGCTGCCGTGCCGCAAGATACTGAGAACAGTATGGAAGTGCAGGGACAGGATCAGGTGACCGGTTTGCCGCGCCCCGTTACATTGACGACGGGTGAGATCGTGGAAGCGCTGCAAGACCCGCTTAAGGCTGTGGTCGAAACGGGACGGCGCGTGCTTGAGAAGACGCCGCCTGAATTGGTCGCGGATATTATCGACCGTGGCGTGGCGTTGTGCGGTGGTGGCGCATTGTTGCGCGGTATTGATAAACTATTGACGAAGTCTTTGGGCATTCCCGCTTATCTTGTCGATAACCCGATGACGTGCGTGGTAGAAGGCGCAGTGAAAGCACTACCCATGTACAATATTTTGCGGCGCAATCTGCCGCAGGTGTAACAAGTAAAACGGCTTCCGATTAGGAAGCCGTTTTTGATTTGTGAAATAACAGGGATGGTTAATTTTAATGAGTCTTTATGGAAGCCTTCCGTAATAAACAGTTGAGTTGTCGTAGGGAGTCATGAAGAAAATAAACTCAATAACGTTTGGACGATTGAAGCCAACAATTGACCACTTCACGGATGGGCTGCTATCGAAGGAAAAGCCGGATGGTGGAAAAGCGAAAGAAGTTGGACTTGCCCAGGTTTCATTTTTCTGGATGGTGCAGATCTCGTTCATAGATTTGCAGGTTGGGTTGAGCGGATGTCCATGCCCGATAATATAAATTCGATCTGCGCTATTGATCGCTAGTACAGGGTCGTGTGAAAAGGCGTTTAAGCCCTGATCGACCCAGCCTGATCCGTTATTCATCACATAGTGAATGCGACCATAATCGCCAACGGAGTAATCGATTTGTTCGATATAGGTTAAATGTTTTGTGCCAGCTTGATCGATAAGCAGACTCGGTCCCTGATCGATATTAATGCCATTATCTGAGCTGACCCAGACCGGGGCAGTGCTGACAGGCTCAATATCACTCCATGTGCCTGCGGCATGGTTATATGTTCGTGCCAGGATTTGCGCAGGGTCACTGGTTTGAGACACCCATGCTGTAGTCATCGAGCCATCGCGTGGCGAGATGGCAAGTACAGGATGATTGGCATTTCCGTCCGCGTCCACTTGCAGGAAATCAGTGTTGGGCACGAGCGTATTGGCGGCACTGTTGTAGGTGTAAGCTCCATAAAGGATGTGGTCGTTACTCGTCCAATATAGGATATGAAGAACTCCATTGGTGTCCACCATACCGCTGATGCCACACGTGCCGATGTAGAGTCCTGATGAGACGGTCCCGCCGTTTTCTGCCAGGGTTATCGAGGGCAGGAAGGTATTCGTAACGGTATCGAACGGATAATCTTTTACTTCACCCGCCTGGGTATTGATCAATACATGGATCATCTGCCCGCCGTCATAGAGCGCATCTACTGAGATCGGCTCGCTGGATTCGTTCAATTCGATGGGGGGCGCAAAGTCGCTTGTGGTATTTGGTAACCCCGGCAGACTTGTGCGATAGACACGTAGGGTTTTGGAAGATTGTTGGCTGGTGAAGATATAGAGATAGTCGTTATTAGTCCGCACGATTTGATGTGGGATCACATCTGCTCCACCAGGTCCAACTGGAAATACCGCCGATGAAATGGTCGCTTCAATGGCGGCTGTTGGATTTGGGAGTTCCGGTGTGTTGGTTGATGATAGCGTTGGTGTGATCGTATCTGTGAAAGGCGAACTGGGCGTTTGGGTTGGTGTGGATGTGTGGGATGTGATAATAATCGGTGCGGTTGTTGGTGTTTGAGTACAGCTGCTGATAAGACAAAATACGCCGATGATGATCAGGCACGTTGTGATTTTTGTGATTTTCATTTGATTCCTTATAACTTGGCGGTTGAAATACAAATTTTTTATTTTATAAAGTGATGTGTGGGCGTATTTCAATTGCGCCAGGTTCTGATTATTTGACCGATATATGCGTGATTTGCTCCGTTCCTCGCCGATATTGAATCCGGATCTGTTTGCCAGCCATGATTTGCCAACTATGCGGAGAATGATCAAGATCGCGTTTGTAGATTTCCCAAGTTTTGTCTCCAGCTTTAAGTACCCGCACTGGATAGTTTGTATTCTTGCCAGAGCGCATCTCGGTTGTGGTTTGATCGAGCGTGCCTTCAAAAACCAAGGCTGGAGTAAAAACTGCCTGGATTTCAGCCCACGCGCCGCGCAATCCATTCCAGCCGAGCCAGGCGGCGAACAATAGCACGATGAAAGCGCCGCCGTAGAATTGCCAGGCAGGTGTTGTTTTGATGTTCGAAATGGAAACGACTCCCAGGAAATAGCCAATACCGGTCCCAAGCCCGCCGAAGCCAAGGATTGCCATAAATAATTCCACGATCACAGCATATAAGCTCAAGGGAATCCAAACGTACCAACGTTCCTGATATACCAATAACCATTCTTCTCTCATGAATTTCTCCAATAAGGCTCAATCCAAAGACGAAGTATGCGTTCGTTAATGAATCTCCCCGCGCAGCAGTGCCATTAAATGCCCAAGGACTTTTTCGCCATCAGCCCTCAGAGCATTGTGTTCATATTCACTCGTGACCCAGGTTTTGATGCCGCGGATGGTGCGGGCAGTTTCCTCTGAGTATTGACGTTCCACATACATGTCGTTGTAATACACTGCGGCGGCACATGGAACTGTATTGTCTTGCAGGGTCGGGATATCATATAAACGGGGCCAGCCATCATATTCTGCCAGCAATTGGGCTGCTTCTTTCAATGGACGAAGGTTGATATATTCTTCGAACATCCACGGGTAGATCATTTCGCCTGTGAAGATGACTCTCTGATCGGGATCCAGTTCGAAATCGGGATATTCGCTTCGGACCCGCTCCGCGGACCAGCTGGAAGCTGCTTCCTGACAATAGATCGACTCATGCAAAATGGCAAAAATTGGATTGGTATCGAAAGACTGGGAGTTCTCTACGCCGCGCAGGAATGCAAAACTCAACTCTGGACCGCGTACACCATTTACAAGAGCATCCTCCAATAAGTAGTGTAGCTCTTCGAAGCCGTTGCTGGCTCCAAATCCCAGCCCAAGTTGTTGGAAGCGGCGTGGACTCAGTGTGCCGCCTCCGGGCAGTGTGACGATCTGGCTTGCCAAAGTTTTTACGATCTCCTGAGCGCGTTCTTCATCATCAGGGTAACGGGTATAGAACAAATTATTCTTATCCTTGACCCGTTGATAGGTGGCGCGATAGACATCCTCTGCCGGGCGTTGCAGGGAAGGGAGTCCGCCTGTGATGTAAACCTCGCTTAGACTCTGCGGCGCGGCGCTAAGATAATGCACGGCGCAGAATCCGCCGTAGCTCTGCCCTAGAACGCTCCAGCGCGTTTGTTCGCCCGCCAGTTGTTTGCGGATCAATTCAGCATCCTGCACGATCGCATCCGCGCGGAAGTGTTTTAGGTAATCAGCCATATCCGCTGGGGATGTGAAGCGTGCCAACGTTTGATGCGTAACGGGTGTGCTCAGCCCGGTTCCGCGTTGATCCAGTAGTAACACGCGATATTCCTGCAATGCCCGCTTGAGCCAGCCATTACTGCCTTCTGGGCGTGGCGCACCAAAACCAGGACCACCCTGTAAAAAGACCAGCCAGGGTAATGCGTCATTTTCACGAGCGGTTGCGACCACCTCACGCCCAAAAACGTTGAGGGTCTCTCCGTTTGGTTTGGAATGATCGAGAGGTACAGTGAAGAAATGTGATTTTGTGGTGAGACCGTGGAAGCGATGAAGTGTTGGCATGTTAGCTCCTTGATATATAAAAAATCGCCGCCTAATACCCCACTGGAATATTAGGCGGCGAAGGGTTGAAACTTCCTACAAATAATATGTCATCCTCTGCAAATGCGTAACCGGGTCAATGTACTGCACATGCACATCATCAGGGACGTTGATGCTGATCGGGGCGTAGTTCAGAATCGCTTTGACGCCCGCTTTCACCAGTTGGTCTGCCATTTCTTGGGCGGCGGAGGCCGGGGTGGTCAGCACGGCCATCTTGATCTTTTGTTGCTTGAGCTTTTCAGCCATGACAGCTGTGCTAAAGATTTCGAATTCCCCAACTTTTATCCCGACCTTAGCGGGGTCGTTGTCAAAGACCATGAGCACATGGAATCCACGATTGGTAAAGCCGTTGTAACGCGCCAGTGCATGTCCCATATCGCCCATGCCGACGATCGCCACATCCCAGACGCGGTCTACTTTGAGAATGGCGCGCAGGCGGTCAACAAGGAAGGGAATGGAATAACCCGTCCCTTGTTTGCCGAACTCGCCGAATTGCGAAATATCCTTGCGGATCTGCGCGGCGGAGATGCCGATCATTTCGCCAAGCTCTTGCGAAGAGGTGGTCAGCACACCCTTATCTGCCAGGCGTTGGAGCGCACGCAAATATACTGGCAATCTGCCGATGATAATGTCTGGAATTTTGTCAGCATTCATACGAAGTAGCCCTCATTGACTGTGAAATTATGCATTAACTCTACCATAAAAGGATTTTTTGTACAAACTTACACAAACAGCCCTCTGGAGTCAGCAACTCATTGTACTGAGTCGATCCGGATCGTATAGTGTGTGTAATTCAAATCATTTCCGCCCGTGGCTTGAATATGCAATACATAGGTAACGCCAGCATTGGTTGCAACCACCTGGTTGGTGCCGCAGATCAGTTGTTGAACAGGCTGGTTATTCTGCAAGACTTCGATGGATACGAGTACATTGCCAGTACAAATCATGTCGATACGCACGGTTTGAGTGAAAGGTGTGAATTGAAGCCAATCGTCTGTATCGCCGTTGGGGGCGGAGACATCGCTCATGTATTGGATAGAATGAGTTCCGGTCGCGGAAAACACAACATTGATGGCGGGGGCTTGGGCTGAGTCGTTGTCGATCGGAGCTGGGACAACTGTCGGCGTGGGAGGAGGCGGTGTGTCCACGGGCGTGCCAGTGCCCACAACTTGTCCAGCGTCTGTGACAATGGGCAGTTTGTCCACATCCAGCGCTTGCACGAACGCGGCGTTGACCCAGCCCTTCCCTTCGGGTCCCGCTGAAAAATCAATTTGCAGCCACGCGCCGTTTGCATCCTTGCCGGTGAGGCTGATCACATCCTGCGGGTTCAGCGTACCGATGGAGTTGAAATCGGTGCCGGGTCCGCTGCGAATATTTAGCTTTTGCTGGATGATCGCCGTGTTGCCATTGTTTGGATTAAGTGCACCGCCTCCGATCACTGGGACCTCGGACTTGCCTGCCGTTGTGACGTATTGTGCCGTGACCCAGCCTTTCCCGTCCTTACCTTGTGGATAGAGTATCTGCCACCAGTTTTCGCCGGGATCTTTGCCGACGATCTGAACCTTGGTGTTTGCAGGCAGGATGCCCAGCACCGCACTCACCGTGGCTGGCTCAGCGCGGACATTGATCTGCGTGGAGGCAAGCCCTTCAACGGGAGCCGTTGTCGGTGAAGGGGGAGGCGGGAGTGGAGTCTGCGAAGGTGCTGGCGTGAGCGTGGGAGGCAAGGTCGAAGTGATGATCAATGCTGTGGGAGTCTCAGGTTTGATCTGTTGCACTTGGAATTCACAACCCGCGCAAAATAGCAGAAAAATCGTAAGGGGTAATAACTTTTTGTTGAACACAAAAGAATTGTACCGCTTGTCTGATTGAAAGGGAGTTTTGAATTTTTTTGTATGCCGCAGTAAAACTTGTAGTTCCATAATTTGACGGCACGATGTAATCAAAAAGATTTTCGTAGAGTGGGGTACCATCCCGCTAAAAATTCGCGGAGATTAGCGGACAAAGAAACATTCTTTATATTTTGTGTACAAAAACAAAAACCGCCTTGCGGCGGTGTTGCTTGGCGCCCCCGCGCAGACTCGAACTGCGCTCTTCGGCTCCGGAGGCCGACACTCTGTCCACTGAGCTACGGGGGCGGGCG